>JAEYYV010000337.1 GCA_023428295.1 Pseudomonadota bacterium
GGATGACGGAAGCCAGCAGCATCCGTCATCCGTCATCCATCCATACTACGGGAGCGACGGGGCTCGAACCCGCGACCTCTCGAGTGACAGTCGAGTGCTCTAACCAAACTGAGCTACGCCCCCAAACACCACCTACGTCGTGCACCGGCTGGGAACGGTCACCCGATCCTTCACCTGCACTTCCGCCTTCCGTCAGACGTCCAGCGTCCCACCCCCGCAGGGGGCGAAAAGTAGCCCCAACGGGAATCGAACCCGTCTCTGCACCTTGAAAGGGTGCCGTCCTAGCCGATAGACGATGGGGCCGATGTCCTGCCGTGCCACACCAGCGATCCAGCTTCCTGCAGTAGCGGTAACGGGATTCGAACCCGTGTTCCAGCCTTGAGAGGGCTGTGTCCTAGGCCTCTAGACGATACCGCCGTCGATGCTACATGACGGATGACGGATGCTCGCCATCGCGCCGCGTCCAGCTTCCGTCCTCCGTCATCCGTCCCTAACACAGGCCCGGAGGGAATCGAACCCCCAACCGCCGGTTTTGGAGACCGGTGCTCTACCAATTGAGCTACGGACCTAAGACTTCGAGGGGTGGCTGACGGGATTCGAACCCGCGACCCTCGGAACCACAATCCGATGCTCTAACCGACTGAGCTACAGCCACCATACCGCGGCCCGTTTGGACCGGAGAATGCGAAAAATAGTAGGGCGCTCTCAGCTTTTCAACTGGGGACGGATGACGGAGGACGGACGCTTCAATCATCCGTCATTCGTCATCCGTCCTCACCTCAGTCCTTGGCGCGGTCCATGTACTCGCCGGTGTTCGGATTCACGCGCACGCGCTCGCCCGTCGCGATGAACTCCGGCACGTTGATCGTCACGCCGTTCTCCAGCACCGCCGGCTTCGAGCTCGCCGTCTTCGTCGCCGTCTTCATCACCGGCGCCGTGTCCGTGATCGTGAAGTTCAGGAACTGCGGCAGCTGCACCGACATCGGCTTGCCGTTATAGAACTCCACCATCACCATCATGTTGTCCTGCATCCACTGGGCATTGTCTCCGAGCGTCTCGTCGTCCATCTCGAGCTGCTCGTAGTTGTCCGTGTTCATGAAGTGATACGTGTCGCCCGCCTTGTACAGGAACTGCAGCTCCTGCGTCTCCATGTCCGCCTTGTGGATCTGGTCGTCGGCGCGGAAACGATGCTCGAAGTTGTTGCCCGAGCGCAGGTTCTTGAGCTTCGCCTGCACCATCGCGCGCAGGTTGCCCGGCGTGTGGTGGCGGAACTCGATGATACGGCAGGGATCGCCCTCGAAGACGATCACCATCCCGCGGCGGATTTGCGTGGCCGGCAGTGCCATAGTCGGACCGAAAAGAACGAAGTGAGAACGGAAGGTAAACCTAGACAGCCTTTCAATTTAACCGAGCCGCCCCGCCTCGGTCAACGGATTCGAGGCGGGGGATTCTACGCGGGGATTCGCGCCAACAACCGCCTCAGCGCAACCGAGCCAGCAGCGCACGCACCGCCGCATCCAGCTGGCTGTCCACCCCGCGGTATTCCTCGCCCATCGCGCGGTCCACCCGCTGGTCCACGGGACGCGGGAACAGCTCCATATCCTTCCCCTCGGCATCCCGAATCCGGATGAACGGGATCCGCAGCGACGTGCCCTCGAACAGCGTCACGTTGCTCGTATAGATGATCCAGCCCGACGTCGGCTCGCCGATCACCGGCCCCAGGCCCAGCGCCCGATACCCCTCCGTGAAGTCCTCGGCGTCGCTCAGCGAATGCTGGTTCGTCACGAGCACGGTCGGCTTCTCGTACGCCCGCTCGCCCCACTCCTGCCGCGCCGACGCCTCCACGCCCGTCCCCCGCCGCTCCATCGTGATGTACGGCCGACGCGCGAACACATCCAGCGCATAGGCGTTCACGAAGCCGCCGTTGTTGTTGCGGATGTCGATCACCACGCCGTCCCGCCCCTGGTTCTCGGCGTCGAGGTCCACGTACAGCTGCCGCAGCGACCCCTCGCCCATATCGAGCATATGCACGTAGCCGAGCCGGCCGTTGCTGGCCTTGGCCACGTACGCGCGACGCTCCTCGACCCACGCCCGGTAGCGCAGCCCCTTCTCCGCCCCGGTGCTCACCGGCTGCACCGCGACCTCGCGCGCGGCGCGACCGTCGGCATTCGCGCTCACGCGCAGCGTGACGCGACGGCCGGTCGTGTGCTGCAGGACCGAATCGAGATTCGCCCCGCGCAGCGCCACGCCATTCGCGGCGATCAGGTAGTCGCCGACGGCGATGCCACCCACCACGTCGGCCGGACCGTTCGGCACGATCGCTGCGATCCGCAGCGCGCCATCACGCTCCGCGACGCTGCGGTCGAAATCGAGCCCGAGGCGGCCAGTGAACGGCGCCTGCGACGACGGGCCGCCGACGCCGGTGTGCGAGGCATTCAACTCGCCGATCATCAGGCCCAGCGCCCGGCGCATCTCGTCCGGCGTCTGCGACGCGGCGACGACTGGCGCATAGCGCGCCCGCATCGCCGGCCAGTCGACGCCGTGCATGTCTTCGTCGTAGAAGTTCTCCGCCGTCCAGCCCCAGACCTGGCGGAACACCTCGTCGCGCTCGCCGGCGAAGTCCGCCGAGAGCACCGCCGTGAGACTGACGCTGCGCAGCTGCCGGTTCTCGGCGCCGATCACCTGCACGCGGCCGCCGCTGAGGAACCACAGTTCCTTGCTGTCGGGCGACCAGCGCAGGTTGCCTTTGCCGCCGGCGTTCGACGTGACCTGCCGCAGCTGCGGCGCCTCGCCCGTGCCTTCCTCGAGCGGCCAGCTCCAGATCTGGGTCTGGCCGGCCGCGGAGCCGACCAGCGCGAGCGTCTTCCCGTCGGGGCTCACCGCGACGCTGTTCACCGAGAGGCCGATCGGCAGCGCACTCGCGCGACGCCGCAGGCCGGCGGTATCCACGCGCACGCGCGGCGCGGCGGCGGAGTCCCGGGTGAACAGCGCGTCAAAGCGCGCCTCGCGGAACGCGGGGCCCCGCGGCACGAGGTCCACGCGGATCACCTGGCTGTCCTCGGTGCGCTGCGCGTTCGTGAAGAACAGCGAGCGGCCGTCGGCGCTCCAGGTGATCGAGCCGCCGAAGGCGTTGGCCAGGAAACTCACCTGCCGGACCGCGCCGCCGGCCACTGGCACGACGAAGGCGTTCTGGTAGCCGCGCTCGGTGATGTCGAGGTAGGCGAGGTGCGAGCCGTCCGGCGAAAACTCGAAGTTACCGTCGGGAATGAACGGCACGCGCCCCAACTGGCGGCCCGTGGCGAGCAGGCGTTCGGCCCCGCTCGCGACATCGACGACGCGCAGCTCGCGTCCGTCGCGCACGAAGGCCACCAGCTTGCCGTCGGGCGAGAAGCGCGGGTTCACGTCATCGCCACCCGGCGTGAGCGCACGCTCGCTGCGGGCCGCGACGTCATAGAGGAAGAGCCCGGCCTTCTCGCCGCGCCACGCCGTGAAGACGATGCGGCGGCTGTCCGGCGCCCAGGCCGGCATGCCCTCGGGCACGACGCTCGTGGTGAGGCGCGTCGCCTCGCCGCCTTCCTTGGCGTCGGCGGCGAAGAGTTCGCCGCGCACGATCACGGCCAGCTTCTTCGCATCGGGCGAGAGCGCGAACTCCTGCACGCTGCCCAGGGCGAGGCGTTCCGTCTGCGGCCGCGTGGCGCTGCCGCGCAGCGTGATGGCCAGCGGCGCCGGCGCGGAGCCGTCGAGGGCCAGGCGCCAGACCTGGAAGTCGCGCTCGAAGTACACGGCGCTGCCGTCGCGCGCGAGGCGCGGCCAGAGCACGCGGCCATCGGTGAATCGCGTCAGCCCCTCGCGCTCGGCGCTGCCGACGCGCTGACGGTAGAGATTCTCCACGCCGCCGCGGTCGCTGACGTAGAGCAACGTCTGTCCGTCGGGCAGCCACATCGGCCACACGTCGCGTCCCTTGCCGGGCCGCTCGCCGCTGGAAACGCGCGCATACGTCGGCGTCGCGTCGAGCGTCACGGTCCAGATCTCGGCTTCGTCGATGTGCGACGAGCCGCGACGCCACCACTGGCCGGCGGTCACGCCGCGCGCGGTGATGGCGAGTCGGCGGCCGTCGGGTGCCGGCGCGGCCCAGTACTCGCTGGCATAGCGGTCGCCGGCGACGCGCATCGGCGTGCCGCCGCTGGCCCGCACGCGATACACGTCCTGCATGCCGGCGATGTCCTGCGACGAACTCGAGAAGTACAGCCACTCGCCGTCCGGCGACCAGGCGTCGAGTTGCTCGGCGCCGTCATCGTAGGTGACGCGGCGCAGGGCGTTGGTCGCGATGTCGAGCACGTACACGTCGCCGTTGCCGCTGCGCGTCGAGACGAACGCGAGCCGACGCCCGTCGGGCGACCAGCGCGGGCGGAAGTCATTGGC
>JAEYYV010000347.1 GCA_023428295.1 Pseudomonadota bacterium
CGCCGATCGTGGCAGCGAGAAGAAGGGCAAGAAGAAGGAAGCGACCGCGGAGACGCGCGAGTTCTGGGAGACGTGGGCCGAGGAGAAGTCCACGCGCACCGAGACCGCCCCCGACGCGCCTGCCGAGACGACCGAGGCGTCGGCCGAGGCCGAGCCCGCCGCGGAGCGTCCGCGTCGCGAGCGAGGCCGTGGTCGCGACCGTGGCGAGCGCGGTGAGCGCGGCGAGAAGCGCCGCGAGAAGACCGAGGCGTCGGACAAGACGAAGAGCGGTCGCTCCAAGCGAGACACCGCAGTGTCTGCGCCGCCCGTCGCGGTCGCTGACACGCAGGCTCGCCTGTTCATCAGCCTCGGCAAGAAGCACGGCGTCTCGGCCGACGATCTGCGCGCCCTGCTCGCGGGTCCGATCGGCGGCGACACCGCTTGCATCGGCTCGGTGAGCCTGCGCGACGCACACGCGCACGTTCGCGTCCCCGAGGACACGGTCGACTCGATCATCGAGGCGCTCAACGGCACGCAGCACAACGAGCACGACGTCACGGTCGAGCGCGCGCGCGCCTGATCGATCCGCTCGGCGTTAACGCCGAGAAACGAGGGCCTGGCGATGTTTTCGCCGGGCCCTCGGTCGTTTTGCGGCTAGCGTTGCCGCATGGAGCTCGTGCTGCTGGTCGTCGGACTCTTGTGGTTCGGCTCGGGCTACGCCGGCTACAAGCTGATCCAGCTCGTCACCCACCCCGTCGCCGATCCACCGATTCCGACCGCGCGTATCACCAACGCGGGCGGCGCCGAGTACGCCTACCAGACGTCCGCCGATCTCGCGCAGCGCGGAACGCGCAAGATCGGCAAGTCCGTCGGCGTGACGCTGGGTCTGTTCTTGATGCTGTGGCCGATCCTGTTCGTGCTCTGGCTGCTGATGGTGTGACCCCACCAGTACCCGTCGACGCATCGCGACGTAACCCGCTCGGCGCGCGCCGCTCGCTACGATGGTGCGCGTGCTTGCCGTTCTCGTGACCTTCCTGATGGTGTGGCTCGCGTCGGGCTACCTCGGCGTGAAGGTCCTCGTGCTCGCGATTCGCCCGACGCTACCGCCGCTCGTCCCGATCGCGCGCATCGCGAACACGTCCGGATCGGCGCTCGTGTATCAGCACGCGACCGAGACGGCAGCGAGCGGAACGCGTTCGCTCGCGCGGATGGCGGGCGTCGCGCTCGGGATGTTCATGGCGCTGTGGCCCATCTCCGTGATCGTCTGGTTCTTCTCGGGAAGCCACGGCCTCGGGAGCCTGTAGCTCGTCTGGTGTAAAACGCGCGCGCTAAATGCACAGGCCCTGCGTCGCGGTGATGTCGATCGGGATATCGAACATCCAGCCATCGGCGTTGGCCCCGAGGCGACCCGCGAGGCGCAGCATACTGGACGACGTGTAGACGACCGGAACGGCGATGTCATCGACATCGAAGTACGCAGCGTCTTCCTGGTACGCGCTGGTCTCTTCATCGAGCCAGACCTGCGCTGTCACCGGGATCCGGCTCGGTGGTGTCTCGCCTGCCGGCGCCGGAATGTAGAGGCTCAACGTTTGATTGTTCGGGTAGACCTCGTTGGTGCTCCGGAGATCGACATAGAACCCTGCTCGGCAGAAGCCCGCCTTGTACGTCGCGCGGATGTAGCGGACGAAGTCGAGGCTGCCCACCGGCGTGCTGCCCGATGCGGTGAAGGGCACGAGCGCGGGATCGATCGCCGAGTCGACGGGGACATCGAGCGGGACGGCCGCGTCGACCATCTCGGACCTTCCCCGTGGATCGCGGTCGCACGCCACGACAGCGACGAGGAGCCAGATCGAGGCGGTGCGCATGAGCCGAGCATACGCGCGACGACGGCGATGCTCGCGATCTATCTCCGACGGCAAACCTGACCGATCGTTGTCAGGATTTCTCGTCCTGCCCGATCGCTGGCGCCAGGCTGGCTTGACGCCTGAACACTTGCTCCGTAGGGTGCGGTCCTTATGGCTCGAAGCTCGTTGGGTCCCGGTCGTCATGCACCCGAACGCGAGCCCGACGAGATCGTTATCGAAGGTGCGAGGGAGCACAACCTCGTCGTCGATCGCCTCGAGTTGCCCAAGCACCAGCTCGTCGTGATCACCGGGCCGTCCGGGTCGGGCAAGTCCAGCCTCGCGTTCGACACGCTCTACGCCGAGGGGCAGCGGCGCTATGTCGAGTCGCTGTCCGCGTACGCGCGGCAGTTCCTCGGGCAGATGGAGAAGCCGAAGTACGAGCGCATTCGCGGCCTGTCGCCGACGATCGCGATCCAGCAGAAGTCCGCGTCGAGCAACCCGCGCTCGACGGTCGGCACCATCACCGAGATCTATGACTACCTGCGCGTCCTGTACGCGCGCGCGGGAGAGCAGCGTTGCTATAGCTGCGGTGGCCCCGTCGGTGCCCGCACCGCGGGTGAGATCGTCGACGAGCTCGCGGCGCTGCCCGAGAAGTCGCAGGTCACGGTCATGGCGCCCAAGGCCGAGAACCGCAAAGGCGAGTTCCGCGAGCTGTTCGCGGAGCTGCGCAAGGCGGGGTTCGTGCGCGTGCGCATCGATGGAATGATCGTGCGCCTCGAGGATGTCGACGCGCTCGAGAAGCAGAAGAAGCACTCGATCGAGCTCGTGATCGATCGCGTGACGATCGGCGCCAAGGACAAGGGGCGCTTGACGGACAGCGTCGAGACCGCGCTGCGCGAGGGCAAAGGCAAGCTGATCGTCGACGTCGCGGGCGAGAAGACGCCACGCGTGTTCAGCGAGGCGAACGCGTGCCCCACGTGCGGCATCGGCTTCCCCGAGCTGTCGCCACAGAGCTTCTCGTTCAACTCGCCGCTCGGTATGTGCGTCGAGTGCAACGGCCTCGGCGATCGGTTGGCCGCGGATCCCGACCTCGTCGTTCCGGATCAGACGCGCTCCATTCGCGATGGTGCGGTGGCCGTGTGGGGCGAGGCGATCGCCAAGGACTCCGGCTGGACGAGCAACATCGTCAAGTCGCTCGCCAAGGCGTTCAAGATCGACTTGGACAAGCCGTGGAACAAGCTCGACAAGAAGCAGCGCGACGTGCTGATGCACGGCACGGGCGACAAGCGCGTGACCGTGGCGTGGGAAGGCAAGCACTCGACGGGTGAGTGGGCGATGCGCTACGAGGGCATCCTCGCGCAGCTCGAGCGCCGTCACCGCGAGTCGTCGTCGGAGCGGACGCGCACCCACTACGAGCAGTTCTTCGCGTCGATTCCCTGCGCCTCGTGTCACGGCACGCGATTGCGGCCGGAGTCGCGCGCGGTGTTCGTGAACCAAAAGCCCATCGTCGACGTCACCGGCATGACCGTGAAGCAGGCGTTCGAGTTCATCTCCACGATGAAGCTCACCGGTTCGCGCGCGCAGATCGCCGGTGAGGTGCTCAAGGAGATCAAGAACCGCCTGACGTTCCTCCTCGACGTCGGCCTCGATTACCTGACGCTGCACCGCAGCGCGGGCACGCTGTCTGGCGGTGAAGCGCAGCGCATTCGTCTCGCGTCGCAGCTCGGCAGCGAGCTCTCCGGCGTGCTCTACGTTCTCGACGAGCCGTCCATCGGTCTGCACCAGCGCGACAACGAGCGGCTGATCCGCACGCTGCATCGCCTGCGCGATCTCGGCAACACGGTGCTCGTCGTCGAGCACGACGAAGCGACCATCGAGGCCGCGGACTGGGTCGTCGATTTCGGTCCGGGCGCCGGGCGCCACGGCGGCAAGGTCGTCGCCGAGGGCACGCCCGCGGACGTGAAGAAGGTCGCGCAGTCCATCACGGGTCGCTACCTCGCGGGCACCGAGCGCATCGAGGTCCCCGCGCAGCGCCGCGAGCCGTCGAGCTGGGTCAAGCTGACCGGCGCACGCGAGCACAACCTGAAGAACGTCACCGTCGAGATTCCCCTCGGCGTGATGGTCGCGGTCACGGGTGTGTCCGGTGCGGGCAAGTCCTCGCTCATCAACGCCACGCTGCACCCTGCCCTCAATCGCATGCTGCACCGCTCGCTCGATCGCGTCGGTCCGTACGATTCGCTCACCGGCCTCGGCAAGGTCGACAAGTGCATCGTGATCGATCAGCAGCCGATCGGCCGCACCCCGCGCAGCAACCCCGCGACGTACACCAAGGCGTTCGATCTCATTCGCGAGCTCTACGCGAACATGCCCATCGCCAAGACGTACGGCTACGAAGCGGGACGCTTCTCGTTCAACGTCAGCGCCAAGCAAGGCGGCGGACGCTGCGAAGCGTGCGAGGGCGCCGGCGTGCGCGAAGTGGAGATGCACTTCCTGCCGAACGTGTTCGTGACGTGCGAGGTCTGCAAGGGCCGGCGCTACAACGACGCCACGCTGCGCGTGACCTACAAGGACAAGAACATCGCCGAGATGCTCGACACGCCGATCGAAGAAGCGGCCGAGCTGTTCCAGCACCACAAGCAGCTGTCGCGCATCATGAACACGCTCGTCGACGTGGGCCTCGGCTACATCTCGCTCGGCCAGCCCGCGACCACGCTCTCCGGTGGTGAAGCGCAGCGCGTGAAGCTCGCGCGCGAGCTCGCTCGCGTGCAGACGGGCCGCACGCTGTACCTCATGGACGAGCCCACGACGGGCCTCCACTTCGGCGACGTCAAGAAGCTGCTCGAGGTGCTCGGCCGCCTGGTCGACGGCGGCAACACGGTGCTCGTGATCGAGCACAACCTCGACGTCATCAAGACCGCGGACTGGATCATCGATCTGGGTCCCGAGGGCGGCGCCGCGGGTGGTGAGGTGATCGCGGTGGGAACGCCCGAGCAGGTCGCAAAGAATCCCGCGTCGTACACCGGCCAGTTCGTGAAGCCGCTGCTCGACCGTGCGCGCAGCGTTCGCAAGTCGAGCAGGGGCAGCGGTGGCGGTCGTCGCTCGGCACGACCCGAGGACGACGCGCGTAACTCCGCGTCCGCGTAACGATCCCGCCGTGCGCCTCTGCTACGGCGTGCGCGATCGCGACAATCACGATCCTCGTCGGGTCGGGTAGTCGCCCGCGTGCGCCGCTGTCACGCCGCTACCCGTGCGTTTTCTACTCACGGACGCATCACCGTCGGCGAGGCTGCACTCACACGAAGTTTGCATATCGTGTCTCCACCGTGCTGGCAGCCGCTACCGACTCCACCGCGATCCTCGAGCTCTTGCCCCACGGTGTCGTGTTGGTGGGAAGTGACTGGCGGGTCCTGTTTGCGAACCCCGAGGCGTCGCGGTTGATCGGCGCGAACGGCGCAACGATCTGGGACCGATGTCCGGATCTGGAGCACACGGCGTTCGCCTCGGGCTTTCGCTATGCGATGTCGGATCGCACGGAGCTCTTGACCGAGAGCGCGTTGCCGTCGGTGGGCTGGTGCCAAGCGCGCGCGCTCCCCACCCAGGACGGCGGTCTGCTCATCAGCCTCCGGCAGGTGCACGGCCACACCCTGGAGAGCGGCCAGGCCAAGCAGGCGCTGCTGATCGGCGAGATCGGCGACGCGTTGACGCGCGAGGACTCGCTGTCCGCGTCGCTGCAGCGCTGTGCGGTGGCGATGACTCGTCACCTCGAAGCGGCGGTCGCGCGCATCTGGGTCGCGGACACCGCCGGTGACTATCTCGAGCTCGCCGCGCACGCCGGTCTCGACCTCCCGGATCTCCAAGCGAAGCTCGCGTTCGGTCACGGCAAGATCGGCGAGATCGCGGAGACGTGCAATCCGTATCTCACCAACGAGGTCACCACGGATCCCACGCTGAACGCGTCCGAGTGGGCACGCGTGGCGCGCATCGTCTCGTTCGCTGGATATCCGCTGCGCGTCGAGGATCGGATCGTCGGCGTGATGGCGATGTACTCGCGACGCGCGCTCGATCACGACATGCTCAACTCGCTGTCGACGATCGCCGACGCCATCTCGCTCGGCATCGGACGCAAGACCGCGGATGCAGCGCGGCGTCGCGCGGAGACCAAGCTGCGCGCACAGGCCGATCGCCTGGAGCGCCTCTACGAGCTCACCGCGCAATCCGCGGCCGAGGTCGACGCGAAGGTGCTCGCGCAGATGGTGATCGCCACGGCGACCGCGCTGACGGGAGCACGCGCCGGCGCTTTCGTGTGGCGCGCGTCGGCCAAGATCGACGACGACGCGCCCGCGTTTGTCGCCGCGACGGGCGGCGCGCTCGCTCACCCGCGCCCGATGCCGTCGCTCGACGGGTTGGTGCGCGTCGACGACATGCACGCCGAGCCGCGCGCGGCCGAGCTCGCGGCGATGTTGCCACTGGCAGAGGGCCAATCACCGATCGCCAGCTTCCTCGCTATTCCCGTGACAGGCCGCAAGAGCTTCCGGATCGGCGTCCTGCTCTTCGCGCACGATCAGACCTCCGAGTTCACGCTCGACACCGAGAAGGTGATCGCCAGCGTCGCGAGCACCGCCGCGATCGCCATGGACAACGCGCGACTGTTCAGCGAGGCACGCGAGCTGATCGCCGCGCTCGAGAAATCGAACTCCGAGCTCGATCAGTTCGCCTACGTCGCGAGTCACGATCTCAAAGCGCCGCTGCGCGGCATCGCGAACCTCTCGCAATGGATCGAGGACGATCTCGGCGACAACATGAGTGCGCAGACGCGCGAGCACATGCACCTCTTGCGCGGTCGCGTGCTGCGCCTCGAGAACCTGATCGGCGGCATCCTCGCGTACAGCCGCGCCGGTCGCGAGCGCGATCCCAAGCCCGTGAACGTCGAGATGGGGAGCCTCGCGCGCGAGGTGTGGGAGCTGCTCGCTCCACCCTCGACCGCGTCGATCGAGGTCGGCGAGCTTCCGCGCGTGTCCGGCGTGCGCGCGCAGCTACAGCAGATCCTCTTGAACCTCATGAGCAACGCGATCAAGTACAACCCGGAGCGCGAGCTGCGGATCACCGTGTCCGCGGAGCGCGACGGCGATTGGTGGAAGTTCGCGGTCGCCGACGACGGCGTGGGCATCGCGCCGGAGTTCCACGATCGGATCTGGGGACTGTTCCAAACGCTCGAGCGTCGCGACAAGGTCGAGAGCACGGGCATCGGCCTCTCGGTCGTTCGCAAGATCGTCGAGTCGCATCGAGGTACGGCATGGGTCGAATCGCAGCCCGGCAGCGGAGCGACCTTCTACTTCACGTGGCCCGCCGAGGTTGAAGGAGCGAAGCGTCATGGATGAGCGCGCGCTGAATATCCTGCTGGTAGAAGACGACGAAGTGGACGTGATGACCGTCCGTCGAGCATTCGCGAAGGCGAACATCACGAACCCGATCTTTGTCGCCACCGACGGGATCGCAGCGCTCGAGATGCTCCGCAACGAGACCGTGCCGCCGAGCCGCCGCGTGGTCCTCCTCGACATCAACATGCCGCGCATGAACGGCATCGAGTGCTTGCGCGAGATTCGCAAGGACCCTGCCCTCGCACCGCTCACCGTCGTCGTGCTCACCACGTCGAACGAGGATCGCGATCGCGTCGAGGCGTATCAGCTCAACGTCGCCGGCTACCTGCTGAAGCCGGTCACGTTCACCGAGTTCGCCGAAGTGATGGCGACGCTCAACAAGTACTGGACGCTGATGGAGATGCCGAGCTGATCAGAACTTGATCTCGAGACCCGTCACCGAGGCCTGACGATCCATCGTCCGTCCCGAGAACAGGCCCCAGCGCGGCGGTGCGTATCCGTTCACGCGCATCTGGATGTCCTTGTAGCGACGGTTGTGCGACGCGGGCGCCGCGAACGCGTCGACCACCTCCCATATGCGGAAGCCCGTCAGCGCGAGCGCGCCGATGATGAGCGAGGTGCCGCCCGTGTTGTTGTTGCACGAGCGATCGTAGCCGTAGTCGTAGCAGTCGTTGAACAGCTGCGACATGCCGTAGATCATGAGCGTGAGCGAGCCCAGCTCGCCGACCGTGAAGATCCATCCCGTGTCGCCATACCGTCCCTGCACGGCTTGCCCGATACCGAAGCCGAAGAACAGCGAGATGAGCCCACCGCCGATGTGCGCGCCGTCGTTGATCGGGCCGCGGTCGAGGATGTCTGCTTCTTCCGGCGTCAGCTGCACCTGCACCGGCTGATACGCGTACGGCTGCGGCGCGTACGGCTGCGGCGCGTACGGCTGCGGCGCGGGCGGCGGAGGTGCGTACCCACCCGGCTGCGCGAGCGCGACGCTCGACACCACACTGCAAATCACCAACGAACCGACGATGCGCGACATGCGCGCAGCCTCTCACAGCTCCGACGCGGCGAACGTCAAAACGTCGGCGATCTGCGGCGCCCCTGTGGCGAGCATCACGAGGCGGTCGAAGCCGAGCGCGATCCCGGCAGAGGGTGGCAATCCCTCGACGAGCGCGGCGAGCAGCTTCTCGTCGATGGAATAAACCTCGCGCCCACGCTCCCGACGGATGCGCTGATCATCGAGGAACCGTGCGCGCTGCTCGACCGGATCGGTCAGCTCGCCGAACGCGTTCGCGAGCTCGATGCCGCCGACGTACGCCTCGAAGCGCCACGCGATCCGCGGATCGTCGTCGCGGCGCTTGGCCAAGGCCGCGAGCGGCGCGGGCCAGTCGCACAAGACGAGCGGTCGCTCCATCGCCGCGAACGCGGGCTCGACGCGCGCGAGGAACGCGGCGAAGAACGCGTCGTCCCACGCCGTGTCGTCGGCGACCTCGATACCAGCTGCGCGCACCTTCGCCACCATGTCCGCGGCGGGCTCGTCGCCGTCGACCGAGACGCCCGCGAACCGCGACATCGCCTCGCGCACGGTCATGCGCGGCCACGGCGGCGTGACATCGATCTGCCGCGCGGAGTTTCCGTCGAGAACGCGCGCGAACGGAGCGCCCGACACGGCCATCACGATCGCGTGGACGAGCTCCTCGGTGTCGCGGATGATCGACTCGAGCTCGTCGTACGCGCGGTACCACTCGATCATGGTGAACTCGCTCGCGTGATGCGGGCCGTGCTCGTTGTCGCGGAAGCACTTGCACACCTGGTAGATGCGCTCGAAGCCCGCGGCGAGCAGGCGCTTCATCTGATACTCGGGCGACGTGATGAGATAGCCCGAGCCGGCGACAACGGCGTCGAGATGGATCTCGAGGCCCGGGCTCGGCACGAGGAGCGGCGTCTCCACCTCGAGGAGGCCGCGCTCCGCGAAGAAGCTGCGCACGGTCGCGAGGGCCTTCGCGCGCGCGACGATCTTGTCGATGCGGGCGTGCGGCATGCGCGCGATCTCCGTCGAGAGATCGGGGTACGCCGGCCCGTCATAGCGGCGAACGAGGCGCTCGCCGTCCACGAGGTCACCCGGGCGATAGCCGCGATCGTCCACGCGAACGTTGTCGCGCTCGCAGCGAACGATGGCCGTGTTGCCATCGACGGCGATCACGCGCCCGCGGGTCACGCAACACCTCGAGCCGCGCGGCGCCTACGAACCGGCGCTTCGCGCGACATCGCTACTTGTTCACGCGCTCGACGTACTCGTGCGTGCGCGTGTCGACCTTGATCGTGTCGCCCACGCGGATGAACAGCGGGACCTGCACGGTGGCGCCGGTCTCGAGCGTGGCCGCCTTGGTCACGTTGCCCGCGGCGGTGTTACCCGCGACGCCCGGCTCGCTCGCCGTGACCTCGAGGAACACGAAGGTGGGCAGCGCGACATCCACGGGGCGCTCGTTGAAGAACACGACCGTGCACGGCAGGTTGTCCTTCATGAGGTCGTGCGCGTCGCCGATCAGGTCGGTCGAGATGGTGACCTGCTCGTAGTTCGTCTGATCCATGAAGACCAGATCGCCGCCCTCTTTGTAGAGGAACTGCATGTCGCGCGTCTCGACGTTCGCCGGCTCGAGCTTCTCGCCCGAGCGAATGTTGCGTTCGACCACCGCGCCGGTGAGCAAGTTCTTGAACTTGGTGCGGGTGAACGCCGCACCCTTGCCGGGCTTCACGAACTGGAACTCGATGACGGTGAACGGGTTCCCGTCCATGAGCACCTTGAGGCCCTTGCGGATATCGGACGTGTCGTACATGGCGGGCACGTTTACCGTGCCGCCACCGGGGGTGTCAAACCCAGAACCGAGGGGCGTTACCGACGAATCGACAAGACAAAGCAACCGCTTGCCCAACCGCACCCGGTAAGGGATAAGGACCCGACGTGGACGCGACGGAGCACTACAAAAACCTGGTCACGCTCGGCCGGGAAGAGTTCCTCGCGTCGTCGACCGCGGCCGCGCTCGTCCGGTTCCGACCGGGCGCCGCGGCCATCGAAGGCGCGCACACGATGACCCTCGACGCCGAGGGGGAGACCGTCGAGGAGACGATGCCGCTCGGCCGGGACTTCTTGTACGCGGACTCGCCCGAGGTGGAGGTCTACCCGCTGGCCAAGAAGGCCGGCGCCTCGTTTCCCGATCGCATCACGATCGGCCGCACGCCCAACAACGACATCGTGATCACCGACGCGTCGATCTCGCGGTTGCACGCGTACGTGAAGTCGGACGGTCGCGACTGGTTCGTAGCGGACGCCGGATCCAAGAACGGCAGCTGGCTCGATCGCTCGACGCTCGAGGCGCGCAAAGAGAAGAAGCTCGGCACGCGCATGGTGCTGCGTCTCGGCGACGTGGACTTCACGTTCTATCTCGCCGAAGATCTGTTCGTCGTACTCGGAGGTGCGTGATGGCCGTGGAGGAATGGGATCGCCGTCAGCTGTGCCCCGATGGCGGATGCACGGGTGTGATCAACGCGACCGGCGTGTGCGGCACGTGCGGGCGCGCGGCGCCGAACTGGGGCGACGAGCGAAAGCGCGGGCTGCGCAATCCGACGGACGCGCCGCCGATCGTGAAGGACGAGGACGACATCGCACCGTCGGCGCCGGCGGCGCTCGGCGCGATGGCGGACTGGGGCACGCGACGGCTGTGTCTCGACGGCAGCTGTATCGGCGTCATCGACACGAACAACAAGTGCAAGGTGTGCGGCAAGCCGGGGCCCGCGAAGGGCAAGGCCGCCGCGGGATCCGATACCGAGCTCGCGCGCGTGGCGGCCGAGATGGCTGGCACCGCGACGGCCGGCGACCTCGCGTCGATCGAGCCCGCATCCAAGGGCGACGAGTATGAAGACGACGAGGACGACGAGTACGAAGACGACGACGAGTACGACGATGACGAGGCCGAGGACGAGGACGAGGACGAGGAGAGCGAGGACGTCGTCAACGATCACGACCACGGCGACGAGAACGACGCCGACGACCCGGACGAGTCATCCGACGATGGCGACGAGGGCGACGACGACGAGTACGAGGATGACGAGGAAGAAGAAGAGGACGACGACAGCGACGAAGAAGACGATGACGCCGAGGGCGACGAGGACGGCGCGATCCGCGCGTCGGGCGGCCGCGAGCTGTGCCCCGACGGCGCCTGCGTCGGCGTGATCGGCGACAACGGCCGCTGCAAGATCTGCAGCAAGCCGCGCGATTGGAAGGACGAGCCCGCATGACGCGGGTGACGATCGTGGGAGCGGGAGGCCTCGGTGGCCCCATCGCGATGTCGCTCGCGCCGGCTGGCGTGGAGATCACGATCGTCGACCACGATGTCGTCGAGCTGTCGAACCTGCATCGCCAGGTGCAGTTCACCAACGCGGATCTCGATCAGCCCAAGGCCGCGCGACTGGCAGGGGCGCTCGTCGCCAACGGGGGTCGCGCCACGGCGCACGTCGCGAAGTGGACCGCGGATCGCGCCGACGATCTCGGCGGCGACTGCGATCTGATCGTCGACGCGAGCGATGATCCGCTGACCAAGTTCGCGGTGTCAGATTGGGCGGTCGCCAACGGCAGGCAGTACGTCATCGCCAGCGCGCTCCGGTATGGCGGCAACGTGATGGCAGGCGCGCCGGGCGTCGCGTGCTACCGCTGCCTGTTCGAGGAGCCGGTGGAAGCGCCCACGTGCGCGGAGGCCGGAGTGCTCGGTCCCGTCGTCGGTGCGATCGGCGGCGTCGCCGCTGTGATCGCGCTCGGCCTCGTGACGGGAGACCGCACGTACGCGGGTGCTCTCCTCGTGTTCGACGATCTCAGGCGCGTGCCCGAGCCGCGCATCGTTCGCTTCGCCGCGCGGCCGGATTGTCCGGCATGCGCGAGAGCCCCGATCTCCCCGTTTGCGCCGCCACCCGAGCGCGTCGCGAAAGGCACCTGACCATGGCGAGCATTCGAGTCCCCAGCGCGCTGCGCAGCTTCACGGGCGGCGCGTCCGATGTCGAGATCACCGCGAGCACCGTGCGCGACGCTCTCGCCGAGCTCGAGAAGAAGCACCCCGGCATCGGCGCGAAGCTGCTCCAGAACGGCAACGTGAAGCCGTTCATCCGCATCTTCGTGGGCTCCGACGACATCGGCGAGCTCGGTGGTCTCGACGCGAAGGTCTCCGATCGCGACGAGATCTCGATCGTCCCCGCGATCGCAGGTGGTCGCGGTGCGTGACGACCAAGTCCGTCGCTACGCGCGGCACATCCTGTTGCCCGACGTGGGTGGTCTCGGCCAGACCGCGCTGATGGTCGCGGCCGCGCGCGTGCAGATCGATGGCGAGCCGAGCGCCGCGCACATCGCTGCCACGTACCTCGTCGCCGGTGGCGTCGGTGGCCTGGTCATCGATGG
Source organism: Pseudomonadota bacterium (assembly GCA_023428295.1). Taxonomy (GTDB): domain Bacteria; phylum Myxococcota_A; class Polyangia; order Haliangiales; family Haliangiaceae; genus JABFXX01. The sequence goes on from JAEYYV010000347.1 coordinate 12,639, forward strand.
CGCGTCGCCCGCGCAGCTCGCCGTGCTCGGCGCACACGGTCACGACACGAAGCTCATCCAATCGCGCGTCAGCCAGGCGGAACCCACGAGCGAGCGCGCGGCCGCCCTCGCCCAGCCGCGCGACGTCACGATTCCGACGAGCCCCGCCTGGTGGCCGACGACGTCGGGAGATTCCACGGCCCTCGCCTATTGGCGCGGTGGACTCGCGGCCACCCGATGGATGGCCGAGGTCGTGAACCGCTAAGTCGGGTACGCTTGACGTCATGACGCCGATCGCGATTCCCGAGTCGATCCGCAAAGAGATGTACGCGCACGCGCTCGCGGTGTTTCCCTCCGAGTGTTGCGGTTATCTCGTCGGACGCGCCGAGGACAGCGTCGAGGAGGCGATCGCGTGCACCAACGCGCAAGCGAGCGGCGCGCATCCGCTCACGCCCGAGCGCACCGAGGAGACCGGCTTCGTGATCGCGGGCCGCGAGCTGCTCGAGCTCGCGCGATCGTTCGACAGCGATCGTCCCGCGCGCATCGTCTATCACTCGCACACCAACGGCGCGGCGTACTTCTCCGACATCGATCGCTCGATGGCAGAAGGCCCGTCGTATCCCGTGCAGCACGTCGTGATCGGCGTCGGTCCCGGCGAGGTGATGGAGGTCGCGCAGTTCGCATGGTCCACCGAGACGAAGGACTTCGTCGAAGTGGCTCGCTGGCGGCCGTGAAGATCGGCATCGTCCTCGCGACGCGTGCGGATCTACCATCGGCGCTGGCGATCGCGCGCGCTGCGCGACGCGCACGTCACGAGGTCTCGATGTTCGCGATGGATGCCGGCGTGAACGCGCTCGCGGAGCACCCCGACGAGGCGCGCGCGTTCCTCGAGGAGGACTGCGAGCTGATCGTGTGCTCGAACTCCGCCGTGGGGCTCGAGCTCGTGGACGGCATCGAGCGCGGCAGCCAGGACGATCACGCGGCGGTGCTCGGCACGAGCGATCGCGTGGTGGCGCTCACGTGATCCTCGTGGTTGTTCGCACGCGCGATCCGCATCGGCAATCCGAGGCCATGCGCGCCGCGCTCGGCGTGACGCTGCGCGGACAGAAGGTCGAGGTCGCGATCGAGGAGCCGCTGTTGACGCCGCTCGCCGAGCGCGCCGCGGCGACCCTGCGTTCGTTCGGCCATCCCGTCGGGGTCGATCTCGCGGAGGCGCTGCCGCGGGCCGACGTCGTCGAGGTGTGGACATGAAGCGGACCCTGCACCTCGTCCGCGGGGGCGCTGCCGATACCCCACCAGGGGTGGTCGAACGCGACTGGGTGGTGTATCTCCAGACGATGGAGCTCGCCCCGCATGGCGAGCCACCCGTCGCCCCGGGCCGTATCGATCATGACCAGCTCACTGACCTCATCGTCCGCGCCGAACGAGTCATCACGTGGTGACGGGGCGATCGATACAGCGATCGATAGCGTCCTCGATATCTGCGGGGAGGTCTGCCCGTTCACGTTCGTGCGCACCAAGCTCGCGATGGAAGCGCTGCCGATGGGCGGGACGTTGCGCGTGATCACGGATCACGAGCCGGCGGTCCGGAACATTCCGCGCAGCGCGCGCGAGTGGGGGCAAGAGGTCCTCGGCACCGGCGAGCACCGTGCCGGACAGTGGCGCATCGATCTACGGAGGCTCGCGCGATGACCGAACGCAGCGACACCGACCACACCGATACCGAGGCGATCCTCGACGGCAAGCTCGCGTTCCTCGAGAGCCAGCTCGCGGGCTACGGCCGCGTGGTGGTCACGTTCTCGGGTGGCGTCGACTCGGCGTTCTTGCTCGCCGTCGCCGTGCGCGCGCTCGGCGATCAGTGCCACGCGGTGACCGCGGTCTCGCAGACGATGGCGCGCTCCGAAGTCGCCGACGCGAAAGCGCTCGCCACGGAGCTCGGGCTCGGCGATCGCCATCACGTGGTCGAGTCGCACGAGCTCGAGGTGCCGGGCTTCGCGGACAACCCCACGCATCGCTGCGCGCTGTGCAAGACGGAGCTGATGGATGTCGCCGGCCCGATCGCAGAGAAGCTCCGCGCGCCGGTCGCGCTCGGCACCAACCTCGACGACCTCGGCGACGTGCGGCCCGGCATCGCGGCGGCCAGAGACCGCGGCGCGCGCATGCCGCTCGTCGAAGCGCAGATGACCAAGGCGGATGTCCGCGCGCTGTCCAGGCAGCTCGGGCTGCGTACGTGGGACAAGCCGCAGCTCGCGTGCCTCTCGTCGCGATTCCCGTACGGCACGCAGATCACGCCGGATCGCCTGCGCCGCGTCGACGCGTTCGAGGACGGCCTGCGCGACCTGGGCTTCCGGCAGGTGCGCGTGCGCTTCCACGACACGATCGCGCGGCTCGAGGTTCCCACCGAGGAGCTCTCGCAGATCGCAGCGGCCGGCGTGCGCGAGCGCGTGGTGGCGCTCGGCAAGAAGCTCGGCTTCGCGTACGTCGCGCTCGACCTCGCTGGCTTTCGCTCTGGCTCGCTCAACGAAGTGCTTCCCGCTCGAACGCTGGTCCAACTTCGCGGGCGGTCGTGAAGCGAGCGCTCCTCGTTCTCGCAGTCATCACGCCGGCGCTCGCGCACGCCGATCACGAGCAGCAATCCAAGAAGGATCGCGCGCGCGCGGCGAAGAGGCCGAACACCGCGCGCATTCCGGCGCCGGGCACGAAGCCGGCAAAGCTCGTCAATCTGTTCAACACGTGGACCGACGAGTGGCTCGCCCTCGCGCCGGGCGAGAAGCCATCGCCAGAGATCACCGCGCGCTTCTTGCGCGATCACTACACGAACTCGCCGACGAAGATGGAGCCGCGCCTCCTCGAGATGGTGCTCTCCGCGGCAAAGCACTTCGCGTCCGATCAGGCGATGGTCGTCTCCGCATTTCGCCACCCGAAGTACAACTTGATCCTTCGCAAGAAGGGTCACCAAGTCGCGCGCGACAGCCAGCATACGCATGGGACCGCCGTGGACTTCTACATCCCGCGTGTGGCGACTCTCACCCTGCACGAGTGGGCCAAGGCGCAGAAGATCGGCGGCGTCGGTCTGTACCTCGGCAGCGGCTTCATCCACATGGATACGGGTAAGGTCAGGTACTGGAACGGCGAGTAACGCGTGGCCGGCGACAACCCCGACGACAAGCCGAGCGGCTTCGATCGAACGCTTCACGGGCACGGCAAGGACGCCGGCACCGAGGGCGTCGCCGAGACCGTCGCCGCTCCCGCGCCCGCACCGCGCGCACCTGCAAAGTCGCCGTACCAGAAGACGATCACGGCGCCGCCGATCGCGAGCGCGATGACCGTGGCGTCCGACTCGATGCCACCTCCATCCGCGTCGAGCCGCACCGGATCCACGAGCTCGCGCTCCAGCGCGCGCTCGACAGTGGGCAACGAGCTCAAGGGCGCGAGCATCGAGCGCTTCACGCTCGTGGGCGGTGATCGCTTCGAGCTGCTCGACGAGCTGGCGCGCGGCGGCCTCGGTCGTGTGTTTCGCGCGCGCGATCCACGCACGGGGCGCATCGTGGCGATCAAGGAGGTGCTGCGCCCGCAGCAGGACATCATCCTTCGCTTCGCGCGCGAGGCGCTCGTCACCGCGAACCTGCAGCATCCGTCGATCGTCCCGGTGTACGAGGTCGGCCGCTGGCCGAGCGGCGATCCGTTCTACGCGATGAAGCTCGTCGAGGGGCGCACGCTCGACGCGTTGATCGGCGAGTGCACCACGCAGGCGCAGCGCCTCGCGCTCCTCCCGCACGTCATCGATGTCGCCGACGCCCTCGCCTACGCGCACGGCGAGCACGTGATCCATCGCGATCTCAAGCCGGCCAACGTCCTCGTCGGTGCGTACGGCGAGACCGTCGTGATCGATTGGGGCCTCGCCAAGAACCTCGCGACCGGCGAGGAGATCGAGGCCCTCCCCATCGCGAGCACGGTCCCACCCGAAGCCGGCGAGACCGTCGCGGGCTCCGTACTCGGCACGCCCGCGTACATGCCACCCGAGCAAGCGATCGGCGACAAGCTCGACGAGCGCGCCGACGTCTACGCGATCGGCGCCATCCTGTATCACGCGCTCTGCGGCGTGCGTCCCTTCGCGCAGGCCAAGGCGCTCGACGAGCTCCTCCAGCTGGTCGCGTTCGAGGGGCCCACGCCGCTCGCGGAGCTCGCGCCCGATCTGCCACCCGAGCTCGTCGCCATCGTCGAGCACGCGATGGCCCGCGATCCCGCGCAGCGCTACGCGACCGCCCAGGGCATCGCGAAGGACCTGCGCGATTTTCAAGCGGGCAAGCTCGTCGCCGCCCACGAGTACACGACGTGGCAGCTGATCCGTCACTGGATCGCGCGGCGCAAAGCGGTCGTCGGCACCGCCGCCGTCGCGCTCGGCGTCTTGATCGTCGTCGGCGCGGTCAGCGTCTGGCGCATCGCGAGCGAGCGCGACGAGGCTCACCGCCAGCGAGCGATCGCGCAGACCGAGCGCGCGGATGCACAGGATGCACGCGCGCTCGCCGAGCAGCGCTTCGCGGACAGCCTACAAG
>JAEYYV010000380.1 GCA_023428295.1 Pseudomonadota bacterium
TTGTAGTATCGTCGCGAGATGTCCGATTCTTCCGTCCTGAACGTGATCCGGATGTGGGCCGCCGTGGCGTGGGCCGACGGTGTGCTCGCGGAGTCTGAAGCCGAGGGACTCCGGCGCTTGATCCGCACGGCGGACCTCACTCCCGACGAGCGAGCCACGGCGTCGCGCTTCCTCGAGGCGTACACGACGCTTCCGGATACGTACCTGACCACGCTCTCCGTCGAGTCGCGCCGCGGCATCTACCGCGCTGCCTGTCGCATGGCGGTCGTCGACCACAACTTCTCCGACACGGAGAGAAAGCAGCTGACGAAGCTGCGCGCGCTCCTCGCCGTTCCGGACGACGTCGCTGGCGAGATCGAAGCGGACGTCCCGGGTATCAGCGCCTAGCTCATGCAGCGCCGTCACTCGGTTCGCCATCTGGCGTGGCGGGGTGGAATCGCGGTGGTCGCCAACGCGCTCATGCTCACGGGCCTCTATCCGCTGGTGCCGTGGGCCGTACGTCGCGTGCGCGGTGAACAGCCGGGCCCGCTCCGCGGCGCTCTCGGCGAGTGGGGCATGTCGCTGCTCGTCTCGGCCGCGCGTCCGGTCGGCTATCTGCCGCTGCCCGGCGCTCGCGCGCGTGGTCCACGTCCGGTCATCGTGCTGCACGGCTACGCGATGAACCGCGCCAACTTCGTGCTGCTCGGCTCGCGTCTCGCGAAGGCGAACATCGGCCCGATCGTCGGCTTCGAGTACTGGACGTTCGGTCGCGTCGCTGCCGCCGCACGCCAGCTCGGCTGGTTCGTGGATCAAGTGCGCGAGTCGACCGGCGCGGACCAGGTGGACATCATCGGTCACTCGATGGGCGGCGTCGTCGGCATGTACTACGTGACGCTCGCGGGCGGCGACGGCGCGGTGGCAAACCTCGTCACGCTCGGCTCGCCGCTACACGGCACGGACGTCTCCGCTCCGCTCGGCCATCCGGGGCGCGAGCTCGTCATCGGCTCGAAGCTGATGACGCGTCTCTTGACCGCGCCTCCCGCGACGAAGACCAACGTGCTGACGATCTGGTCGAGGGCGGACAACCTCGTTCCGGGCGCGCACCAGAAGCCGCTGCCGGGCGCGGAGTCGATCTTCTACGATGACCTCGGCCATGTCGCGCTGCTCGGTTCGCGTCGTGTCGCGCGCGAGATCATCGCGCGGCTCACGCGATGAGGGCAGCTACGCCGGCTCGACGACGATCGTGACGTGCACGAGCTTGTCGTCGGTGGGAGCCGATGCGCACGTCACGCCCGTGAAGCGAATCGTCACCTGGTACGTGCCTTCCTTCGACGGCACACCTGCGATCGCGCCATCTTCGATCACGAGGCCCGGCGGCAGCTCGCCCGTCGTGACCTTGGTGCCCGTGTTCGTCCAGCGACCTTCCGCCCCGTCGGGGCCCGTGCAGTCTTGCGCGGCGGGCTTGGCTTGCATGTGCTCGCCGACCTTGACCACGAGCCCGCGCGGCGTGTCGGCGTCGGGGTAGATCACGCGGAACGCGTCGCCGCCGAGGCCGCCGCCTTTCGGCGGTGGGCACGCAGCCAACAGCACGAGCGAGGCGAACGCGAAGCGCTTCATGCGCCGACGCTATCAACCCGCGAACAGCGTCGCCATCGTGGCGCGCGTGATCGTCACGTCGACGAGCTCGCCGATCGCGCCCACGCCGGCGGGCAGGATCACGCTCTTGAACCCGTCGGTGCGGCCCATCAGCTGAGCAGGGTCGCGCTTGGACGGACCGTGCACGAGCACGCGCTCCGTGCGCCCGATGTGCGCCGCGAACACCTCCGCGGAGACCTTCTCTTGCAACGCGATGATCTCCGAGAGGCGGCGCTTCTTGGTGGCGTCGTCGATGTCGTCGGGCAGCTTCTTGGCGGCGAACGTCAGGTCGCGCTCCGAGTACGCGAACATGAACGCGGAGTCGAAGCGAATCTCGCGCATGAGGGCGAGCGTCTGCGCGTGGTCGTCTTCGGTCTCGCCGGAGAACCCGGTGAGGATGTCCGTCGACAGCGCGATGTCGGGCATGGCGGCGCGCAGCGCACTGACGATCGCGCGGTAGTCCGCGACGGTGTAGCCGCGCCGCATGCGCTCGAGCACGACGTCCGAGCCCGACTGCACCGGCAGGTGCACGTACTTGCAGATCTTGGACTCCTCGGCGATCGCGCGGATCACGTCGTCGGTGAAGTCGACCGGGTAGGGCGACGTGAAGCGCACGCGCTCGATGCCCTCGACCGTGCACACCGCACGCAAGAGCTCCGCGAACGACGTTTGATCCCAGACGTACGAGTTCACCGTCTGGCCGAGCAGCACGACCTCGCGATAGCCCGCGTCGGCGAGCTCGCGCACTTGGCGCAGCACTTCGCGCGGCGGCGTTCCGCGCTCGCGACCGCGGGTGAACGGCACCACGCAGAACGTGCAGAACTTGTCGCAGCCGCGCTGGATGGTGACGAAGCCCGAGACTCCGTCGCCGCCGGTGGCACCCGAGAGGCCTTCATACGTCTCGGCCTTGTCGAGCTTGATGTCGAGCAGCGGCTGCACGTGCGGCGAGCGCGCCTGCGCGAGCAGGTCAGGCAGGCGGCGATAGGAGTCGGGCCCGGCGATGACATCCACGGCCGGGGCACGCTCGGCGAGCCCTTCCTTCAGGTGCTCTGCCATGCAGCCGACGATGGCGAGGACGGCGCCCGGACGCTTGCGCTTCACGGCGCCCAGCTCCGCGGCGCGCGCCGTCACGCGCTCTTCGGCCTTCTCGCGAACCGCGCACGTGTTCACGACGATCACGTCGGCGTCGTCGGCCGACGTCGTGGTCGCGTAGCCCGCGTCCGCCAGCACGCTGCCGATCAGGTCCGAGTCCGCGACGTTCATCTGACAGCCGTACGTCTCGACGTAGACCGTGGGCGCGCCAGGGGCAGGCGCGGGCCGCGGGGGAGCCGCTTCCGTGCGCTTACCGAGGGAGACGAGCCGTTCCGACATGGCGACGCTGTCTACCATGCTCCACCCCGCCTGCGTGGACTATCCTTGCCTCGTGTACGCCCTACGTGCAGTCGGTTGGACGGTGGGCTGCCTCGCGGCCCCGGTCGTCCTCGGCTCGCTGTTCGGGCGCCGCTGGATCGCCATCGGCATCGTGATCGCCCTCGTCGCCACGGTGTGGCTCGTGTTCTGGCTGCCCCGCTCGGCGCACTCGGCGTTTCAAGCGGCGCGCTACGCCAAGGCGAGTCGCCGGTATCGCCTCCTGCAAGCGCTCGCGTTCACGCGCTCGCGCGATCGGTCGGCCGTCCTCTCGCGCGCTGGCTGTGACGTCGCGACGGGACGCATCGAGCGTGCGCGCGCCGTGCTCGCGAGCATGGACGAGTCCGCGCTCGAACCGCAGGAGCGCGCCGTGTGGCTCAACAACCGCGCGTGCGTGCTCCTCGACGCCGAGCCTTCCGACGCGCCCGGTGCACTCGCGCTCGCCGATCGCGCGATCGAGCTGCGCCCGGACGTGCCGGCGATCCAGCACACACGCGGTCGCGCGCTCCTCGGCGTGGGCCGCATCGACGACGCGATCGCGGTCCTCGATGCGATGCGCGCTGCCGGCGAGCTCGAGCCGTACCTCGAGGCAGAGCGCTGTCGCGATCTCGCGAGCGCGTGGGAGAAGAAAGGCGAGGGCGACTACGCGAGCGACTATCGCGCGCGTGCGCAGCTCGTGGCTCGCTAGCGATCGTTTCCCTGCACGACGACCGAGAGCTCGGCCGCTGCGAAGCGCGACTCGAGCCACGTCATCTCCACCTGCGTTCCCGACGCTAACAGCGGCAGCTGCTTGCGGAGCTCGCTGATCTCTTCGAGCGTGAGCTTGCGCTCGTCACGCATGACCTTGAGGAAGCGCATCGGATCGGCCGTGGATACGGCATACAACTCGAAGGTCCCTTCGTCAGCGAGGATGGCTTGCCGAACGTCATCGGGGGTTGGCTCGCCATCGTCCTCTTCGATCCGCGCCCCACAGTGAGGACATGTATACGACGCGTACCACACGACACCGCGGGACGACGCGCGCTGCCCCACCTGCATCTCGATCTCCCGCAGACATCGCGCGCACGTCCGACGAAGCGTCGCCATTGCCAGACCATCGATCCAGATCCGCGCTGTCGCAATGCCTCTGATTGCGGCACCCTCTCTGGATGAGAACCGCTCATCGGATCTGCCCGCTGTGCGAAGCGTCTTGTGGGCTCGAGCTGGGCATCGAGGGCGACAGGGTCGTCTCCATCCGCGGCAACGACGCCGATGTTCTCTCGCGTGGTTTCATCTGCCCCAAGGGCAATGCGCTGCGCGAGCTGCACGACGATCCGGATCGCTTGCGCACGCCGATGATCAAGCGCGATGGCGTGCACGTGGAGGCGACATGGGACGAAGCGTTCGCGGAGATCGATCGCCGCCTCGCGCCGATCCTCGCGGCGAATCGCGACAGCGTCGCGCTCTCGATCGGCAACCCCGTCGCGCACCGGCACGGGCTGCTCCTCTACAGCGCGCGCTTGGGTCGCGCCCTCGGCACGAAGAACGTGTTCAGCGCGTCGACGTTGGATCAGATGCCCAAACAGCTCTCGGCGGGCCTGATGTTCGGCCACTGGCTGAGCGTCCCGGTGCCCGACATCGATCGCGCACAGCGCTTGGTGATCCTCGGCGCGAACCCGATGGTGTCGAACGGCAGCATGTGGACCGTGCCGGACTTCCGCGGCCGCGCGAAGGCGCTCCAAGCGCGCGGTGGCACGATCGTCGTGATCGATCCGCGCCGCACCGAGACCGCGGCGATCGCGGACCAGCACGTGTTCATCCGGCCGGGCGCCGACGTGTTCCTGCTGCTCGGCATCGTGCACACCCTGTTCGCCGAGCAGCTCGTACGGCTCGGGCGACTCGCACCCTTCGTCGACGGTGTGGATACCCTCGAGAGCGCGGCGCGAGACGTCTCGCCCGACGTCGTGGCTCCGCGCTGCGGTATCGACGCGTCCACGATCGTCTCGCTGGCCCGTTCACTCGCGACGGAGCGTTCGGTCCTCTACGGGCGCATCGGCACGTGCACGCAGGAGTACGGCACGCTCGCGAGCTGGCTCGTCGACGCGATCAACGTCCTCACCGGCAACCTCGATGCGCCCGGCGGCGCGATGTTCGCCAAGGCGGCCGCGTTCGCCGCCAACACGCTCGGCGCGCCGAACCGCGGCAAGGGCATCACGATCGGTCGGCGGCGCAGCCGCGTGTCGAACGCGCCCGAGGTGTTCGGCGAGCTGCCGATGGGCTGCCTCGCCGAGGAGATCGAGACGCCGGGCGACGGCCAGGTCCGCGCGCTGGTCACGATCGCGAGCAACCCCGTGCTGTCCGCGCCCAACGGTGCGCGGCTCGCGGCGGCGCTGGCGACGCTCGATCTCGTCGTCAGCGTCGACATCTATCTCAACGAGACCACGCGTCACGCCGACGTGATCCTCCCGGGGCTCTCGCCGCTCGAGGAGTCGCACTTCGACGTGGCGCTCATGCAGCTCGCCGTGCATAACGTCGCGCGCTACAGCCCGCGTGTGTTCTCACCGCCCGACGGTGCGCTCGCCGAGTGGGAGATCCTCGTTCGCTTGATCGGCATCGCGACAGGGCGCGGGAGATCCTTCGATATCGGCGCGCTCGACGACGAGCTCCTCGCCGCCGACGTGCAGCGCACCGTGGGACCACAAGCCGAGCTCGTGGTGCGAGCGCTCGGCGCGCGACGCGGTCCGGATCGCCTCGTCGACTTCGCGCTGCGCGGCGGTCCGTACGGCGATCGCTTCGGCCTCTCGCCCGATGGCCTCTTGCTCGAGACGCTCGCGAACGCGCCGAGCGGCATCGATCTCGGCCCACTCGCCGAGCGCATCCCCGAGGTGCTGCGCACGCGGTCCGGCAAGATCGAGCTGGCACCGCCTCCGCTCGTCGAGGATCTCGCTCGTGCGCGCGCGGACCTCGATCGCGCGGTGCCCGACCTCGTGATCATCGGTCGCCGCCAGCTGCGCTCCAACAACAGCTGGATGCACAACCTGCCGATCCTCGCGAAGGGCCCGTTCCGCTGCGTCGCGCTCGTGAATCCCGCCGACGCCGCGCGGCTCGGCATCACGGATCGCGCGCGCATCACGAGCGGCGATCGCTCGATCGACGTCACCGTCGAGCTCACCGACGAGATGATGCCGGGCGTGGTGAGCGTTCCGCACGGCTGGGGACACGATCAGCCGGGCACGCGCATGCGGATCGCGGCCGAGCGGCCAGGCGCGAACCTGAACGCGCTCCTCGACGAGAATCGGCGCGATCCGCTGTCGGGCAATGCAGTGCTCGGTGGCGTGCCCGTCACGATGACGCCGCTCTGATCCGGACTACGTATCCGTTCGCTTGCGGAACAACCGGATCGCGAGCGGCACGGTGATGACGATCAGCGCGATGCACCACCCGATGGACACCGCGATCGGATGGTGGAGCGGCCACGGTGCGTCGGCCGGCGTGGCGGTGGGATTGCCGAACAGCGTGCGCACGGCGGCCGCGAGCGCGCTGATCGGATTCCACGCCGCGAGCGTGTACAGCACCGAGTGAAAACCGCTGATCGGCACGAACGTGGTCGCGAGGAACGTCATCGGGAACACGGTCATGAACACCACGCCCTGCGCCGCGTCGGGCGTGCGAACCACCATGCCGAGCAGCGTCCCGGCCCAGACCGCGGCGACCGCGAACAACAGCACGAGGCCGTAGCCCGCGATCGCGTGCGGCACATCCGAGTAGATGCCCCACCCGACGAGGAGGCCGGTCAGCGAGATGATCGTGACGCCGACCATGACCGCGGCGACCTCGGAGACGACGTGTCCGACGAGGTACGACGCGCGATTGATCGGCAGCGTGCGCAATCGATCGACGACGCCTTCGCGCAGATCCGTCGCGATCGACACGGCAGGTCCCATGATGCCGAAGCCGAGGGTCTGGACGAGGATGCCGCCGAGCAAGTACTCGCGATAGTCACCGTCGGGAACGGCGATGACATTCCCGAACACGAACGAGAACAACAGCACGAACATGATCGGCTGGAGCGTGACGTCGAGAAGCTTCTCGGGCAGCTGCCGCACGTGCTCGAGGTTTCGCCGAGCGAGGATCATCGAGTCGGCGAGCATGGCGCGCGTGCTCATGCGGCCTCCTTGCTGGCGGGCTTGGACGTGAGAGCGAGGAAGACATCGTCGAGCGTTGCATCGCGGCGCGAGATGTCGCGCGCCTCGACCTGCGCGCTGTCGAGTGCGCGGACGATGTCGACCAGGCGAACCCCCGCTCTCGGCGGTACTTCGATCCGCGCGGTCGGGGTGTCACCTTCCGGACCCTCGGCGGTGACGACGTCGCCATCCGCGAACGGAGCCAGCAGGCTGCACGCGCGCTCGCGATCGCTCGCGAGACACGTGATGACCAAGCGATCGCCGCCGAGACGCGCCTTGAGCTCCGCCGGTGTTCCGCGCGCGACGACCGAGCCGTGATCGAGCACGACGATCTGATCCGCGAGCTTGTCGGCCTCGTCGAGATACTGCGTCGTGAGCACGAGCGTCGCGCCCTCGCGCACGTGCTCGCGCAGCACGGCCCACAGCTCGTTGCGTGCGTGCGGATCGAGTCCCGTGGTCGGCTCGTCGAGAAACAGCACGGGCGGTGCGGCGACGAGCGCGGCGGCGAGATCCAATCTGCGGCGCATGCCGCCGGAGAGCGCATCGGTGCGCTTCGTCGCGACATCGGTCAGCGACACCCGCGCGAGCAGCTCGTCCGCGCGAGCGCGCGCTTGCCGCCCCGTCATGCGGTACAGCCGCGCGACCATCTCGAGGTTCGCGCGGACGGTGAGCAGGCCGTCCACGGTGGCCGCCTGACCCGCCACGCCGATCTTCTCGCGGACTCTGGCGGGCTCCGCGAGGACATCGATGCCAGCGACGAACGCGTGTCCCGCCGTCGGTCGCGTGAGCGTGGTCAAGATGCGCAGCATGGTGGTCTTCCCGGCTCCGTTGTGCCCGAGGAGTCCGAGCACGCGACCCGACGCGACCTCGAGATCCACGCCGCGGAGCGCGTGCGTGGCGGTCTCGCCGGAGCCATACGTCTTCGCGAGGCCCTCGACGCAGACTCCGCCACCGGCCTCCGACGTACGCCGTACAGCATGTTCGTACACCATACGAACACGCTAGCAGTACACTGTACGAAGTGTCAACGAAGCGTTCTCTTCGTGGTCCCCGGCCTCCGGGCGCTCGGCGCGGTCCGATCTGGACGGAGCCCGCTCCCGGCGAGCGCAAGCCTCGATTCACGCGAGAGCGAATCGCCGAGGTCGCGCTCGCGATCGCCGATCGCGAAGGCTTCGCGGCCGTCTCGATGCGCCGCATCGCCGACGAGCTGGGCGCCGCGACGATGACGCTCTATCACTACATCCGGACCAAGGACGATCTGAAGGCCCTCATGGACGACGCGATCATGGCGTCCGTCATCGTCCCCGAGGGCGAGCTGCCCACGCACTGGCGCGCCGCACTCCAGCGGATCGCGCTCGCGAGCTACCGCGCGTTCATGCGCCACCCGTGGGCCCTCGAGGCGCTGCGCGGTGCGCGGTTCGGCCCGAACGGCATGCGCCACTTCGAGCAATCGCTCGCCGCCATCGCGAACGCGCCGTTCGACGATGAAGGCAAGTTCGACGCGCTCGGCATCGTCGATGACTACGTGTTCGGTCACGTGTTCCGCGTCACCGAGGCGCTCGCGCAGCGCGACCTCGCGGACGCCCGACCCGCCAAGGCGATGATCAAGTACACCGAGCAGCTGCTCGCCACCGGCGACTTCCCGCACGTCGAGGCGCTCCTCGGCGATGACCCGGTCGACGCCTGGACACGGATCGGGCGCTACATGTCCGATGCGGGGCGCTTCCTGCGCGGCCTCGACGTCGTGCTCGATGGTCTCGAGGCGCGCGCCACGAAGAGGTCGCGTTCGCGTTAAGCTGGGCCGTGCCCGAAGGCGATATCGAGCTAGACGAGACTGTCGCTCCGTCGTCGTCGCAGCCGACGCCACAGGTCGTGGTTCGCTCCAATCCACCACCCAAGGCGGATCCCGCGCGCGAAGCGGATCACGCCTCGCTCCGCGAGGTGGCGGCCGACGACTACGCGCTCGGCGACGAGCTCGCGCGCGGTGGTATGGGCCGCATCCGTCGCGCGCGCGATCTGCGCTTGGGGCGCCCGGTCGCCGTGAAGGAGCTGCTCGGTTCCGATCCCGCGATGGCGGAGCGCTTCGAGCGCGAGATCCGGCTGACCGCGCGGCTGCAGCATCCGTCGATCGTCAGCATCTACGAGGCAGGGCGCTGGCCGACCGGCGAGCCGTTCTACGCGATGCGCATGGTGCCGGGCAAAGGGCTCGACGCGGTCATCAAGCCACTCGACAAGCTGCCCGAGCGATTGGCGCTGTTGCCGAACATGATCGCGATCTGCGAAGCGCTCGCGTACGCGCACGATCAGCGGATCATCCATCGCGATCTCAAGCCAGGTAACGTGCTCATCGGTCCGTTCGGCGAGACCGTGGTGATCGATTGGGGGCTCGCGAAGGATCTCGCGGCAGGCGAAGAGGGCTCGCCGTCGAGCCTTCGCGATCGCGGCGCGACGGACGAAGGCGGGACGGATCCGTCGAAGCCGCCATCGAAGCCCCCCTCCGGGCCACCCTCGTCGGACTCCAACCTGACGCTGGCGGGCTCGGTCATGGGGACGCCGGCGTACATGCCGCCCGAGCAAGCGGCGGGGGAGCCCGTCGACGAGCGCGCGGACGTGTACTCGCTCGGCGCGATCCTCTATCACCTGCTCGCAGGGCGTCCGCCGTTCGTGGCGAAGCGCTCGGACGAGCTGCTGGTGAAGGTGCTGTCCAAGGCACCCGCCGCGCTCGCCGAGATCGACGACGACATCCCGCAGGACCTCATCACCATCGTCGAGAAGGCGATGGCGCGCACGCCCGCAAATCGTTACGCGTCCGCGCGCGAGCTCGCGGCCGATCTCAAGCGGTTCCAGACCGGCCAGCTCGTCGGCGCGCACGAGTACTCGTACTGGGCGCTCCTTCGGCGGTGGGTGCGGAAGCATCGCGCGGCGGTGTCGGTGGGAGCGCTCGCTCTCGTCGCGATCGCGGTGACCGCGACGGTGCTCGTCCTCGACATCCTGCGCGAGCGTGACCGCGCGGAGGCAGCGACGCGGCTCGCCGAGTCGCAGCGCGCGGCGGCCGTGAGCGCGAAGGATCAAGCCGTGACCGCGTCGGCCCGCTTGTACTTCGATCAAGGACGGCAAGAGCTGCTCTCGGGCAACCCGCTGCGCGCGGCGATCCTGGTTCGTGCGGCGCTCGAGGGAGAGGACACGCAGGCGACGCGGCTCCTCGAGGGGCTCGCGCTGCAATCGCTAAAGCCGCTCGCGCGCCGGTTCGACGGGCTCGCCGAACCGATCTACGCGGCGGGCTTCTCGCAGAACGGCGCGCAGGTGTACGCCGCCACGTGGCTCGGCAAGATTCGGTTCTGGGATACGAAGACGGGGAAGCAGACGCACGCGTTCGAGCGCGCCGGCAAGCTCACCGATGCGGGCGTCTCGCCCGACGGAAAGACGCTCGTCGTCCTCGGCGACGAGTCCGAGCTCGAGCTGTGGGATCTCGTGAGCGGCAAGAAGCGCGGCTCGATCGCGATTCCCGGCGGCGTCGCGGGCCGCGCGGAGTTCTCGCCCGACAGTCGCGTGCTGGCGGTCACCGGCGACGCGCTCACGATCTGGAACGCCGAGACGCTGACGCAGGTCGCGACCGGCCCCGCGCTCGCCGACGATCTGATGACCGTGCTGCGCTGGACCGGTGATGGCGAGCGCCTCGTCCTCGCGAGCGCGAGTGGCGCGATCCAGATCGTGAACGGTGTCACGTGGAAGCCGATCGTCAGCGTGATGGGCAACGGCAAAGAGGTCCGCGCCTGCGCGATCAGCCCCGACGGCAAGCGCCTCGCCTACGTGCTGCCCGACGGCGGCGGCATCATCGACGCGCGCACCGGCAAGCACCTCGTGGAGCTCGACGGCGCCGACGAGCAGCGCACCAACCAGTACCGCAACGTCGAGTGGAGCGCCGACGGATCACTCCTCGCGATCACCACGGTCGCGGAGAACGCGAAGCTCGTCGACGCCGCCACCGGTCGCACGCGCCGCGTGTTCGGCGACGCCGCCGTGCTGACGTTCTCGCCGTCGAGCTCGATGCTGCTCTCGTACGGCCAAGCACCCGGCCGCGTCGCGTTGTGGGACGTGGCCTCGGGCCGCCTCGTGAACGAGCTCGCGGGCCACGCGCACGCGATCGGCAATGCAGCGTTCTCTCCCGACGGCACATCGGTCCTCACGTCGTCGGACGACGGCACGATCGTCTTGTGGAACGTCATCGCCGACGACTCGGAGACTCGTTCGCCGCTCCTCCAGCGCTCGCGCGTCGCGCGCTTCTCGCCGAGCGGCGACCTGCTCGTCACGGGCGGCGACGACGGCACGGCTGACGTGTACGACGCGCGCACCGGCGAGCGCCTGCGTCGCTTCGGCGCGTCGAGCGTCGTCCCGATCGATCCCATCGTCGAGTTGCTGCCCGATGGACGCGTGCTCACCGTGCTCGGCAACACCAAGATCGTCGAGCTCTGGGATCTCGCCGGTGGTGCGCGGCTCGCAGGCTTCGACGCGGGCGCCGCGATCAAGCGCGCGGGCATCACCACGGATCTCTCGCGCGTCTGGGCCGCGACCCACACGTCGCTCGTCGTGTGGGACGCAAAGACCGGCGCGACGATCGCCGCGTTTCCGCACCTCGAGCCCGAGGGCGATCCACCGCACCTCGTCGGACATCACGCGGCCGCCACCATCACGCCCGATGGAGAGCGTGCGCTCATTCCCGTGGATCAAGGCATCGCTGTCATCGACATCGCTAACAAGCAGCAGGTCGGCAAGCTCGCGATCGGCGGCGACGTGTGGTCGCTGATGCTCGACGGTGACCGCGCGCTCGTCATCGCCACCGGGGCCGCCGCGCTCTTCGATGTCACGAGCAACGCTCGTCTGGCATCGCTCGTGGCGCAAGGCGAGCTGGTTCAAGACGCGCGCTTCGACAGCGGCGCAATCTACACGCACGGCACGGACTCTGCGATCCGCCGCTGGGATCGGAGCACCGGCGTCCTCTCGGTCACGTTCGAGTCCGACGCGGACGGCCAGCAGCTATTCGCGATCGAGCC
This sequence comes from Pseudomonadota bacterium, assembly GCA_023428295.1. Lineage (GTDB taxonomy): Bacteria > Myxococcota_A > Polyangia > Haliangiales > Haliangiaceae > JABFXX01. Next base: position 12,236 of record JAEYYV010000380.1, read on the forward strand.
CGGCGGCGCGTTGCTCGCCACGTTCGCGGACAATCAGGCGCGCCTGTGGGACACGCGCACCGGCAAGCTGCTCGTGCAGCGCGACGTGGCGCTCGACGCGAGTGGCACCGCGACGCTGCTCTCGTTCTCGCCCGACGGAAAGCTCGTCGCGTCTGGCTACTCGGGCACGCTGTGGACGTGGCTCTTGCCGGTCTTCCACGGAACGCCGGCTGCGCTCGACGCGATCCTGCGCTGCGAGGTTCCGTGGCAACTCGTCGACGGAATGCTCGCGCCGCGCGCACTCGACGTGTCCTGTCCCCGCTAACTAAGGGTTGTCCCGCAATTCAATCCTGAGGTTGTGGAGTCGCGCAACCGCCTGCAATGTGTCCGCGAGGTGCGGGCACGTCGCCGGTGGTCGCGCAGGATGCGCCAGTCCTCGAGTCGCGCGATCGCGTGCTTGCACGTGTGCGAAACAACATATACCGTCGATTGGTCCCTACCTGGGACGATTTACGGGACAACTCTTAGCGCCAGTCGGAGCCGAGCTCGGCTTCCATGATGTCCGACGCGAGCGATACGCACTCGTTGCACAGCGCTGCGCCGCCACGACCGAGCAGCTTCTTCACCTGGTTCTCGAGCTTGCCGCACCACGAGCACACGTTGGTGGTGTTCTCGCGTGTCATCTGCGGCGAGGTCTCGAGGTGATCGAGAAGCTCTTGCTGCGTCGGAACGCGGAACTCGCCCGTCGCGTTGACGTTGAGGCCACCACCGAGCGCTTTGTGGCACGGGGTGCAGACCATCACGAGCTCGCCGCCCTCGAGGGCTTGTGAGCAGATCGGGCAGTTCACATGGTCTCCGCGGTGAGAATGATCGAGCCTACAACTAGCGCGGGATCCTGACCACCATCTTCGTTCCCTCACCCACGGTGCTCTCCGCGTCAATTCGCCCCGCGTGTTCGAGGATGATCGCGTGGCTCGTCGCGAGACCGAGGCCGGAGCCCTTGCTCTTCGTCGTGAAGAACGGATCGAAGATCTTCGCGAGCTGCTCGGGCGGAATGCCCGGACCGTCGTCGGCGATCGTGATCGCGATCGAGTCGTTGCTCGAACGAGCCGTCACCGAGACGTGCTTGCCTCCAGCGTTCGCTGCATCGGCGGCGTTGCGGACGAGGTTCCACACGACTTGTCGCAGCTGCGCCGGATCCGCGTGCACCCGGAGCGGCTTCTCGACGTCGAGTCTGACCTCGATCGACGAGAACGCGGGTTCGGCACGCGCGACATGGAGCACTTCCTCGACGAGCAGCGCGAGATCGAAGTCCACGGTCTGGCGCGGCTTGGGATTCGCGTAGTCGAGCAGGTCGCCGATGAGGTGGTTCAGGCGATCGATCTCGCGGTGCACGATATTCATCAGCGTGCGGTCATCCTCGGACGTCTGCGGTGCGCGGCGAAGCAGCTCGATCGATCCGCTGATCGACGCGAGCGGGTTGCGGATCTCGTGCGCGATACCGGCAGCGAGGTGACCGACGGTGACGAGCCGCTCCGAGCGCTGCTGTTGCGCTTCGAGGCGGCGCAGCTCGGTCAGGTCCTGGAAGTTCACGACGCGGCCGATCACCTGATCGCGCACGTCGCGCAGCGGCGACACGGTGGCGCCGATCGTCAGCTCCTGACCACCGGCGAGGACTTGCAGATCCGCGCGGCCCTCCTCCGCGAGGTGCGGCAACAGCTCGTCGACGTGCTTGCCGAGCATCGCGGAGGGTTCGCGCCGCAGGATCTCGCTGGCCGCCGTGTTTGCCGAGAGGATCTTGTTGTCGGTGCCGATCGTGATGAGGCCCGACGCCAGCGAGCGCACGATGTCCTGATGCAGCGTGTACAGATCGGCGACCGCCTTACGCGTTGTCGCGAGTGACTCCGCCCCTTTCTGCAGCTGATCGCCAAAGATGAAGGCGAGCGCGCCGACGCCGATCATCGCCGCGTAGTTGATGCCGACCGTGCGAACGAGATCGAGCGTGCCTTGATCCCACGGTTGCGCTTGCGCGGACATCGGCAGCGCGATCGCGCGCGCCCACGCGAGGAGGAACACGCCGGTCGCCGCCGCGAGCGACGCGATCGTGACGACGACGGCGCCGCGCCGATACGACAGCGCGCCCGCGCTCACGATCGACAGCGCGTAGAGGAACGTGTAGGGGCTCTGCGCGCCACCCGTGACGTAGACGAGCAACGACGTGATCGCGAGGTCGGTCGCCTGCATCGGCCGCGCGACGCGACGGGGCGAGAAGCCGCGCCGCAAGAGCAGGCCGAACACGATCGACGACGCGTACGTCGACGCGATGATCGCCGACTGGAACCACATCGCCGACGCGGAGCGATGCTCGTCGCTCGCGAGGAGCCACAGCGACAGCGCGAGCACCACGGTCACGACGAGCGTGCGCAGGAGCAGCAAGCGCTGCACGCGTCGTACGAGGTCGCTCGTCGGCGGAACCTCCAGGACCGCTTCGCTCAGCGAATCACCGGGACCCCAGCTGGAGGGGGGCGAATTCACTTCGACCCCTCGAGGTCGATTCGCCGGGTCTCGGCGAACCACCGGACCGGCATCGTGCCCATACGGCCTAGTTGATGTTACCGGCGAGATTGAAGATCGGTAGGTACATCGCGATGATGAGGCCACCGACGACGACGCCGAGGAAGGCCATCATGATCGGCTCGATGAGCGAGGTCATGGCGGACACGGCGGCGTCGACTTCCTCTTCGTAGAAGTCGGCGATCTTCTGGAGCATCTGATCCATCGCGCCGGTCTGCTCGCCGACGCCGATCATCTGCACGACCATCGACGGGAACACGCGGGACTCGGCGAGCGGGCCCGCCATGTCGTGACCTTCGCTGATCTTGTCGCGCGCGCGGTTGATGCCCTTCTGCACGACGACGTTGCCCGAGGTCTTCGCGCAGATGTCGAGCGCGTCGAGGATGGGCACGCCGGAAGAGAGCAGGGTGCCGAGCGTGCGCGTGAAGCGGGCGACGACGATCTTGCGTAGCGTCGGGCCGATGACCGGGATGCGCAGCAGCGCACCGTCGATGATCTCTCTGCCGCGCACGGTCCGTCGCGCCGCGCCCCACCCGACGATGATGGCGACGAGCGTGCCGACGTAGATGTACCACTTCGACATGAAGCCCTTCGAGAGGCCGATGACGAACTGGGTCGCCGCAGGGAGCTGCGCGTTACCCATGTTCTTGTACATCTCCTCGAAGGTCGGGATGACCTTGACCAGCATCACCGCGATCACGCCGATGGCGACCACGAGGATGCCGATCGGATAGAACATCGCGCTCTTGATCTGGCCCTTCAGCTTGACGGCCTTCTCGATGTACGTCGCGAGGCGGTTCAAGATCGTGTCGAGGATGCCGCCGATTTCACCGGCGGCACACAGGTTCACGTAGAGCTCGTCGAACACCTTGGGGTGCTTGCGAAGCGCATCGGAGAAGGTGGTGCCGGACTCGACCGACGTCTTCACCTGCGACAGGATGCGCGCGAAGATCTTGTTCGGCGTCTGATTCGCGAGGATGTCGAGGCACTGCACGAGCGGAAGACCTGCATCGATCATCGTCGCGAGTTGGCGGGTGAAGATCTGCAGATCCTTCGGGGCCACGCCGGAGCCGAAGGTGATGACGATCTGCTTGGGCTCCTTCTTGACGCGCTCGACGGTCATGCCGTCGCCGCGCAAGCGTTGCTCGACGATGGCAGCGCTCTCCGCTTCCATCGCGCCCTTGCGCTTCTCGCCAGCGCGCGTCGTTGCTTCCCATTGGAACTTGGCCATGGTTACCCCTTAGCGCCGTCCTGGTTGGGCAGTGGAGGGAGCCCCGTAGCTGCCAAGAGAACCGCCACCATTCAGGATCATCGTCTTCAGCTCGTCGATCTCGCTCGAGTGGCTGAGGCAGTCGTCGAGCGAGATGACCTTGCGCAGATACAGATCGCAGAGCGCCTGATTCATCGTCTGCATGCCGAACTTCGACTGACCGATCTGCATCTGCGAGTAGATCTGGTGCAGCTTGTCCTCGCGGATCAGGTTCCGGATCGCGGCGTTGGGAACCATCACCTCCGCGGCGAGCGCGCGGCCCGCGCCGCTGGCCTTGGGGATCAGCGTCTGCGTGATCACGCCCTCGAGCACGAACGAGAGCACGGCACGCACCTGGCTCTGCGCGTGCGAAGGGAACACGTCGATGATGCGGTTGATGCTCTGGATCGCGCTGTTCGTGTGCAGCGTGCCGAACGCGAGGTGACCCGTCTCCGCGATCGTGAGCGCGGCCTCGACGGTCTCGAGGTCACGCATCTCGCCGATGAGCACGACGTCCGGGTCCTGGCGGAGGATGTACTTGAGCGCGCGCTTGAAGCTCGTCGAGTCGCGCCCGATCTCGCGCTGGTTCACCAAGCACGACTTGTGGCTGTGCTGGAACTCGATCGGATCCTCGACGGTGACGATGTGACCCTTCAGCATCGTGTTGATGCGATCGATCATCGAGGCGAGCGTCGTGGCCTTGCCCGAGCCCGTCGGTCCCGTCACGAGCACGAGCCCGCGTGGCTTGTCGCACAGCTCTTTGACCACCGGTGGCATCCCGAGATCGTCGAGCGGGATGATCTGATACGGCACGACGCGGAACGCGCCCGCGACGCACGCCTGCTGCATGTACACGTTGGCGCGAAAGCGCGCCATGTTGCGAATGCCGAACGAGAAGTCGATCTCGAGGTCTTCCTCGAAGCGCAGCTTCTGCGCGTCGTTCATCACCGAGTAGCAGAGCGTCTTGGTATCGACGGGCGTGAGCGGCTCGGTCTGGAGCTTCACGAGATCGCCATCGATGCGAAGGCGCGGCGGCGACCCGGCGGTGACGTGGAGATCCGACGCCCCCTTGTCGGTCATCGCCTTCAGCAAGGCTTGCAGCGAGAGCGCCACTTAGTCTTCCACCGTGGTGCGAAGGACCTCTTCGGGCGTCGTCACGCCCTCGAGGATCTTCTGGATCCCGGCCATGCGCAAACTCTGGACTCCCTGCTTGATCATCTCGGTCTTGATCTCCGCGGCCGACGCGCCTTGCAGCACGAGATCCTTGAGCGGATCCGTGAACGGCATGACCTCGTAGAGGGCGACGCGGCCCTTGTAGCCCGTCTGGTTGCACGTCTGGCAGCCGCGGCCTTTCATGATCTTCGCGTCGCGAATCTGCGCCTCTGTCATGCCCATCTTGGCGAGCGCTTCGGGGAACTTCTCGTCGGGGATCTTGCAGTCGTTGCAGATACGGCGCGAGAGGCGCTGTGCGAGCACGAGGTTCACCGACGCCGTCACGAGGAACGGCTCGATGCCCATGTTGAGAAGGCGCGACACCGTGGACGGAGCGTCGTTGGTGTGGAGCGTCGAGAGCACGAGGTGGCCCGTGAGCGCGGCTTTCACGCCGATCTCGGCCGTCTCGAAGTCACGAATCTCGCCGACCATGATGATGTTCGGGTCCTGTCGCAAGAACGCGCGCAGCGCCGTCGCGAAGTTGAGCCCGATGTCCTCGTGCATCTGCACCTGGTTGATCCCGTGCAGGTTGAACTCGACCGGATCCTCGGCCGTCGAGATGTTTCGATCGACGGTGTTCAGCTCGGACATGGCCGAGTACAGCGTGGTGGTCTTGCCCGAACCCGTGGGGCCGGTCACGAGCACCATGCCGTACGGCTTCTTGATCGCCTCCTTGAAGTCGGCCAGCGGCTTGATATCGAAGCCGAGCTTGGTCATGTCGAGCTGGAGGTTCGACTTGTCGAGGAGACGCATGACGATCTTCTCGCCGTACAGCGTGGGGAGCACGCTGACGCGGAAGTCCATCTCGCGGTTACCGCCGATCTTGAGCTTGATGCGCCCGTCCTGCGGCAGACGGCGCTCGGCGATATCGAGCGACGCCATGATCTTGAGGCGCGACGTGATCGCGTTGCGCAGCTTGATCGGCGGGCGCATCTCTTCCTGCAAGATGCCGTCGATGCGGAAGCGCACGCGGAAGCTCTTCTCGTAGGGCTCGACGTGGATGTCCGACGCCTTCTTCTTGATCGCGGAGAGCAAGATGGCGTTGCACAGCTTCACGACCGGCGCTTCGCCAGCCATGTTCTCGAGATCGACGACGTTCACGCTCTCGTCGGAGACGGCGGCGTAGTCGACGTTGTCGACATCGAACTCGCCCATCATCTGGTCGAGGTCGGGACCTTTGTCGTAGTAGCGCGAGAGCGCAGCTTCGAGCGCACCCTCCGACGCGACGACGGGCTCGATGTTGTACTGCGTGAGGAACTTCAGCTCGTCGATCGCGTAGATGTTCGACGGGTCGGCCATCGCGACGATCAGCGTCGGCCCGTTGCGCCGCACCGGGATGACCTGGTGCTTCTCGCAGATCTCGCGTGGGACGAGCTTCAGCACGCTCGCTTCGATCTCGATCTCGCCCAGGTTGATCGAGGGCAGGCTGTACTGCTTCGCGACGAACTGGGTGAGGTCTTGGTCTTTGACGTAACCCAGACGCGAGAGAGTGGCGCCCAGGCGTTTGCCCGTGCGCTTCGCTTCTTCTTGCGCCTGTTGTAGCTGCTGGAGCGAGAGCATTTTCTCGCGAACCAGAAGCTCGCCGATGCGGCTCATTCAGTCTCCCCGGGAAAAAACAACAGCGGTTTCGCAACGGTATCGCGCAACCAGGCTACGCGTCAAACAAGGGTGGGGTAGCGCACGGCCGACGTGTAGGCACGAGAGGCTCCACGAAGTATGTATCGACCAACTCCGTCGAAAACTTGCGGTCACGGATCGGTGACCGGAAGGTCATTTGCATCGCTACGACGGGAGGATTCCGATGAGCTACGCCGAGGCCAAGGAGATCGCTCTGTTGCGCTTGGAGCTACGCACGTGCTGGAACCGGGGAGACCACTCCGGTGCCGAGCTTGCCCTCGTGAAGCTCTGGCAGGTCGTGAAGAACGACACCGAGCTCGCCGCCGAGGCGAAGCGATGGGCCATCAAGTTTTCTCCCTGACGCCGGAGAAAACGACGCCCGAAGAATGACTACTGCGTGACCTTGATCTCGATGCGGTAGTTGTTCTTGGCGTTCGCCGCCGCATACGCGTTCGCGTAGTACGAGCCGACGGGAACGTTGGCCGCGTACGCGCGCAGCGAGTTCTCGCCGTTCGCGGTGCCGTTGTTGATCGAGGTGCCACCCGCGTTGAGGATCGACACCGACACCGGCATGCCCGAGTCCCAACGCGTGATGACCTCGATGTTCGAGTTCGGCACGGTGGTGACGATCAGGTAGTTGTCCTTGTCGCCTTCTGGACAGATCGCGACGCCGGCGAACGAGATGTCGTTGCGCTGCTGCGCGACCGGCGTGGCGTACGCGGTGGCGATCGTGTCGTTCTTGGACGAGCCCTCGAGCAGCGAGTCATCGGCGCATTGGAAACCCGACGGCGGCGCATCGACGACGGGACCCGTCGTGGTGATGCACACCTCTTCGGTGCCATTGCTCATGCACGTGAAGCCATCGGGGCAGCGCGGCTCGCTGGCCGAGCAGCGATACGGAATCGAGCCGAGATCGGGGTCGTACGCAGAGCAGCCGACCAAGAGCGACAAACCAAAACCAGCAACGACGAAGCTACGCATGATCGAGATCCTTAGAACTGGAGGCCGGCCGAGATGCCCGTGAACCCGTTGTCGCCGACAGGCAGCGCGGGGGCGATTTGAAGCGTGGACAGCGAGGTCTTCTCCGGCGACGCGTTCGCCGTCATGCGGCTCTCCCCGCGCTTCTTCGCCGTGAGCTCCTTGTACCAGAAGTACCCCGCGACGAGGACCGCCGCACCGCCGACGCCGAACGAGACGCGGGACAGCGTCTGGTTGCGCTTGCCGGCCGCTTGCACGTCCTTCGCGTAGTCGTCGAACTCGCGGCACGGAGGAGCGCCGCACATCACGATGTCTTCCTCGAGTGCGCGTGCCTGGTTGCCCGCGGAGACGTGGAACACCACGCCGAGTCCGACGAGGCCCACCGCTGCGATGGTCGAGCCCCACTTGGTGTACTTGAACTTCGACGAGCCGACGTCGCTAAAGCCGTTGCCGGGCGTCGTGTTGACCGACACGGAGGAACCACCAATGTCTTCGTCGTCGACGACCTTCTTCTTGTTCTTGTTGAGCGGATCCTCTTCGGTGTCGATCGCGGTGGTCTGCTCGGCGGTCGGCGTGGCGACCTCACCCTCCTCGGAGAAGTCGGGGAAGTAACGCTCCGGCGCACCAGCCTGCAGCTCGACGAGGTTCGGGCTCGTGGACTTGCCCGAGCGCGTGATGACCGTTCCCGCCGAGTCCTTGACCTCGAGGTAGTACTGGATCGAGTCGCCGATCATCTTGGCCGGCGGAATGCGTCCGACGAGATCGTTGTAGCGAGCCTTCATCTCCTTGGCGGTGAACTTGCTCTCGCCAGAGGTGCGGAAATACAGCGTCACGACGAAGCAGCTGTCCTCGGGGACCGCGGCCGTGATGTCGAGCGTCTTCTTGGGCGGCGCGATGTCGACGATCTGGTGCTTGAACGCATCGGCTTCGTACGAGCCCGGCGGCTTGCACTTCACCGGCTCCTTCTTGGTCGGAGGCGTCGGCGTCGTGGGCTCGGGCGTGGTGGTCACGGTGTTCACCGGCGTCGCCGTTCCACCGCCACCGAACTTCACCTCGAGCGCCTTCTTGCGCGTCTCGGCGTCGGGGCGCTGCGCGTCGTCCGGCGCGGCGTCGGTGAGGAACTTGCGATAGTAGAAGAGCGCGATGTCATCCTGACCAGCGCTCTCGTTCGCGATCGCGACGTTGTAGAGGAGCTTCGGGTTCTTCGAGAGGTTGTACGACTCTTTGAACTTCTGGATCGCCTCGGGGAAGTCACCCGCGTCGAACGCCTTCTTGCCCTCGGCAAAAGCCTTCTTGGCTTTCTCCATCTGTGCGGGTGTTGGCGCCTGCGCATAGGCGGCGGGAGCGACGACTGCGATCGCGATCGCGAGAGCAAAGATGGAACGAAGCACCATGACCTCCGACGCTGCAGGGTCCCCAGGACCGATGCAACAGCGGGTACTTATCCCACGAGCACCCGAGGATGCAATGACAGATTGCACGCTACGCAGTGCACCGAAATGCACTCGCCGTATAGAAGGCGCCTCGGCGGACGCGGAACACGCACTAACCCCAAGGATCACTTCGTTTGACCAGACGTCGTCTGTTCAACCTTCAGTTCCCCGTGGTTCTCGGGGTTCGCGCTGCGAGCTCGGTTGGTCGGATCGACGGGGTTAGGGGCCCGAAAACGCGAAACGCCGGGTGATCTCTCATCCGGCGTCTGCGCGTTCGAACGGACTAGCCTGGACGGCTGTCCGCGGTGGGTGGGTGGCTCAGAACGGGTCGACGATGCCGCCACCACTGGCCGGCTTCGTCTCCTTCTTGGCGGGCGCCTTCTTCGGCGTCTCCGCGAACGGATCGACCACCGTGGACTTGGTCGTCGTGGCCTTCTTGGTCTCCGTCTTGGTCGCGGTCTTCTTCTCGACCTTGGTCGCCGCCTTCTTGGTCTCCGTCTTGGGAGCGACCTTCGGCTCGTCCTTCGGCGCCTCTTTCGGCTCCTCCGTCACGGCCGGGGCCTTCGCTTCCTCGGCGACCGCCTTGGGCTCTTCCTTCACCGCGGCCGGCTCTTCGATCGGCTCGACGGTAGGCTTGGGCTCTTCGATCGGCGTGACCGTCGGCTTGGCCTCCGGCTGCGCGGCAGCGGCGTGGGCAGGGGCCTCGTTGGCTGCGGGCGCCGCGGCAGGCTGCACCTGCGCGGGCGTGTTGGCGACCGCCTTGTCCTCCTTGGACAGGGCGAGCTTCCACACCGCGAACATGATGCCGAGACCGCCGACGAACGCGATCGCGATCAGCGCCCATGGAGCGCCGCCCGACTTTGTGGGCATCGTCGGGACGACGAGGCCGCTCTCGATCGCGGCGAGATCCGCCTCCGACACCGTGAGTCCTGCTTGCGCGGCCTTTGCGGCGGCGAGGGCTTTGGCAGCCTTGGCCTCGGCGAGGCGAATGCGCTCGAGCGCTTCGGCGTTGTCGACCTCGACAGGGACCGAGACCGCTTGCATCGTCGTGGTCGCGCGAACGACAGCGACTTCTTCTTTGGCTTCCTTCAGCTGCTTCGCGAGCTGCTGCTTCTCGAGCTCGGCAGCCTTGCGCTGCGCCTCGAGCATCTCCATCTGCTCGCGCAGCGCCTGGAGCGCGGCGTCGTTGGCGGCGCTGCCGGCGGTGGTCGACGCGACCGCGGCGCGCGCCTCGGCTTCGGCGAGCTTGCCCTGCAGGCCGTCGAGCTGGCGGCGCAGCGAGCTCTCGCGCGCTTCGCCTTCACGCAGCTGCGTCTCGGCGGCCTTCATGCGCGCCGCGTCTTGCTGGCGACGGGCTTCATCCGCGGCTTTGGCCTCCGCGTCAGCGTTGCCCCACGCGCTCACATCGACGAGCGTCTGGTTTGCCTTCGCGATGAACTCTTCGAGCGAGTGCTCGACCGTGGGAAGCGCCGATGCGTGCTGCATCAGCGAGGACGGGCGACGACGGTTACCGATCGCGCCGTTGGTTCCGTTCGTCTTGCCGTTAGTTTGCTTCGAATCGACAGCCATCATGTGTCTCCCGACAGGCTTCCGACCTCACGATCGGTAGCGGAAACGGACTCTAGCAGCGATCTGGGCCCCCACGCCCGAGATAAGTTGCGGAGCAGAGTTAAGCGCGAACAGTGACTTGAACTGGAACCACGGGGATCGTGGTCTTTTCGGTCCGGGGAACGACCTCGACGACCTCGAGGTCATCATGAAACACGCGCGCCTCGGCCTCGACGACCTCGGCCGGCAGAAAGCCATTCTCGATGATGGTCGAGCCGATCTTGCGTCGACCGCGCGCTCCATTTAGCGGCTCGCTCCAGTGCTGAGCGAGAGCGGCGAGCCACTGCTCGTCGCTGATGAGGTTACGATCGCGAAGGAACTCACCGAACCGAACCGGCTCCAGCGTGGCAGGCGCAGAGACTTGACGAGACATATTCATAAAGGCGAACGCCGCGGACACTACCCACGCGCTCTCTAGCTGTCCACGCAAAAACACACGGGGCGATCGCTTGCACGATCTGCGCGCCCGGCCGCATAACTCGGCGCGATGGCACGAGGTCCCGACGGTAACGCGCGTCGCCCCGTGGGACGGCGCCCGAGTCGCCCGGTCCGCGGGGCGCCGATCGTTCGCAAGAACACGGTCCGCCTAGCAATGGACGTGGCCCACCGCGTTCGCACGGGACACCCGTGGGTGTATCGCGAGGCGCTCGGCCCGCGGCCGCTGATGCCCGAGCCCGGCACGCCGATCGATGTCGTCGACGACGATGGCGAGTTCGTCGGTCGCGGCCTCTACGACTCGGACTCCGCGATCGCGCTTCGGATCTTCACGCGCAACCCGGATCGTGCGATCGACGCGGCGCTCCTCACCGAGCGCATCGCGGCCGCCGTCTCGCTGCGCGAGCGGCTTCTCGATCTCGACAAGCTCGGCAACGTGCGCCTCGTGAACGCCGAGGCCGATGGTCTGCCGGGCATCGTCGTCGATCGCTACGGCGACTATCTCGTCGTCCAGCTGTTCACGTCGGCGGTCGAGAAGCTGCGCGAGGATCTGTACAACGCGCTCGAGACCAAGCTCGCGCCCAAGGCGATCTACGAGCAGCGCCGCTATCGCTCGCTCGGAGGCGAAGCGCCTCGGCAAGCCGGCGCGGACTTGGTGCGCGGTGTACCAGCGCCCGTCGAGCTCGAGGTCGTCGAGGACGATCTCAAGTTCGTCGTCGATGTCACGGCGCCGCTGTCGACGGGACTGTTCGCGGATCTGCGCGAGGGGCGGCGCGCGGTCCGCCGCTGGGCGCACGGCCGTCGCGTGCTGAACCTGTTCTCGTACACCGGCGCGATCAGCGTCTACGCGCACGCCGGTGGCGCCGCCGAGGTCTGCGCCGTGGATGTCGCGGCCAAAGCGCACGCGCGCGCGCGCCGCAACTTCACCGCGTCGGGGTTCGATCCCGAGAAGCCCGAGCACATCGTCGGCGACGTGTTCAAAGTGCTCGCGCGCTTCGTCGAGCGCGGCCGCACGTTCGATCTCGTGGTGCTCGATCCGCCAGCGTTCGCGAGCGCGGCTGCGCGCGGTGGCAAGCCGTGGAGCGCAGTGCGTGACTACGCGGAGCTGATCGCCGCGAGCCTCGATGTCCTCGTGCCGGGCGGTCTGCTCGCGTGCGCTTCGTCGACGCACAAGATGTCCTCGCAAGACTTCGAGCTCGCGCTCGCCGACGGCGCGCAGCTGGCCAACACCCAGCTGCAGATCATCGACCGTCGCTCGTTGCCGCCGGACTTCCCGACGATCCCGGGGTTCCCCGAGGGCAACTACTTGAAGTACGCCATCGCGGTTCGCAGCTAGTTCGTCGTCGGCTTCTTCGTGCCGAGACGTGCGAGCGGTACGTCGGGCACGACGACGCGAGACGGCGCCGCGCCCTGTGGAAGCGGCAAGAGCGTCTCGATCTCGAACCTCGCAGCCTCGCGCTCCGCGGTGCCCGATCGCGCGTCGCACAACGTGGTGCATGCCATCGCGAGCGCGGGCAGCGCGATGCCCGCGTCGACGAGGTGCTCGCCGACGAGCTCGACCACCCTCGCGATCGAGCGGGCGAGCGGGCTCGCTTCGCGCTGGAGCTTCTCGACGAGATCGTCGATCGTGTCGCGATCGAGGGACGGCGCGTCTTGGACGAGCTTCGTGATCAGCTGTTCGATCGTGGTCACGACGGCTCGTCGGCGATCGCGCCGCGTAGGCCATCCCGCTCGCCATCGCGTTCGACATCACGATCGTCTGGCTTGCCGAGCGCGTCGCTGGAGCGCTGCTTCAGGAACTCGAGGAATGCGATCGCCGTCGGCAGCTCGATCGCCGCGATCGTCTCGATCAGATCGCGCGCTTGGCGGCGCAGCGTCTCGCCTGGCGCTTCGGTGCCATGCACGACCGGGCGCCCGACGGCGGGCAGCTCCTGGGGAGCGTCGACCTTGCCCCACGGCGGATCGTTGGTGGGCACGATCTCGTGCGACTCGAGCCAGTTCTGGATGTGCCAGTGCAGCAGATCTGCGCGATACGAGAACCACCGCTCGCGCTCGGCGGGATAGGCGAGGAGCACGTCCTTGAAGCGACGGAACGCGCCCTTGCCATCGATGGAGATGATGAGCCGCTCGCGCAGCGCTTCGTCGATCACCGAGCCGACGAACTTCTCCATCCACCGATACTGCTCGCGGCTCGACGCGGGCTCGACGCGCAAGAAGTTGCGGATGTTCTCGCTCACCTGCTGGCGATTGAGGGTCGCCTCGGGATCACCGCTGGTGATGGTGAGGACGCGACCGGTGGTCAGATCGAGGTAGCTGTCCGTATCGGGAGAGTTGCGCTCGACCGCGATCTCGAGCGCATCCCAATCCAAATCGATACGTACGGGGCCACGAGTCGGGGTGACCGACGTTGAAATCGGGCGAACAGGCATAAGTTAATCCGCGGACTTCGCCCATTTGCCGATGAGTCGACCCGCAACCGCTAGGGTAGAGGGTCTGCACCCTGCTGGCAAGGCAGCTTGACATGGTGCGACAACCGAGTAAGTTCCGCGGTCCATGGCCCGCGTTACCGTCGAAGACTGCCTCGACAAAGTTCCCAATCGGTTCGCGCTCGTCGTTCTCGCGGCCGAGCGTGCACGGCAGCTCTCTCGTGGTGCGTCGGCGGGAGTCGATTGCGACAACAAGCCTGCCGTGACCGCGCTCCGCGAGATCGCTGCCGGACTCGTCTCGTTCCGCGAGGACGTTCGCAACACCGTCACCGAGTTCATCGTCGAGCGCCGCAAAGCCGGCTTCATGTGAACCGCGTGCGCGCTGACCGTCAGCGCGTATTGAAGTGATGTTCGCGATGGGCTGAAAAATTGCCCGCACCGGATCCGGAGCCGATGGTGGTCTCGTGCCGGAGGGACCATCGCAACTGCGTCGCAAGCTCTCGCGTGGAGAGCTCGTACGACTTCTCTATCGCCTCGGGCGGCAAGCAGCGAGCGGCGTGCTCACGCTGTCCGCGCCAAACCACGCGCGCGGCGAGATGTTCGTGCTTCGTCGTGGCGCGCTCGTCGTGCCGGCGGGACATCTCGGTGCCGATGGTGAGCTCGCACGCAAAGCAGCGCTCGCGCGGCTTGTTCGCCTCGTCGCGATCGACGAGCTCGTCGCGGTGTTCGAAGGCGGCGTGACCGCCTATCCGCCGGGCGCGACGAATCAGATCTCGCTCGTCGCGTGGACGCGCCAGCACCTCGAGGCACAGCTCGACGGTGCGCTCGCCGACATCCTCGTTCGCGAGCTCGCGGGCGTGCGGCTCTCGCTGCGCAGCGATCTCGCACCGGACCCCGTCGACGACGCCGATCGACGCATGCTCGCCGCGATGAATCAGCCGCGCCGGCTCGATCAGATCTGGCCGCTCGCCCGCACGCCGCGATTTCGGCTGCTCGCGTTCCTTCACTTCCTGCGCTCGGTCGATGCGCTCGAGGGCATCGGCGTGGTCGCGGAGCGGAGCGCACCGCACCGCATCGTCGACACGCGGCTCACCGCTGCGCGCAAGCTGCTCGGTGTGGACGAGGGCGCGGACCTCGAGACCGTGAAGCGTGCGTATCGCCGCCTCGCGCGCTCGCTGCATCCCGATCTGCAGCCGCACGTCGACGAGCCGCGCAAGAGGACGCTCGAGCGCCGCTTCGCCGAGGTCACCGCGGCGTACGAAGCGCTGCTCTAGTGCGCTGGATGGAAGTGGTGATCGCGTTGCGGCAGCTCGTCCGTGACTCTGCGCGTTCCGCGTGATTCCTCAGCCCGACGGCGGCGTGTAAATCCAACCGTCTGCGTCGAAGGCAGCGTGGTCGGGCTTGGTCCAACCGTCGCGCGCCCACAGATACGCGGTGTACGCGCTGAGGACCGCGTCGAACGCGTTGTCGTTGCCGAGCACCTCCTCGCGGGCCATGCGCGATTGCGGCGCGAACGACAGCGAGTCGGCGAGCTTCTCGAGGACGAGCGCGCGCGTGCGCCACGGATCGGCGTCGCGCTTGTAGCCACGCGCCGCGCGGACACCGCACAGCGCTGCGACCGTCGCAGCGGGCGAGACCTCGAGCATGTTCTCGTGCAGCGTGAAGCCTGCGCCCCGCAGACGGCGCTTGAGCTGACTCGCGCGCGCGGCGATCGTCCCGTTGGCGGTGCCGAGCTGCGCGAGCGGCAAGAGGCCGCGCTCGTACGTCATGATCACGTCGGTCGCGCGATGCGCGTACGGTGCGAGCCGCGCCTGCGCGACGTGCTGCGCTCGCGGGCGACCGTTGACCGCTTCGACGGCGACCTTGCGGACGAGCGCGCGACCCTCGGTGCGAAGCCACACGACGGCGGGCTCGCTGCACGCTTCCATGCCCGGACACACGGGGACCTCACAGCGACCGCAGGCGGTCTGCGTGAGCGGCGCATCGATCGCGATGGCGACGCTGTCTCCCGCGCGCTCGTGGAGATGCGTCATCAGCGTGTCATCGGTCCACGGCTGCTTCGCGGAGCGCGTCGCCACTTCGATGACCTCGGCCCCCTGAACACCGTTCCGGATTTCGGCCACGGCCGTGGTCTTGCCTCGGCCACCGCCGAGATCGACCCCGATGAACCTTGTGAATGGACGCCGCACCCGAGCTTCTCTCCGTTGTAGCACGAACGCTGCTGCCAAAAATCGTCTCTCCCAACTGGCACTTGGACAAGAAGCCTGCCTATCTTCCGCGCTCCTGTAAGGGCCGGCGACCCACCGCGTTAGGTGTCGGGCTCACGTGCGTAGTCATGGACCGGATCGCCACTTTCAAGACCTTCATCAGCCGTTCCCCGACGGATCCGTTCCCTCGGTATGGACTGGCGATGGAGTACAAGGGCTCCGGCAAGCTGGCCGAGGCGTGGACCGCGTTCGAGGAGCTCATGACGAGCTTTCCGGACTACGTGCCGACGTATTTGATGGCGGGTGGCACGTTGGTGGCGCTCGGTCGATCGAGCGAGGCGCGCACCGTGTTCGAGAAGGGCGTCGAGGTCGCGGGGAAGCGGGGAGATCTCCACGCCAAGAAGGAGCTCGAGTCAGCCCTCGCTGACCTTGCTGCTTGAAAGGACCATCCATGAAGAAGCTCGTTCTCCTGCTCGTGATGTCCGCCGCTGCGTGCGGTGGCAAGAGCAACGGTTCGTCGACGCCCACCAACGCGGGTGGCGATGCACAAGGCGCCCCGATGGGTGGCGCCACCTATGGAAGCGCAGGAGGTACGGACGCTGATCCGTGCGCCGCGCCTGCGGATCCCTGCGCGGCTCCGCCTGAGTGATTTCCCATTTGGGATGTTTGTTCGTTTGGGTTTGCAAACCAATCCAGAGATAGAGAGAGGACTAAGATCATGAAGAAGATGCTCGTTGTTGCGTTTGTTGCGATGTTCGCGTTCGCCGCTTGCGGCAAGAAGAAGGACGCCGCGGCGCCCACCACCACGACCGACCCGGCTGGCTCGACCGAGCCCGCGCCGGCTGACCCGGCCGCAGGTGAGGGCGAGGCTCCGGCAGAGGCTCCGGCCGAAGCCACCCCGTGAGCTGATCTCGTCGGCTGCTCGTGAGCCGAACGTGGGAACGCGCCGGTCGCTGATCGGCGCGTTTCTGCGTTTGTGGTACAACGCAGCCCGCTCGGTTCGCCGAGCCGTGCCGGAGTGGAGAAATGGTAGACTCGGGGGTCTCAAAAGCCCCTTCCCTCGCGGGAGTGTCGGTTCGAGTCCGACCTCCGGCACTCGCAGACCGCTCGTCGACAGACCTCGCATCGCCGTTGGCGTTCACCAGGCGTGTCGACTCTTTCGGCGTAGCGGTGCCACACTGAGAGACAGCGTGGAGCTGTCCCGAACGTCGACGTTCTGCTGCGTGCAGTGTCGGTTGCTGCAACCACCAACGGTCGCGTGCGCCGAGTGCGCGGCACCGATGACCGCACCCGTCGAACTGGTGCGCGAGCTTCTCTACTACCGCGACATGCGCATCACCAATCATCGCGATTGGGGAATGATCACGGCGTTCGTCGCGGGCGGCTCGCTCGCGTTTCCGGTCCTCGCGCCGTTCGCGATGGGAAGCGTCGTCGCGTACGGCGTGCACCTCTTGCGAGTGCGTGCGCGGCGGCGCGGCATCGTCGGTGTGGAGCTACCCGCCCCGCATGCTGCGCCGGGCTCGCGCACGCTCTATGGAACCGCGCGCAAGTTCCGCGGCACGGTGCCGTCGATCCTCGACGAGGCGCCGGTCCTCGTCGAGCACGCGGTGGTGAAGGACGCCGGCGGTTCGGTGATCGTGCGGCGCACCGAGGCAGCGCCGTTCTTGCTCGACGTGGAAGGCGAGGGGCCCGTGCTCGTCACCGGCATCGCGCGGGTCACGCCGAGCGCGCTATCGCAGCGCATGCGCGTCCGGCGCGGTGATCCGCAGCTCGGTCGCATGGGCGTGCCCGACGATCTCGCGATCAGCGGCAACCTCGAAGTCGCGTCGATCGCGGTGGACGCACAGCAGCTCGCGGTCACCGGGCTCGTCGAGGAAGAGTCGATCGCGGACCTCGCGTTTCATCGCGATGGCGGGCGCATTCCGGTCATGCGCGGGCGCATCGGCGCGCCGGTGCTCGTGGCTGATCGGCGTCTGATCGGCGCGGCGATCTAGCGGCGCGTCGGCGCGTGATCCGGGCTTCGCAGGGCTTAGCAGGCGAGGCGCTTCGCGACTTCCTCGCGAACGGCTTGCGCGACGGCGCGCGAGCCCGCGCTGCCGCCGAGATCCGCCGTGAGCGGTCCGCCGGCTTCGACGATCGTCGCGACGGCGTTCGCGATCGCGGCGTGTGCACGCGCGAGGCGCTCGTCGCCATGACGATGACCGAGCCACGCCAACGCCTCGCCGGTCGCGAGCATCATCGCCATCGGGTTCGCCCGATCCTTGCCAGCGAGCGGCGGTGCCGAGCCGTGGATCGGCTCGAACATCGCGTTGTGGTCTCCGACGTTGCAGCCGACGGCCATACCCATGCCGCCCTGGAGCACCGACGCGAGGTCGGTGAGGATGTCGCCGAACATGTTCGTCGTGACGCACACGTCGTAGCGCTCGGGCTGCGTGAGCACGAACATCGCGAACGAGTCGACGATCGCGACATCGGGCTCGACATCGGGAAAGCGCTTCGCGACCTCGCGGAACACCTCGAGGAACAAGCGGCATCCGTGCAGTACGTTGTGCTTCACGATGCAGGTGACGCGCAGCTTTCCGTCGGCGGGCGCGCCCTTACCGCGCTGGCGGGACACCTCGAACGCCTTGGTGATCACACGCTCCGACGCGCGACGCGTGATCACGCGAACGTCGGTCGCGCGGTCCTGGGAGCGCTCGCCGAGGCTCGAGTAGAGGCCCTCGGTGTTCTCGCGAATGATCACCATGTCGACTGTCTCGGGCGACCACACCTCGCGGAACTTGCCGGAGAGGCCGTGCTTGGTCCCGGGGAGGCAGCGCACGGGGCGAATGTTCGCGTAGAGATCGAGCTTGATCCGGTTGCCGATGACGGGCGACCAGCCGGCCATCTTCTCGCCGCCCTGTGCATCGCGCATGGTGACCGGGGCTCCATCGGGGCCGTTCCAGCCGACCGCGCCGAGGAGGATCGCATCTGCTGCGCGGCACCGATCCTCGGCGCCCTCGGGCCAATCGCGCGAGCCGTGCTCGAGGAAGAACCTGCCGCCGCACGGGATCTCGTCGAGGTTGAACTCGACGCCGGCGCCCGCCTTGACGATGTCGATCAGCGCCCGCGCCTCGGCCATCACCTCCGCACCGATACCATCGCCGGGAAGAAGCACGAGGTCGTAGCTTGCTTTGGGTGTTCCCGACATCGCGGGCGAACGTAGCACCGCCCGGGCGGGAACCGCAGTCGCGACGTGACGCGGATCGTGACGCGGATCGTGACGCGGGACGTGACGCGGGACGTGACGCGGGACGTGACGCGGATCGTGACGCGGATCGTGACGCGGCGTGCTACGCGCGCTAGCGGATCGTCGCGACGAGCAGCACGAGCAGCTCGCCGATCGCGGCGGCCGCTGCGACGACGCCGGGCGAGAGGCCGCCCTCGCGGCGCTGCGTCGCGAGTCCGAGCGCGAACACGGCCACGGCGGCGAGGGCCATCGCGACGATGCCGATCTTGCCGAGCGCCACGACCGCCACCACTACGACGCCGCCGCTGATCGCTGCGGTCAGCCACGCCGGAGCGGGAACCGCCACGAGCGAGCGCGTGCTCTCGTCGTGCGCGATCGGATCGCCCAAGCCCTGCAAGAAGATCGCGGCCCATCGCCCGACCACCGCGGTCGCGACGAACACCCAGAGCCAGGTGCTCTGCGGCACGACGAGGATCGCCGCTGCGCGGATCAGGATCGTGAACACCAGCACCAGCACGGCCGGCACACTCGTCGCGCCGGGCATCGCGCTGGCGCTGCGCCCGCGCGTCCATCGATCGACGCTCTCTGCCAAGCCACGCTCGACGAGCGCCGCGCTCGCTGCGGTCAGCGCACCCAGGCCCGCGATCGCGCCGATCACGTCGGGCACGCCGGCGGCGTGGAACATCATCGCGACGAGCCACGCGACGAGGCCGACCGGCACGCCGAGCACCACGATCCAGAGCGCGGAGCGATGGTCGTCGCTGACCTCGGTCGGCCATCGCCAGGGCGTCGAGTGCACGAGCGCCACCGCGCCGCCGTACAGCGGGCCGAGGCGTCGTTGCCAATCCTCGCGCGTGGACACGGACGGAGGATATCGCAGCGCAGGCGCAGCCGCCTCGATCGAACAGACGCGATCGAACAGACGCGACCGAACAGACGCGACCGAACAGACGCGACCGACGGGGGCACTCGACGGGGCCTTCGACGGGGGGCGGTCGACGATGCGGTCGAGAATCGCGAGGACGCTTACTCCGCGCGGAGCTCGACGAGCGTGGCGCCCCACTGCCCGCTGCGCTCGTCGGCGAGTCGAAACGATGCGACCGCGGGGTGCTTCTCCAGAACGCCGTGCACGATGCGCCGGAGCGTGCCGACGCCCTTGCCGTGAATGATGCGCACCGAGGTCATGCCGGCTTCTTGCGCGGCGCGCACGTACTCCTCGACGACGTCGGCGCATTCACGCGGCAAGAACGTGTGCAGGTCGAGCTCGTCGGACAGCTCGACGTCCACCACGGCGTCGGTGTTCGCAGCGGTGTCGTCTGGCTCGTCTGGCTCGTCGTTGCTCACGATCATCCAGGCCAGTGCGGGGTGGTGGGAACGAAGGGGATGATGCGCGAGCGAAGGGACGCGGGCACTCGCGCGTCGAGGATCGATGCGACCTCGTCGGGTCGATAGATCTGCGAGACGTGCATGAGCACGATGTGCTCGTTCTTGAACTTGTCGGCCCGCGCGACGAGCTCGTCGAGGTGGATGTGACAGCCCGAGCGCGCGGCCTCGATGGACTTGCGCTCGTCGAGAAACGTGCACTCGATGATCAGCACGCGCGCTTCGAGGAGCGCGGGCGAGTGATCCAGCACGGAGACGAGCGTGTCGGTCGCGTAGGCGAGCTCGAGCTGGTCTTTGATCTCGGTGACGGTCTCGCCGGCTCGCTTCTTCGCGGCGATCGAGGCGCCGTCGAGACCGAGGAGCTCGGAGCGCAGCTTCGCGATCTTGCGAACCAGCACGTACCCGAGCGAGGGCACGGGGTGAAACGTGCGCACCGCGCGGATCGCGAGGTCTCCGCGCAGCGCGACCTCCTGGCCAGGCTCGACGCCGATCGCGTCGATCTCGATCGGCCAGCGCTGCAGCTTGGTCATCGCAGCGAGGGCCGCCCTCAGATCGTCGACGATCTCGGCGGGCATCAGCACGCGCGGCGGCTTGGTCTTGCCGTGCAAGCCGCGAATTCCGAGGAGGGCAGGGAGCGCGCCGACGTGGTCCGCGTGGCCGTGCGAGAGCAGGATCGTGTCGATGCCGCCGCTGGAGCGCGGGGCGATGCCGCAGTCGAACAGGACCCCCAGCTCGGGCACCGCGAGGGACGTGTAGACGCCTCCGACGGACACACCGCGGATCGTGTACGGGCCCGCCGTGACCGACGTCAGCATCGGCGCAGTATAGCCATGCCGCGTTTCGCCGCGCAGCGCCCCGACGATGACCGCCATGCGGTGTTAGGCTCGTGCCGAGCATGTTCTGGTACACGCTGCTGGCTGTCCTCGGCCTCTTGTTCGTGCTGTCGATATCGCTGCCGGTACCGCGGCGGGTGTGGGCGTTCGTCATCTACAGCTCGAAGTACTTCTGGCTGTGGGTCCTCGATCGCGTCGGCCTGCGCCGCCTGTTCGTGCCCAAGGACGAATATCAGCGCCTCACGCGGCCGATGTTGTTCCGCATGTGGTGCGAGGACATGGGCCCGACGTTCATCAAGTTCGGCCAGATCATCGCGTCGTCGGCGGGCATGTTCCCCGACGCGTACGTCAAAGAGTTCCAGAAGGTCCTCGATCGCGTGAAGCCGTTCCCCTTCGCGGATGTGCAACGCACGCTCGACGAGGAGCTCGGACGCGAGAAGGCCGCGCACTTGATCGATATCGATCCCAAGCAGCTCGCGTCCGCGTCGATCGCGCAGGTTCACACCGCGAAGCTGCGCGACGGGACCAACGTCGTCATCAAGGTGCAGCGCCCCGGCATCATCGGTCGCTGCATGGCGGACATGAAGCTCATGCGCATCCTCGCGGGCCTCGTCGCGCGCTTCAAGAAGGGCGCCGACCTCGCCAACCCCGTCGGTGTCGTCGACGACTTCACCAAGACGCTGACCGAGGAGCTCGACTTCCGCAAGGAAGCGGCGAACCTCGATCGCTTCAACGACATCATGCGCGAGCTCGGGCACACGAACATCCGGTGCCCGGTCCCGCAGCACGAGTACACGACACGCAAGGTCCTCGTGATGGAGCGCTTCAGCGGTCTGCGCGTCGACATGTTCGAGGAGATCAAGTCGAGAGGGATCGATGGCGAGTCCAAGCTCGTCGACGGCCTGCGCGCGTGGTTCCAGTGCGTCGTGTTCTATGGCTTCTTCCACGGCGACGTGCACGCGGGCAACCTGATGCTGCTCGACGACGGCACGATCGGCTTCCTCGATTTCGGCATCGTCGGCCGCTTCGACGACCACGAGCGCTACCTCGTCACCGACTACATGATCGCGTTCGCGTCCGGTAACTACAAACGGCTCGCCGAGATCATCATCGAGATGGCGGGCGCACCGGATGGTCTCCAGATGGACGCGTTTGTCACGGACCTGGGCGAGACCTATCGTCCGCTGCTCACGCTGTCCTTTGGCGAGGTGAACTACGCCGAGTTTCTACCGGGCATCCAGCGCACGGCCACGCGCCATCGGATGCGCATGCCGAACGAGTTCATCCTGATCACGAAGCAGCTGCTCTACTTCGATCGCTACGCGAAGTCGCTCGCGCCCAAGCTGAACGTCTTCACGGATCCGCGCCTCGTGCTCGGCATGATGCAGGACATCCAGAAGGCGCGCATGCAGGCCGAGGCGAAGAAGAACGCGACCACGTAGCGCGCGGACGCGAGCCCGTCCGATCTACCGCAGCCGCTCAGCGGAACTGATCGTCGACGCTACGCTCGAGCTTGGGCTGCTTGCCCTTCGGACCGCTGTCGTCGAGATAGCGCAGGAACATCGTCAGGTACTGCGCCTGCTCGGCGCGCATCGGTTTGAACGCGAGGCCGATCTGAAAGCCGTCGTCCACGGCCGTCGACCACACCACGCGCGCTTGAATCGACAGCGGCTCGGACTGCACGTCCTCTTCGAACACGAGCTGGATATCGAGATCCACCTCGCTGCCGAACGGGATCTGGGTGGCCAAGTCCGCGCACAAGCCGCCGCGCGAGAGGTTCGTCGTACGTCCCTCGTGCTGCACGCCACCCACCCGAATGCGCACGACGGCCTCGTGTGCGTACCTCGGATGCTCTCGGTCCTGATGAGCCACGACCTGAGAAGCTTGGGCCCCTCGTCGAGAGGTGGCAAGTTTTCGCGGGGTAGCGTCCGGGCCGCATCGGGTCTCGTGAGAGGGCGCGCCAATCGCGAGGAAACGTCCACGCCGTCATTGTCATCGCTACGTCGTCATTGCGCGCTATCGGTGCCGTCGTCGTTGCGCGTCATCGTTGCCGTCGTCGTTGCCGTCGTCGTTGCCGTCGTCGCTGCGCGTCGTCGTTGCCGTCGTCGTTGCGCGTCATCG
>JAEYYV010000389.1 GCA_023428295.1 Pseudomonadota bacterium
TCGCCATCGCCATCGCCATCGCCATCAGCACCGACCTCCGCTCGCGCGGCGACGACATCGGTGCCGCCGACCTGGCGCACGCCCGCACCGAGCGCCCCCGACGTCTCGCCATCTCGCGCACCCACAGGCGCACGCATCGTCACGCCCGCGTCGGGCGTACGCATTATCACGCCCGCGTCGGGGGCGCCCGTCACCACGCGCGCGGCGACGACATCGGTGCCACCGACATGGCGCTCTCCCGCCGTCGCGCCCTCGTCGAGTCCATCGGCACCGTCGACGTCGGCGACATCGTCGCCAGCGGCATCGTCGCCATCGGCATCGTCGCCATCGGCATCGACGACGTCGTCGTCATCGCCAGCGCCTGCACGGACCGCGACGACGTCGGTGCCTGCTCCATGGCGTTCACCTGCGCCGACACCGGCAACGGCGTTGCCCGTCGTCCAACCACCCGAGCCGTCGCCCGCCGTTACGTCACACGCGCCGCCCACCATCGCGACTGCGCTCCCCGCACGCACGTCGACGTTGGCGGTGCCGCCGACCTGGGTGGCGCCGGCGCGTCCAGCGACACCCACGACGGAAGCTCCGACCGCGCCGACGGCGGCGCCGACGCCCGGGCCAGCGAGCGAGGACGACGCGTACGACGCGTACGACGCGAACGACGCGATCGACGCGATCGATGCGATCGACGCGATCGATGTCGCCGGCCCCGACGGCAGTGCGCCCGATATGCACGATGAGGCATCCGACGAGCACGCCGAGAATCGCGACGCCGCGCACCACGCCAGCACGCCCCACGGTCCCGGTGACAAGCACGACGACGAGCCCGACAAGTCGCGGCAGCAAGCGGGCGAGCTGACGCGCGCGCAGAAGATCCAGCTCGCGCTGCACGGCACGCGCGATCAGCGCAACGCGATGCTGCGCGATCGCGATCGCGGGCTGCACGCGTTCGTGCTGAAGAACCCGGGCCTCACGCTCGACGACGTGCTCGCGATCGCGAAGAGCTCGCAGTTCGGCGCGGAGATCTTCAAGCAGATCAGCGAGCGCTCGGATTGGTTCCAGCGGCCGACGGTCGCGCTCGCGCTCGCGCGCAATCACAAGGTGCCAGCGGAGATCGCGATTCGTGCGCTCGCGCATGTCGCGCCCGATGCGCTGCGCCAGATCGCGAAGGGCGCCGGCGCGCCGCAACACGTGGTGCAGGCCGCGCGCAAGAAGGTCATCGGGAAGTAGTCGAGAGCACGTTCGCCCACGCGCCGTGATCGATGGTTTCGATGGCAGTGCGCGGCATTGCGAGATCGCGCTGGACTCGCGACCGCGCCTGATCATAATCGCAGCCGCCGAGCACGGGACCGCTCGGAATGGGAGAGCCTCGCCATGAGCACGACCACGACGACCAGCGCAACGATCGACACCGACGAGCCGCGCACGTGTGAGCGCTGTGACGCCGCGATTCCCGTCGCTCGCGTCAAAGCGATTCCCGGGACGTGGCTCTGCATCGAGTGCAGCGAAGAAGTCGGCGGCGACTTCACGTACACCGCGGTGCAAGAGAACCTGGGCAAAGCCGGCAGCCTCAAGCTGAACTACGGTGGTATCGGCAGCATCACGAAGCAGCGACGCACGATCCGCAAGGACGGCGAGTAAGGGCAGCGCCGGCCGTGCCGCTGATCTACGCGCTCGCGGTCGTGCAGATGCTGATCTTCGTCGGCATCACGTACGGGCTCGCGCGTGCGTTTGGCCTCGCGCCGCGCGTGATCGCGCTGGGCTTGCCGGCGGTGGTGCGCGTTCGCAAGGCACGTCCGGAGGTCCGTATCGGCATCTTGCCGACGGCATCCGTCGAGCTCGCGGGTGAGGACATCGTCGACGGGCAACGCGTGACGTACAGCGGTCTTTCGCGCACGAAGCGCGCGGCGATCGTGCTCGTGCCGTGGGTCGCGATCCTCGCGATCGCGATCGGGTGCATCGGCGTCGCGTCCGCGCTGCGCTCGTTCGCGCGCGGCGTTCCGCAGATGCTCTTCACCGTGGACGTCACGCCGCTGGTGAGACGCATGATCGCCATCGCCGACGATGCGCCCGTCGTGGCGACCGGCATCCTGTTCGCGAAGCTCGTCGCGATGAACCTCCTGCCGCTCGGCGGGCTAGCGGGCGGCATGTTGATCATGCAGCTCGCGACGCCGGCGGGGCAGGACGTTCCGAGTGGCGTCATGAAGTTCATGACGATCACGATGTTCGCGTGGATGTTGTGGGCGCTCGGACGCCTCGTCTACGCGATCGTGCAGCTGGTCTAGCGCGACAGCGACGCCCACAGCTCCTGCACGCGAGGCAGCGAGACAGGGACCGCCGTCTTGAGCTCGGGCGCGAACACTTGCACGCGCAGCTCTTCGACGAGCCAGGCGAAGTCATCGAGCTCGCGCTCCGTGCGCCCGTGCGCGAGGAGCTGGCCGCGACGCGCCACGAACTGCTGCCACAGCGGCGCGACCTGTGCCGCCTTCTGCTGATCCTTGGGCGGATCCACCGCTTGGCGCTGCACGCGGATGAGCAGCGCCTTCGTGTAACGAAGCACGTGCGCGAGGCGAGCGGCCGGCGTGGTGCGCCAGAGGTCCGGCGTGTCGAGGTGTGCGAGCTGACTCTGCACGTCGTCGACGAACGCCTTCACGATGCCGGGCTTCCCGACGAGCGGCCGGAGCGCGGTGCGCACCTTGCCGAGCTCCACCGTGATCTCGATCGCCAGGCGACCCAGCTGGGCGAGGAGCTCGGGCAGCCTGGTGCGGCCTTCGGCGAGCCGAGCGTCGAACGCGGCCTTGTCGCGCGGCGGATCGCCATCGAGCGCGAACGCCTCGTCGAGCGCGCGGAACACGAGCTCGCGACGCGGACCCTTCGCGAGGCTGCCGGGGAGCTGCGTCTCGAGCTTGCCGAACGAGGTCTGCAAGGCGAACACGAACAGCCGGCGCAGGCCGTCGCGCGAGGCCGTGGCGGCGGCGGCAGGCGACTCGAGCAAGCGCAGATCCACCGCGTGCTCCGTCTCGACGAGCGCGGGGTACGCGAGCACGCGCCGGCCGCGCACGGTGATCGACACCGACTCGGGCAGCGCGCCGAAGTCCCACGTGCGCAGCCCCGTCTTCTCGAACGACTCGCGCGGGACCGAGGCCCACACTTCCTTCGCGCGCTGGCCCAGCGTCCGCTGCAGCTCGGCGAGGTCGCGGCTCGTGCCGAGGACGCGGTCCTTGTCGTCGACGATACGGAACGTGAAGTCGAGATACGACGGCACGGCGCGCAGATCCCACGCCGTCCGCGAGACGCGCTCGCCGTACAGCTCGTAGATCGCTTTCTCGAGCGTGGGCAGCAGCTCGCCACGAAACGGCGCGAGCTTGATCGCGAGCTCGGCGACTCGTTCATCCAGCGAGGTGCCGATCGGGGCGATCGCTTTGCGCAGCGACTTGGGCAGCGACTCGAGCAGGGTGCGGATCTTGGTCTCGTGCCAGCCGGGAATCGTCCACGCCATGACGGCTGGATCGAGCTGGGGCAGCACGGTGATCGGCACGGTGATCGTGATGCCGTCGTCGTCCTCGCCGGGCTCGAAGCGGTACGACAGCGGCATCGCGACACCGCCGATGCTCAGCTGATCGGGGAAGCGATCGGGCGATAGCGCGTAGCTCTCGTCGACGAGGAGATCCGCGAGCGAGAGAAAGAGGACCTTCGGATCGCGCTTCTCGGCCTCGGCGCGCCACGCCTCGAACGTCTTGCCGCTGAACACGTCAGGCGGCAATCGATCGTCGAAGAACGAGAACAGCTCGTGCTCGTCGGCGAACATGTCGCTGCGTCGCGCGCGATCGCGAAGGTGCTGCGCGCTCGCCTGCATGCGCCGGTTGTGATCCATGAACCGCGCCTTGGTGGCGTACTCGTGGCGAACGAGCGCGTGCGTGATGAACAGCTCGCGACACAGCGCTTGATCGTAGCGGGCGTACGCCACCGAGCGATTCTTGATGAACGGCAGGCCGTACAACGTGACCTGCTCCTTGGCCATCACCTGGCCTTGCTTCTCTTCCCAGTGCGGATCGCTGTGACTGCGACGGCACAGGTTGCCACCCGCCGCCTCGAGCCACAGCGGATCGATCTTCGCTACCGTGCGCGCGAACAGCTGCGACGTCTCCACGAGCTCGGCCGCCATCACCCACTGCGGTGGCTTCTTGGCGAGGCCCGACGACGGATGGATCACGAACCGCGTCTGGCGTGCACCGACATAGTTGCGCGTCTCCTGGTTCCACATGCCGATCTTCGAGAGCAAGCCGGGCAGGAGCGCGCGATGGATCTGATCGCCGGATGCGGGTTGCGCGTTCGGCGAGAACCCGAACTCCTTCATCACGCGCACGACCTGCTCGTGGATGTCGTCCCACTCGCGCATGCGGTTGTAGTTGAGGAAGTTGTCGCGACACGCCTTCTGTAGCTGCCGCCGAGAGCTCGCCTTGCGCGTGTCTTGATAGAACTGCCATAGCTTCAAGTACCCGACGAAGTCGCTGCCCTCGTCGCGGAACTTGCGGTGCGCCTCGTCGGCTTTCTGCTGCACGGCCTGCGGGCGATCGCGCGGATCCTGGAGGCCGAGGGCGCTCGCGATGATCACGACTTCGCGCAGCGCGTTCTCCTCGCGCCCGCCGAGGATCATGCGACCCAGACGTGGATCGAGGGGGAGCGCGCCGAGCTGGTGGCCGATCTGGGTGAGGTCGCCGCGCTCGTCGATCGCGCCGAGCTCCTCGAGCACGCGATAGCCGTCGGTGATCGCGCGCACCTGCGGAGCATCGAGGAACGGGAACTTCTCGATGTCGCCGAGGCGCAGCGTCTTCATCCGCAGGATCACGCCCGCCAGGCTGATGCGCTTGATCTCCGGATCCGTGTGCGCGGGACGGGCGTTGTAGTCCGCCTCCTCGTACATGCGGAAGCAGACGCCGTTCTGCGTGCGGCCGCAGCGGCCTTTGCGCTGATCCGCGCTCGCTCGCGACACTTCCTCGACGAGCAGCTGCGAGACGCCCGTGCGTGTGTTGTAGCGATTGACGCGCGCGACGCCCGAGTCGACGACGTACACGATGCCCGGGATCGTCAGCGACGTCTCGGCGACGTTGGTCGCGAGCACCACGCGCCGCTGCCCGATGCGCTGGAACACGCGCTGCTGCTCGGCGGCCGAGAGCCGCGCATAGAGCGGGAGGATCACCGTGTGCGGCAGTGCGCGCTGCTCGATCTCGGCGGCGGCTTCACGGATCTCCCGCTCGCCCGGCAGGAACACGAGGATGTCGCCGCGCGCGTCCAGCTCGGTGACCTCGTTCACCGTGTTCGCCACCGCTTCGGCGAGATCGGTCTCGTCCTCGCGCGGCGGGCGATACAGGACCTCGACGGGATACGTGCGCCCCGACACGGAGATGACCGGCGCGGCTCCGCGCTGTGACGCGAAGAACGCGGCGAACCGCTCGGTCTCGAGCGTGGCCGAGCTGACGATGACGCGCAGATCGGGGCGCTTGGGCAACAGGCGCTTCAGGAAGCCGAGGAGGAAATCGATGTTGAGGCTGCGCTCGTGCGCTTCGTCGATGATGATCGTGTCGTAGTTGCGCAGCAGCGCGTCGCTCTGGATCTCGGCGAGCAGGATGCCGTCGGTCATGAACTTGATCGACGACGTGCGCTTCACCTTGTCGTTGAAGCGGACCTTGTAGCCGACCACCTCGCCGAGCGGCGTGTCGAGCTCCTCGGCGACGCGCGCGGCCACGCTCGTCGCCGCGATGCGCCTCGGCTGCGTGCACCCGATCTGGCCGTGCGCGCCGCGCCCCATGGCGAGGCAGATCTTGGGGAGCTGCGTGGTCTTTCCCGAGCCGGTCTCGCCGGCGACGATGATCACCTGATGCTCGGCGATCGCCTTCGCGATCTCCTCGGCGTGAGCGCTGATCGGCAGCTCTGCCGGAAACGTGACTCGATCGGACAGCACGACTACGCGGGCACGAGTGTAATCGCTGAGATCTCGCAGGTGGTGCCCACGCGCAGCGGAGCGCCCCAGAAACCGGTGCCTTGGCTCACGTAGAGCCACGTGGCGCCGAACCTGGCGAGGCCGGCGACCTTGGGATCGAACAGGCGCGCGAGCCAGCCGAGCGGCAACAGCTGCCCGCCGTGCGTGTGACCGGAGAGCTGCAGATCGACGTTCGCCTTGCGCGCGCGCTCGACGACGCGCGGGTGATGCGCGAGCAGCACGAGCGGGAGCGCGGGCGGGCGATCGGCCACCGCACGAGGAATGTCCTCGGTCGCGGTGGAGTCGTCCACGCCAGCGAGCACGATCGAACCGGCGAGCGTGACGTGCTCGTTCTCCAGGATGCGAATGCCGAGCGAGCGCAGATGCACGAGCCACGCGGAGGCGTTCCAGTAGTACTCGTGGTTGCCGGTCACCGCGAACACGCCATCGCGTGCGCGTAAGTGACGCAGCGGCTCGATGTGCGGACGCAACTCGTGCAGCCGTCCGTCGACGAGATCGCCGGTGATCGCGATCGCGTCGGGCTTCACCGCGTTCACGCGGCGCACCATCTCCTCGGCAAACTCGCGTCCGATGACCGGCCCGATGTGCACGTCGGTGAGCTGCACGATCGTGTACTTCTCGACGGGCAGTCCCGCGAGCGGAATCGTCACTCGCCGCACGAGCGCGCCGCGCGACACGTTCACGAGGCCCGCGAGCACCACGCCGATCGCCGCGAGGCCGGCGTAGATCGCCGCGCGCCGCGGATCCGCGCCGAACGCGACGGCGATGTGGCTCACCGCAGCGCCGAGGAGCAAGTACAGCGCGAAGCCAAACCACAGCGTCCCGTACAGCACCCATGGCCGCGCTTTGTCGCGCGGTAGCTTGCGTCCGACGCGCGTCATGATCGGAACCGCGATGCACGCGAGCGCGATCACCGCCGTGCCGGCCTGCCACCACGGCGACGGCAGCGGGAGGGCCAGCCGCCACCAGATGTAGAGATGTGCCGATACGAAGATCGCCACGACTTGCATCAGCCAACGGCTCACGGACCTGTATCTAGCACGCGTCGTTCTGCGCGGTTAGCGAACGCATACATGCTCCGACACGGCCGTGATCTCCGAGCGTATCCGAGTCGTAACCCGTCGCGGTGTGCTGCCTCGTGTACCGTGGTTCGCTCATGCACGTCATCAGAGCTCGGAGTGGGCGGAAGACGCGGACGACGGACCAAGAGATGCTCGCGCGCGCGACGGGGCGGATGCAGGCGCAGAAGCTGATCGACCTCATCGATCAGACCGCACCGGACGAAGGCGTGGTCGACGTCCACGAGATCGAATCGAAGTTCGCGGATGGCTCGCGACGCATCCCGCTCGTCGAGGAGGCCGCCGTATGCACGGTCGTCGAAGGTGCGGCAGACACTACGCGCCGCATGAGCGCGGTCGATGTCGACGCCGCGGTGGCGATGGCGATCGACGACGCGTCCGACACCACGCGCCGCATGAGCGCCGTGCAAGCGAACGAGCTGGCCGCGTTGATCACGCCGGTCGAGGTCGTGGTCGCCGAGACCTGCGATGCGCCCGACATCGCGGTTGCTAGCGCGATCGAGGGCGCGATCGAGAGCGAGATCGAGAGCGAGATCGAGAGCGAGATCGAGATCGCACCGGTGGTGGTGACGTTCCGGGCGCCGACCGTGACCCCCGTCGAAGACGACGAGCCTGTCGTCGAACGTCGCAGCGCGAGAGCGTGGATGATCGGTGCGGTTCTCGCGGTCGCGGGGGCGGGCGCCGCACTTGCCGCCGTGCTGCTCGCGTAAGAGAGCGATTGCCGTCCGACCCCGAGGGTAAGCCTGCCGGCGGGCCGCGCTCGGTGTTAGCGTGAGCTTCGTGAACGAAGAACGTCTTCGCTCGACAGCAGAGTTTGTCGCCGAGCTCGCGGCTCACCTCGCGCAGTTTCGCGTCGCCGCGTTGCCGCTGCCCGATGCCGCGCAGCTCGCCGTGCTGGTGGATGCTGTCTTCTACGCGAGCCTCCACGAGGAAGAGGCGAGGCGCGTGGACTTCGCGGTCGCGTGGCAGCCGAATGCCCACGATTGCGCCGCCGTGGTCGCGCTCGATCCGCCCGTGCGCGCGACGCCCAAGAACCTCGCGAAGCTCGCGCCGGCCACGTCCGGCGAGGCGAGTGCGATCGCGCTGCGGCCGAGCGAGGAGGGCATCGTCGCGTGGGCGCTCCTCGAGCGAAACGCGTCGCCGCGCCAGCCGCTGATGATCCGATCGATCGACGCCGGCGTGCTGCAGATCAACTATGCCGGCTATCCGCGCGCGCTGTACGCACGCGGCGAGATCGTGATGCTCGGAGAGAGTGGCGACGTCGCGGTTCCGTCGGTGTGGCTCAGCAAGACGTTCGATGCGTGGCGCCAGAACATCGATCCCGACACGGGCATCGATCTCAGCGCCGCGGTGGTCACCCGTATCGCG
Organism: Pseudomonadota bacterium; assembly: GCA_023428295.1. Lineage (GTDB taxonomy): Bacteria > Myxococcota_A > Polyangia > Haliangiales > Haliangiaceae > JABFXX01. The sequence goes on from JAEYYV010000389.1 coordinate 8,446, forward strand.
AGCGCGGTCCTCGCGCACGGTCACGGCGGGATGATCCTCTTGATGCCGGCCGAGATTGCCGAGCCGCACGGCGTTCGCGTGCACTATCGCGCGTCCAACGGCGAGGTGCTCGCGAATCGCTTCGCGAAGATCGTGTGTGACCTCGCGCCGCCCGATCGGTTCGCGAGGCTCAAGGGCTCGCGCCCGCGCGGCTACGACGGCCGCGTCGCCGTGCGCGACGAGGATCAGATCGAGTTCTCCGAGGCGATCGAGGTCGTCGCGAAGCTCACCGCCGTAGATAACGCGCTCCTCCTCGATACCAACCTCTGCGTGCGTGGCTTTGGCGTGCAGGTGATCGAAGGCGACGCGCCGAGGACGAGCTTTCGCCATACGAACCCGTACACGCGCGAGTCGCACGTCGACGATCTCTCGACATTCACGGGCACGCGCCACCCGGCGGGCGTCATCTATTGCGTCCGCCAGCCGCGCGAAGCGGCCGCGGTCGTGGTGTCACAGGACGGGCACATCTCGCTCGTCGTGAAAGATCGCGCGGGCGAGGTGCACGTGATCGGCAGTTACGAGCACGCGTTTGGTTGGCGCTAAGGCGGCGACCCCGGCTTGTTCGACGCGCTCCTCCGGTTCGTTCGCGGTGATCTCGTTCGCGGTGATCTTCGCCCAGCGCAGCTTTGCATTACAGTCAGCCCATGTCCTGGAGCATCGGGTACTCCGACGGAGCGGCAAACGCGTATCACTTTCGTCGCGACGAAGACGGTGCGCACTTCGCGTATGACCCGGTCACGCCGGAGCAGAGCTCGACGGGCCGCTACTCGGGAGGTGACCCGCGGAGCGGTCGCCTCGATGCCGAGAAGCTCGCCGAGCTGTGGGCGCACGTTCGCGCGCTCGAGGCCAACACGGCGCTGCACGGCGAAGATCGCAACAAGGGCACCGGGGCGTTTCACGTCGTCGAGGGATCGTCCACGCGCCGCTTCATCATCAGCCGCGGTCCCGAGTTGGCTGCATTCGATTCATTCGTAGCCTCGTTGTAGCCCCGCGCGCGGCTACGAGCGCGAGCGCACGCCGCGTCGCGCGCATCTTGGTGAATGCTCGTGGGCGAGGTTGGCGACGGCGTTGCACTTCGGCATGTATACCGACAGCGTATGCGTCTCTTCGCGTGTCCAGGCTGCGGCCTCGTCGTCTTCTTCGGTAACGTTCGCTGCGAGCGATGCGGTGCCTCGCTGGGCTACGAGCCGACCGCGAATCGCATGCTCGTGACGGACAACCAGGCGCAGTGGAAGTACTGCGCGAACTTCCAGCACGGCGTCTGCAACTGGCTCTCGCCGACCGACGACGCGCGCGAGCTGTGCCGCGCGTGCCGGCACAACCTCGTGATCCCCGCGCTCGCGAATCCCGAGAACCGCGCGCGGTGGGCAAAGCTCGAGGAAGCAAAGCATCGCGTCCTCTACACGGTGCTCCGGCTGGGCTTGCCGCTGTTCGATCGCACGGAGCGCCCCGACGGCCTGGGCTTCGAGCTGATCGATAGCGACACCGCGATGACGGGGCACCGCGGTGGCCTCATCACGATCGCGGTCGCGGAAGCCGACGACGCGGAGCGCGAGAAGCGACGCGCGCTACTGGGCGAGCCGTACCGGACGCTGCTCGGCCACTTTCGTCACGAGATCGGACATTGGTACTGGGACCTGCTCGTTCGCGACGCGCCCGCGCGTGCGCGGTTCACGGAGCTGTTCGGCGACGCGAACCTCGACTACCAGGAAGCGCTGAAGCAGCACTACGCGAACGGCGCACGCGCGGGATGGCAGGTGGACTTCGTATCCGCGTACGCGAGCTCGCATCCGTGGGAGGACTTCGCGGAGACGTTCGCGCACTACTTCCACATGATCGACACGCTCGAGACCGGTGGCTCGTACCGCATCGTGCTCTCGCCGCGGCTCGATCGCGACGAGCTCCTATCGACGTCGCTCGACTTCGACGTGTATCGCAAGGATCTCGACATGCAGACGCTCGAGGCCGCGTGGGTGGCGCTGTCGTCGGCGCTGAACTCGTTCAATCGCTCGATGGGCGTCCCCGACGCGTATCCGTTCGTGCTGTCGCCGAAGGTCAAAGAGAAGCTCGCCTTCGTCCATGATCTCGTGCGCGCGGCGCGCTAATAATCGAGACCATGTGGGCGCGTGTTCACAAGCTGGACAAGGTCCGGCCGCTGCCGAGCGGCGGCGCGATCGTGCTGATTCAGGACGGCCGCAGCGTCACGCAGATGCAGCGCGTGCCGAGCCTGTCGACCTTGATCGCCGTCGCACGGATCCTCGCAGCGCGTCGCGCGCTCGAGGCAAAGGTTGGCGGCAAGGGCGAGGTTCGCTATTGCGCGGTCGCCGTGCCGAGCTTCTTGTCGGAGGCGATCATCCGCGCCGGCGCGAACATCGCCTCGAGTGACGGCGACAAGGTGCACGTTCCCGCGCAGCCCGCGAGCGCCGCCTCCATGATCGACATCGCGTTCGCGGAGCTCGCCCACCACACGCGGGCGAGCATCGGAGATGGCGTCGAGCTCGCCGAAGCGCTCAAGATCGTCGAGCAGCGCCGGCGTCAGTCACCGCTCGACAAGGACGCGCAGCCCGAGCTGTACTGGCCCGCGGTGTTCGAGCTCGCCGCGCTCGCGGGGGAGCAAGCGCGGCGGCATGGTGGCCGGTGGATCGACACGCGGGACCTGCCGGTGCCCTTCGCGGTCAAGTTCGCGGACGGAAAGATGTCGCACCCGACCGTCGTCGCGCAGAGGATCGTCGAGGGACTCCCCGACGAGCACGACGTCGCTTAGCCGCGCGGCCCGAACTCTTCCTCGGTGTGCTGACGCTCGATCTCGACCTTCACGATCGGAAGCGGCAGCGTTCCGGCGTCGAACGTCGCGCCACCGTCGCGCGAGATGGCGAGCGAGTCGGGGCGGACGAGGATCACGGTCGAGCCATCGACGGCTGCCGTGGTGAACGGCGCGACGTGGCCTAGCGTGGCGCCGAACCGGGCCGTGGCGGTGTCGACCAGGAGGCCATTCGTGTCGAGGAGCCCGGCCGGAGTGAGGAACATGCGCGTCGCGTAGGACCTGTCCGTGATCGCGAGCGGAGCGCTGTTCTCCAGATCCACACGCGCGAGCACCGCACCGCGGCCGGCGCCGTAGCCCGCGACGAGCAGCGACTCGCCATCGGCGATCACCTGATCGATGCCGTCGAGGCCCGCGATCGAACGCTCGGTCCACGAGGCCGCATTCGTCGAGAGGTGAAGCTTGCCATCGACGTTCGTGCCGATCGCGAGCGTGCCGTTCACGCGCGCGACGCTCGCTTGGTAGTACGCGTCGCCCGCGAGCTCGTGATCCGTCCACGCGGAGCCATCCGCGGACGTCATCACGCCGGTCGCGTGCGCGACGACCATCAGGTCATCGGCGGTCGCGAAGTCCTGCGCGTAGCGCTGCGCGCCCGCGACCTCGGTCCACTCCTTGCCATCGACCGACGTGACGACGCCGAACGATCCGTCGTTGCCGTGCGCGATCGCGTAGAACACGCCGTCGTGCGAGGCCATGCGAACGAGCGGACGCTCGTCGGACGGCACGATGCGCTCGAACGTCGCGCCGCGATCGCTAGAGACAAACAGCACCGAGCGGCCGAGGAACGCCTGGCCGCCACCGCAGCCAAAGCCCGTCTCCTCGGTGGCCTCGTTCGCGGCGACCACGATCTGATCACCGCGTGCCGCCGCGGTGATGGGGTTGTCGGTGACCGTCGTGGTCGGCTCGGACGAGGAGGTGCACGCGGGGAGGAGAAGAGAGGCCAGCAGCAGGTTGCGCATGCCGGCCGGAATTGCAGCGAAAGTGCCATCTCGACGCCCGCACGATTCCAAGGAGTTGCGCCTGCGAGCGCCACAGTTTTTCGAGAGTCTGCTAGTCGGATTCCCGTGGATTGTCACGCGTGTACGTTGTTTGCACAATGCTCGGCACGATGGCGTTCACGATTCGAGAGCTGAACCGAAAGTCGGATCGCGCTGCGGTCGAAGCGATCGATACAGCGTTCGAGACCACGACAATCTTCGATCTCGTCGCGAGCGCTCGGCGCATCGATCTGGTGGAGCGCACCCTCGATGCACCGCTGGTCAAGCGCTACTCGATCGACGAGGTGTTCGCGCAGTGGGCGCGCTGGGATCGCGGGTGGGTCGCCGACGATGGCGGGGTTCGCGGGTTCGCCACCGTCGAGCACGAGCCGTGGCACGGACGGATCATCCTGTGGTTCCTCTACATCGCGCCCGAATGGCGGCGGCGCGGGGTAGGGCGCGCATTGCTCGAGCGCGTCGAGGCACACGGACGCGAGGTCGGCGCGACGCACGTGTGGCTCGAGACGAGCAACGTGAACGTGCCAGGCGTGCGCGCGTACGAACGACTCGGCTACTCGCTGTGCGGCGCGGACACTCGCTACTACGGCCAGTACATGCCGGACGAGACCGCGATCTATCTCGCGAAGTCTATCTAGCCTCGGCAAGCACGCGCACCGACGCATCGGTGAGCACCACGATCGCGTCGCGCCATCGTGCGGACGTGTAGTCGCTGACCACGCGGACGCGCAGCGTCTCGTTGGTCCCTGCGTCGGGCGATAGCAGGATCGTCGAGCCGGCGAGCTTCCACGTGCCCAGGGCGCGCTTGTTGCGATAGCGGCCCGTCGAGCCGAAGACGTACTCGCCCCAGCTCTTCTTCTCGAGCGCCGCCTTGAACGCCTTGCCTTGGTCGGAGCTCCAGCCCTTGGGCACGATCGTGTGGAACAGTTGCTCGAGCGAATTCTCGAGGGGACAGTCCGCGCCACCGAAGCCGTACACGAAGCTCGTCTGCTTGTTCGGCGCGGGAATGCCGACGACGAGGACCGTTGCCGTGCGCCCGTTCGACGAGACGCGCGCGGTCTTGTACACGTACGGCCACCCCGTCGGACCGATGCCCTTCTGCTGCGTCGCGAAGGCACGCCCCGGTGGCGTCCAGCCCGCCGGCACCGTCTGGATCGCGGAGTCCACGTCCTTCTCGAGATCGCCGCTCGACGCGAGCGCTGGGTACATCGCGAACATGCACGCGTCGCGTACGACGCCGCCGTCGTAGCTGTGCGCGGTGATGCCGTTCTCGGTCTTGGTCTTGCCGAAGCCCGCCGGGGCGACGTACTCGAACGCGAGCTTTGCAGGCGGCGGATCGGATGGCTTCGCGATCGGCCGATTCTCGTCGAGGACCTTCACGGACGCGTTGAACGCAGCCACGTCTCTCACCGACTGGGCGCTGCTCGTGAGCGTCACGGTTCCGAGCACGCTGCCGCGACCGACGAACATCACGACCTGGACGTCGAACGTGTGTCCCCGCTGCGTGGCGCGCGACGAGCCCCACACCATCGTCAAGTCTCGCGCGGGTCGCGACTTCGGCTCGGGCAGCGGTGCTTTGATGATCGGCTCGACGTTCGCGCGCCAGTACGTCTCGAACTCCTCGATGGGCGTTCCGATCGGCGTGACGCTCGGGACGAGCATGATCATGCCGGCGCCGCTTCCCGTGGTGACGTACGTGACACCGCCACCCTCGCTCGTTTGCTTGGTCCACGTCGCGGGCGGCGGGGTGTACGCGAGGAACTCGAACGAGTCGGCGAGCGCCGATCCGCCGAGCGCCATGACGATCGAGAGTGCGAGGACCAGTCGGGGCACGGATCGACGATCTTGTACTACGACGCGCATCACAGGCGCGTGAACGTGGCGTTGCGACGGCGGGCGGCGTCCGCCTCCTCGTTCGTGACCACGGTCTTGCCGATCGGCGCGAGTGCGCACGTGGCGAGCTTCAGGTGAGCGAACGCGAACGGAATGCCGATGATCGTGACGAAGTTCGCCGCCGCCGACGCGAGGTGGCCGATGGCGAGCCACAGGCCAGCGACACAGAACCAGATCACGTTGCCGAGGAAGCCGACCGCGCCGGTGCCGAGGTCGCCACGGCCCGTGAGCTCGCGGCGATCGATCGCTTGCCGGCCGAACGGGAAGAAGCAGTACCCGCCGAACACGAAGCACGCGCGAGCCCACGGCAATCCCACGATGCTGAGGGCCATGAGGAGCCCGACGACCCACCACCCGAGGCCCATCACGAAGCCACCGAAGACAAACCAGAGCAGGTTCAGGATCGCTGTCATCGCGCTTCGAGAATAGCGCACGTCCGCGCGCGCGCTCGGCTAAGCTTGCCGGGTGCTCGTCCCGCTCCGACGCTTGGTCCTGCGCGCGCGGCACGTCCGTTCGCGAGCCGACGAGCTCGTCGACGTATACGACCGCTTGCGTAGCGCCGGTGGGGCGTTCGGCGACGAGGAGCGAGAGCTCGCGACCGAGCTGCGAGCGCTGAAGATCCGCGTGTCGGCGATGCTGGCAGACGTGTCGTCGTGCGGGCGCTGCGCGAATGGAAAGCCCGCGCCGCGCGGTGTGTTCTCGGGCGGCGATTGCTGCAGCAGCATCACGGCCGAGCTGTTCGACGACGACGAGCTGGCCGCGCTCGCGGCCGGCGGGACCCGCGCAGGCGATCTGCGCGCACCTACCGCGGCGCACGCCGGATGCGCGTTTCGCGGTGCGATGGGCTGCACGCTGACCGCGGGCGATCGTCCGGTGCGCTGCGTTCGGTATACGTGCGGAACGCTGCGCCGAGAGATTCACGCGCGCGGTGACCTCGCGGTGATCGAAGAGCTGCTCGCCGAGCTGCGCGCGATGATGGAGCGCTTCTTGGCGCTGCGATCGGCGCGGCTCGACGACGAGTTGCTCGGCCCAGACTAGTGCGAGCGAAGGAGCGCGACGATCGGCGCGCGTCGCGAGATCGCCCATGCCCTGCGTGTTGCGGCCGCCCGCGACGAGGAGATGCAGCGGGTCCTGGAGCAGCGCTACTTCGGTTTGATCGCGACGCCGAGGTGCTCGCGCAGTGACAGATACGCGGGCGACACGGAGAACGCGACGAGGTCGCCGATGCGCTGCGCGGCGCGCCGTCCGGCGAGCGCCATCATCTTCGCGCTGGCCGCGAGCTCGCCCGAGACGAGGAATCCAGCGCGGTGCGCGGCGGCCTCCACGGACGCACGCCACGTCGCGAGGTCGGGACGGTCGGGCAACCGCTCGACGAGCTGGAGCAGCGTCTCGGCGACGGGACGCGTGAGGCTCGCTTTGATCACGGGCGCGAACACGCTGACGAGCGGCTCGAGCTCGGGGCGACCGATGTCGCGCTGGAGCAGCTGCGCGACCGCGGCGATCGCGGCCTCGAGCTCCTCGTTCGTGGTCATCGCGAGCTTCAAGTAGTACGCGGGGCGGAGCATGGCGACCATCGCCCCGACGGCGGCCGCGATCTCCGTATCGCGATAGCCCGTCATCATGTCGCGCCCGACGATCACCGCTGGAACGAGTCGTCCGGTATCGATGCAGTTCGCGAGGAGCAAGCTCCCGCTGCGTCGTGGCTGCGCGTACACGTCGGGCAGCTTGACGTTCAAGATGCGCGCAGCGTGTCGGAAGATGCGCGCGACGACGCGGCTGTCCTCTTCGATCGGGATGCGATCCTTGGGCGCGAGCTCGAAGCTCTTCGCGGTGCCAGCGCGCAGCGCGACGAGCGGCTCCCACACGAGCGCGAAGATCGAGCTGATCACGCGATCTTCGTCGGGGTGGCGGACCTGCGCCCACGCGTCGGCGTCGATGACGCCCTTCGCCTTGCGCACCTCGTGCGGTTGGTACTTCTTGTACAGGAGCTCCTCGTCGAACGTGGCGCGCTTCAGCACCACGAGTGCACGGCACGCGCACCACGCTTCGTCGATGCGCCCGGCGGCGAGCGCCGTCTCGGCGAGCTGCCGGTACGCGTCGGGGTTGGTCGGGTCGCTCTCGACGAGCTTTGCGGTTGGCTGCACCGCGCCGGTGCGCGCGTACAGCTCCGCGAGGATCTTCGTGCGCGCGGGTGACTTGGCAGGATCGAGCACGTGCGCGACTTCGTACGCCTGGATCGCGCTCTGCACGTGATCGAGGCGCTTGCGATACAGCTCGCCGAGCGCGTGCCACAGCGGCACCAGGAGCGAATCGCCCGCGGGCACGCGCTTGATCATGCGGCGATACGCTTGCTCGAGAGACTTCCAGTCGCGCTCCTCGTTCATCAGCGCGTCGAGATCGCGGAAGGCGTCGATCGCGCGCTGGCGCGTCGTGGGCTGTAGCGGCGCCTCGCGGAGCAGCTCGTCGAGGGCGTGCTCGTAGTCCTCGAACGCGCCGGCGGCATCCTTGAGCTCCGTGCGCTTGATCTGCGCCGCGGCGAGGTAGTAGCGACCGCGCAGCGGCGCTTCGGTCTCGCGCCCGAGGAACTTCCCGATCGTCTCGACGGCGCGGCCCCACTGGCCGGACGTGGTCTGAAGATCCAAGAGGCGCTGCAGTACGCGCCGATTGCCACCGTCGAGCTCGAGCGCGTCGAGGTAGGTCGACGTCGCGCGCGCGGGATTGTGGAGCTTGTGCTGATAGAGGTCGCCGATGCGCTCGAGGAGCGACACGCGCTCGGCGATGGGCGTCGTCGCTGCGAGCTCGCGCAGGCTCGCGATCGCCTCGTCGTAGCGCTGCTGCGCGAGGTGCAGCTCTGCGAGGTCCGACAGCGTGTCGCGATGCGCCGGATCGAGATCGAGCACCTTGGTGTGCCACTGCTGCGCCTGTGCTGCTTTGCCCAGCTCCGTGTGGATCTGCGCGAGGCGCCGATACACGGCGATGCGCTGAATGCGCTCGAGGTTCGCCGCGTCGTTCGCGAGCGACTGCAGCGCCGCGATCGCGCCATCGATCGCTTTGCTTCGATACAGCGCGTCGGCGCGCAGGATCTGAACCGATGGATCGGGCGCGGTCCTCGCCGCGAGATCGTAGAGCTCGAGTGCGCGCGTGAACATGCCGAGCTCCACCGCGCAGTGCGCGGCCTTCATGTACACGTCGCGACGATCGGCCGGGGACGACGTCTGGTCCGCGCGCGCCTTCGCGACTTGCTCCTCGAGGTGAGGCCAGAGGCTCGCCCACTCTTGGTTGTCGGCGAGCAGATCGGCGAGCGCTTGCTTCGCGTCGGCGTGATCCGGATCGATCTCGAGGATGCGGTGCAGGCACTCGCGCGCTCGCTCGTTGTCCTCGAGGCGATGGCGGTACAGCCACGCCGCATCGGCGAGGCAGCGCAGGACATCCGCTTGCTGCTCGTGCAACCGCGCCGCGCGCAACAGCTCCTCGCCCGCGGAGACGAGCTCGCCTTGCTGGAGATGGACGCGCGCCATCGCTTCGCGCGCGCTCGCGTTGTCCTTGTCGAGCGCGATCGCTTGCACGAGCGAGATG
>JAEYYV010000416.1 GCA_023428295.1 Pseudomonadota bacterium
CCGTAGCCGCCACGGCCACCGCCACCACCGCCGAAGCCACCTCCGCCGCCGCCGCGGAATCCACCGCCGCCGCCGCCACCGCCGCGCTGCTGGCGCTGCTCGGCCTCGTTAACGCGGAGCGGGCGACCGTCGAGAGTGCGGCCGTCCATGCCTTCGATGGCCTTCGCCGCTTCCTCGGGGGTGCCCATGGTCACGAACGCGAAGCCGCGCGAACGGCCGGTCTCGCGATCCGACACGAGGTGCACGTCGCTGACCGTGCCGAATTCTTGGAACGCGGTGCGAACGCCTTCCGCATTGGTGTTGAAGGAGAGATTTCCAACGTACAGACGAGTGTTCATCCTGCTTGCTCGATCCGGCCCTGAGAACGCTTTACACCCACCCCAAAGGGGCCCTGCTCGGAAGTGGGTTTCGAACCAAAGTATCAGCCCACTGAGCACCGGGTAGAGCGATCACCGAGGACGCGAACAACGACAAAACGGGAGACCGCTGGAAACATGGGAACCGTGGCAAGCCCAACCTACTCTTGCGGCTTGCCGATTGCCACACCGTTTCGTACCGTGCCTCACAAGAGCCTGGATCCATTTGGAGATCGGGCGTTCGTAGATCTCCGAAACTCCCGGTCATTCGCGGTGTCTGTGGCTCTACACGGTTATGCTGCGGGTCGCCTCGTAACCTATGTCTGACGAAGAACGAGCGCTCATCCGTCGCCTCCGGGACCGCGACGAGCGTGCGTTTCGCGAGCTCTTGGTGCTGCATCGCGACCGCGTGTTCAACATCACGTATCGCATGCTCGGAAATCGCTCCGAGGCCGAGGACGTCGCGCAAGAAGTCTTCATCACGGTGTTCAAGACGATCGATTCGTTCCGCGAGGAGTCGAAGTTCTCGACGTGGCTCTATCGCGTCGCCGTCAACCACACGAAGAACCGCATCAAGTACCTCGCGCGCCGACACGATCGAGATCGCGACGAGCTCGACGAGGGAACGCACAGCCAGCAGGTGAACGGTGCTGTCACGGGCACGCCGATCCGCGCGGCGCAGCCCGACAAAGCGCTCGCCAGCGCGCAGATGGAGAAGCTCCTCCAAGAAGCGATCGATGCGCTCGACGAAGATCAGCGCGCGGTCGTGATCCTGCGCGACGTCGAAGATTTGTCGATCGAAGAGATTTGCGAGATCACCGGCCTCCCCGATGGCACCGTGAAGTCACGGCTCCACCGCGCACGGCTGGTGCTACGCAAGAAGATGCAACGCCATGTCGAGGGATGAATGAGCGAGGCGATCAACACCGACGATATCGACGACGCGATCATCATCGCGCTGTCCGACTACTTCGACGGCACGCTCTCGCCCGACCAGAAGCGCGAGATCGAAGAGAAGATCACGACCGATCCGACGTGGAAGGCCGCGCACGACGAGATGCTCGACACCAAGGCACCGTCGGCGCTGTCGGGACTGCAGAAGGCGCGCGCCCCGGTGACGTTTGCAGAGGATGTGACCGGCACCATCCACAAGCGCTCGGGTGGGCGGCTGTTCGGCAAGAAGACGTTCGGTGATCGCGTGCCGTTCATCCCGATCCTCGTCCTCGCGATGATCCTGCTCGTCGTGCTCGGCTACATCCTGTGGACGTCGACGACGGGCTCGCTCAAGGTGCAGAAGGACACGCCCGAGACCCAGCCGGGCTCCGCCGTCATCGACACGCCTTAGTCGGCCTTGTCCTTCACGACGGCGTGCATGCCGGTGTTGCGCGCCATCGTCAGCGTCGCGCAGAACTTTCGCAGCGGCTCGCGGCGCTCCGGCGGCACGTACTCGAGGTTCAGCTGGCGATCCGTGACCTCGAAGAAGCTGCGCTCGGCGGCGAGGAGCGCGGCCTCCGCGTGCTCGATCTCGTTGGTCGACACGTCACGCAGGTTCGCGCGTACGAGCGCGGCCTCGGCCTCGAGGCTGTTCTCGACGAAGAAGCCACCGAGGATGAGCTTCGCTTTGACCGCCATCGTGTGGATGTCGTCGCCAGTGCGGTGCGGCAGCGAGAGGCACTCCTTCAGGAGCTCGGCGGATGCGGGCGATGCGCGCTCGTACGCGCGACGGGTGACGAAGCCGAGATCGAAGATCGCGAGCTGCGGCGCGAACACCATGCCGTACGTGCGCGACATGTTCGCGTAGTACGCGAAGTGCTTTCCGATCTCGCGTAGCAGCTCCGGGCGATCGAGGAGCTCGCGGCCGAGGCGGCGGTACTGATGGAACACGTCGTACACGGCGCGCAGGTTCTTGGCCTTGATCGCCTCGCGTAGATAGTTGTTGAAGAAGCGAATGCACAGGCGCAGCGCCTGCTCGTCGTGATGCAGCTCGCACCGCGCGGCGATCACGCGTAGCGCGTCCGAGAACGTCGACACGTTGTCGGTCGCGCCTTGCACCGAGCGGAGGAACCCGTACTCGAGCTGCTGCAGGCACTTCATCTCGTACCAGGTCTTCGTCTCGTTCAGCATCTCGAGCGCTTCGTCGGAGAGGCCGACGAAGTCAGCGCGGTCGACGACGTACCACTCGCGAGGCATGCGCGACTTGTGGCCGTCGTAGTGATCCAGGAGCTGCTTGATCACCCACGCGCCTTCGGCGGCGACGTCACGATCGTCGCGGTCGAGCGACTTGATGATGATGGTGCCGATCTGACCGACGCGCGTGGACAGCGCGAGCTGTGCTTCGAGCGGATCGCGCGTGCGAGCGGCGACCTCTTGCACGATGTGCATCGCGTCGTCGCGCAGGCGCAGCAGCAAGCGAGACGGATCGACGAAGCGAACGACATAGAAGAAGTACGGGATCAGCAGCGCCCACCCGAGCAGCGCCAGCCAGATGGCCAGCGTGATCGACCACATCGGCGCGAACTCGGGGCCGATCATGTACTCGACCCACAAGACGTGGGCCGCGCCGAATGCCATGAACGTCAACACCCAGCGGTTGATGCGATCGCGCAAGAACATCTCGATCAGCTTCGGCGTGTGCATGTTCGCCGTGAGCGGGATCGCGAGACCGATGGTCGCGATCAGCATCGCGAGCACGTTGTTGTACGCGCGCGCGATCGGCGACAGCACGTCGACGAGCTTCGCGTTGTTGACGCCCGACCAACTCGACGCGCCCCACAAGGGGTAGCCAGCGTGGCTCCACTCGACGAAGAACTCGGCGCCGAAGATGACCGCAAATGCCACGAATGCGATCGCGAACGACCGCACGAATAGCTTGCGCATGGCTAGTCCGCCTCGTCCTCGAGGAACGCGAAGTAGCGCTCGGGAAGATCATCGAACTCGAGTGCGCCGCCGCAGCTCGGACACTTGAACACCGGAGGCTCGAGCGAGCTCGCGAGGATCGCCGCCGATTGCAGGAGACGCTCCTCTTGGTGATCGCAGCCGATGCAGTGGAACGGCGCGAAGAACGACGTCACGGTGCCGCGACCGATCACGTCGTGCACCATGGACGCCTGCAGGATGAACGGCACCGAGCAGGCGTGGAACTCGTAGCCCTGGATGCGTGCTTGACGAAGGAACTCGCACCACGCGCGCACGCCGAGCGAGTTCATGTACGTGACCTGCGCCATGTCGAACGTGACACGACCGACCATCGACGGGATGAGCTCGTCGAAGCGCGTGGCCTCCGTGAAGTCGCCGCGCAGCACGACGCGCGTACGCTCGCCGTCCTTGACGACCTGCCACTGCGTGAGCTTTGCGAGCACCGTCTTGGCCGCGTCGTCGATCTTGTCGAACGCGACGCCGACGACGGACTTGCCATCGCGCGGCTGCGCCCACACGGCCGTGCCCTTGATGGTGACCGGCGGCTGGCCGTCCGGCGTGATGGTGAGCGTGGCCGCCTGCCCTTCCGTGACGGGCTCGCTCACGACGAGCCGCACGCCGTCGACCGAGAGGTTCGAGACCGTCGCGTCGACCTTGGTGCCGCTGATCGAGACGGTGATGTGGAAACCCTCGGTGCCGGGGCGCGGCTCGCCGAGCTGGATCGCGACCACGTCGTGCAGCTCGTCAGCGGTCATCGGCGCGATGAGGAGCTCGTCGCAGCCGCATGCGGACACCTGCCGCATCTGGTCGCCCGAGAGGCGCTTGCCCGCGACCAGGATGACGCGCGTCGATGGAGACTTCTGCTTGATGATCTTGGCCGTCTCGTAGCCGTTGTAGCCATCGCCCTCGGCATCGAGCACGACGAGGGCCGGCTCCTCTTGGGCGAACAACGCGCGTGCCTCCTCGACCGTGGAGGCGACGAGCAGCTGCAGATCGAGGCGCTTGAATGGCGCCGCCGTGAAATGCCGCAGCAGCTCGCTGTTGTTCGAAACCAGTACCTTCGGCACGTACGGCCTTAGCTTACACCGTCGGCGTTTAGAAGATCGCCCGCAGGATCACGATCAGCGCGATCAATGCGACGACGGCACCGCCGATCGCAGAGGCCCCGCGCACCATCGTGCCGCGATCGTAGGCCTCGCGCTCGGCCGTGAGCTTCTCGATCTCGGTCGTGCGTGCGGTGATCGCACCACGGAGACGGTCGATGCGCTGATACAGCTCGCTGAACGCGGGGTGCTCGATGCGGTTCAGGTTCACGAGCGTGCCGAGCGTCACGAGGCGACGCGCGATCTCGCCCTCGGCCTGCGCGATCTCGCGAGACTTGCGCTTCTGCTCCGCGTCGAGCTCCGCGAGGCGATGCGTGTGGCCCTCGCGCGCGTCGCTGAGGCTGCGCTTCGCCGCGTCGAGCTCGGCCTTCGCCGCGTCGAGCTTGGCCGTGGCCTCGTTGATCGGACGCTCGAGCGCGCTGATGCGACGGTCCACGTCCTGGCGATCCGGCTCCAGCGCGGCTGCCTCCTTGCGCATCTGCTCGGCGCCGCGACGCAGCTCCGTTCGCGCTTCGCTCATCGCGTTCGCGGTCGACTGCTTGTCGTTGTCCTCGGCCGCCTTGAGGTACGCCTTCTGGCGCCGTTCGAGCTCTTTGCGCTTGTCGCGCAGCGCTCTGCGCTGTGACTCGAGCGTCGCGAGCTCTCGTCCCGACTCCTCGACGAGCCGCTCGGCCTCCGAGAGCTTCGCGTTCTTCTCGCGCTCGACGTCGACGTACTTGCTGTTCTCTTCCGCCTTGCGTCCGTCGACGTCCTGATGCTCTTTCCCGAGAACGCCGATCCGCTCCTCGGCTGCGTTGATCGCGAGGTTCTCCGCGTGGAACACCTTGCTGTCGACCCGCTGCTGACGCGCCATCTTGCCGAGCGCGCCGAGCACTTGATCGAGCGCGTCGGTGTCCGCCTTGATCTCCTCTTTGAGCGTCTTGATCGCGCCGCGCCGCTGATAGCGCGCGCGTACGAACAGCAGCGCGTACTTCGCCGCGTTGTAGAGCTTGGGCTCGGGCACCTCGGGAATCGGGTGCACCTTGGGCGGCTGGAACGGACGATCCGCGTGCAGCTCGGGGTTGTTGATGCGCGTCGCGGGCGGATCGTTCGGGCCGCGCGGCTTGGCCGACACGATGTCGTACGGCTGCGCTTCCATCGTGTTGAAGTCATCGCCGAACGCGCTCGGCGGCACGATGTTCGACGGTGGCGGCAACGCGGGCGCACTCTCGCGCACGGGCGGCGGCCCGATCTCCGCGTGGCTTCCCGCGCGCGCTTGACGCAAGCCCGGCGATGCCATCACGCCCGTCTTGGGAATCGGCAGCGGTGCGACCTGCGACGCCTCGGGCCTCTCGCTGACGCGGATCGTGGGATCGCTGCGATCGGGAGCATCGAGTTGCTGATCGAGCTTGGGCTCGAGCTTGGGCTCGAGCCTGTGATCGAGCTTGTGATCGATGCGCGGTGACGAGGCAGAGGGTAGAGGGGACGATACGCCAGGCAGCGGCGGCGGATTCGTCGTCGATGCCGCACGCATCGGCGGCGGATTCGTCGTCGATGCCGCACGCATCGGCGGCGGATTCGTCGTCGAGCCCGCGCGCGGCGGCAACGCTCCGGACGTGATCTGTGCGCTCGCGGCGCGCGGTAACGGAGGCGGATTCGTCGTCGAGCCGGCGCGCGGCATCGGCGGCGGATTCGTCGTCGAGCCCGCGCGCGGCGCGAAGCCTTGCGAGGTGGTCGACGGGCTCGGCGCGGCCGCGAAGCCCGCCGCGGTGCTCGTCGTCGACGTGAGGCTAGGAATCACGCCCGACCGATCCTGCGCAGGCATCGCACCAGGACGACTCACCGAGGGCAACGGCAGAGCGCTCGAGCGATCCGGCGCAGGCATCACGCTCGAGCGATCGTGTGCGGGCATCACGCTCGAGCGACCCGGCGCGGGCAACGCGCTCGATGCCGTCGACGACGGCCGCGCGGTCGGTACGGTCGGTGACGGAGACGGCGCGGGTGCGCCGGGTGCGGGTGGCGACAGGTCGTCCGACCAACCCGCGTCGGAGTGCGAGCCCGTCGGCGATGCGCGGCGGCCCGACGGAGATAGCGCCGGAGCGGCTGGCGCACGCGTCGGCGACGAGGCGTCCGGTGCGCTGACGACGGTGGGATCCGGGCGCGTGACGACGGTCGGATCTCCCGTCGCCCCGCTCTGGTACGCCTTCGCGTCGGCGACGGTCGCCTCGGGAGTCGCCGTCACGATCGGCGGCGGGTTCGATGTCGACGAGCGACGCGGCGGCGGGACCGCACGCGGAGGCAACTGCACGCCGGTGGGGGGCGCGTTGCGGTCCTTGCGGCGCGGTGGCAGTGGCGGCAACCGACGACTGCACGACGTGCATACGGTCTGCTCGTCGGCGTTCTCGGCGCTGCAGAAGGGACAGAAGCGCATCGCTACTTCCGCTTCCTCCACACGATCGCGCCGTCGACGATCGTGAGCCACGCGTTTGCGGTGAGCAGCGACTTGTCGGCGACCAGCGCCGTGTCGAACACGGTGAGATCGGCGGGCCGACCGACGGCGATCACGCCGCGCGTGGCCTCGGCACCTTCGGCGTACGCGGCGCCCGTGGTGAACGCGGCGATCGCCTCGTCGAGCGTGAGCTTCTGCGCGGGATACCAACCACCGTCGGGCGAGCCGTCTGCGTCTTGCCGCGTGACCGCCGCGTAGATGCCGAGGATCGGCGGCACGTCCTCGACGGGGAAGTCGCTGCCGAACGCGACGGGAATCTTCTTGTCCAGCATGGTGCGCCACGCGTAGGCGCCCGCGATGCGCTGCTTTCCGACGCGCGCCTCGGCCCAGCGCATGTCGCTCGTCGCGTGCGTGGGTTGCATCGACGCGATGGCGCGCGCCTCGATCATCCTCCCGATGTCCGCGTCGGTGATCACCTGCGTGTGCTCGACGCGAAGGCGAAGATCGCCCGCGTGCTTCTTGGTGGCCGCGAGATAACCGTCGAGCACCGCACCGATGCCGGCGTCACCGATCGCGTGAACCGCGACCTGCCAGCCGTTGGCCACCGCCGTGTCGATCGCCGCGGCGAGCTGTCCGGGCTCGGTCACCCACAGGCCCGAGTTCTTCTTGTCGTCGTCGTACGGTCTGTACAGTCGCGCGCCGCGCGAACCGAGCGCACCGTCGGCGAAGAACTTCACGCCGCGCATCGCGAAGTGCCCCGTGGACGCACCGGGCTTCTTCGCGAGTCGCTCGAGGCCTCTTGGCGATGCGTCGCCGGCGAGGAACGCGTGCACGCGCAGCGGCAGCTCGTCGCGCTGCGCGAGCGCGGTGTAGACCGCCGCGGTGTCGTCGTCGATGCCCATCTCGTGCACCGCCGTGATGCCGGCTTGGATCGCGACCTGCGCTGCGAGCTTGATGCGGCGCTCGCGCACCTCCGCGCTCGCGACCGGAGCCTTGGTGTCGACGAGATCCGTCGCGTTGTCGACGAGGACGCCGGTGGGCTCGCCCGCTTGATCGCGAAGGATCTTTCCGCCCGCGGGGTCTTTGGTCTTCTTGGTGATGCCGGCCGCCGCGAGCGCGTTGGAGTTCACCCAGATCGCGTGACCGTCCACGCGGCGCAGGACCACGGGTCGATCGCTCACCGCCGCGTCGAGCGTTGCCTTCGTCGGAAACCGTGCACCGGGCCAGCGCGTCTGATCCCAGCCGCGACCGATCAGCCACTCGTCCGCGGGACGTGTCTTCGCTGCCTCGATGACGAGTTGGGCCGTGGCCGCTTCGCTCGCCGCGCCGCGCACCGAGACGGACTCGAGATCCACACCGAGGCCATAGAGGTGGCAATGCGCGTCGATGAGCCCCGGCGTCACCGTCTTGCCCGCGAGCTCGATGCGCTGCGTGCCCGGGCCGACGAGCTTCATCACGTCGTCGGTGGTGCCAACCATCGCGATCTGACCGTTGGCGATGGCCACGGCCTGTGCGCGCGGGTTCGCGGGATCCATCGTCCGGATGTCGCCATTCACGAACACGATGTCCGCACCCGGATCCACCGCGCTCGGCGCGGGTGCAGGTGCGGGCGAGACCGGCGCAGGACCGCTGCTCGGCGGAGGTGCGGACGAGCCGCAACCCCAACCGATACAGGCACTAATCAGTAAGCCCGATCGCGAGATAGATCTGGAAGTCACCGGCTTCGAGACCATACCCAAAATCGACGCCGAGGAGTGGCAACACGATCTGTTGTAGGTAGAAGCGCGTTCCCGCCCCGACCGAGTTCTTGAAGCCCGCCCAATTCGCGTGCTGGTCGCGCCGCGCATCCGGCAGGTAGTTGCGGTTGGGATTGCTCGTGGTGAGGAACGTCGTGTAGCCGCTGTCGAAGAACATGAGGCCGCGCGCGGAGAAACCCGCGAACCCGAACAGCGGGAACGAGTACTCGACGTTCGCCTGCGCGCGCACGTCACCGCGCAGCTGGTCGTTCAAGTAGCCGCGCATCGAGGTTCCGCCGAGCGTGAGCTCCTGCTGGAACGGGAGGTGATGGCCGTAGTTGCCCGACGCGCGAACGATGAAGTTGTGACGATCGAGCACGCGCCAGCCGCGGAAGAACGACGCGCTGATCGAGTAGTAGTTGAAGTCGGATCCGAGCGCCTCGAGCGAGTGCTCGAACCACGCCGAGAACCTCCTGCCCGTCGACACGCCGAGATAGCTCGCGCGGCGATCGTACGTCAGCGAGATCTCGTTGGACACGTCGAGACCGTCCGCGCCGGGCGCCTCGAGCATGTCGAACGGCGTGCCGACATCGGCCATCGCGTTCGCCGGATCCTTGCCGAGATACTTCAGCGCGGGATCGTCGCTGAACAAGCTGTCGCCGGGGAAGCTCACCTTCGCCGCACGCAGGCGGGTGTCGATGCGCCATCCGCGGATCGGCTCCACGCCGATGCGAACACCGCCGTTCAGATAGTTCATGCGCGACTCGCGCACGGGGAGCGGGCTCTCGCGCCACTTCCGCGGCGTCGCATACTCGATGATGCGCGACTGCTTCAGATACGTGTCGAACTGGGCGTAGAAGCGCGACCCCGCGATCGATGGAATGACCCACGCGCCGAGGAAGAACGTGTCACCGCTCGCGACCTGACCGTAGACGAGCAGCTTCTGGTTCTGACCGAACAGGTTGTTCTCGCCGAAGCCGACGCCGACACCCTTGTTGGTGGGCTGGTTGTAGAACGCCGGAGCGATGACCCACGAGTGCTTGTCGTGGACGGTGATCGTGATGCGGACGCCGCCCTCGACCTGGGACGAAAACACCTCGGCATCGCGGAACAAACCGCTCTGCAGAAGGCGGTTCTTGACGAGCTCGTTCATGTCGCCCGACCAGTCGTCTCCGACCCCGATCTGGGCGATCACCGCGACGGTATCGTCATCCGTCTTCGTGTTTTCTTCGACGAGGATTTCCCGGATCGTGTCTGCCTGCGCAACACCACCAACGCCGAGCAGCAACGCGAGACAAAACGGCGCGAACCTCACGCCCAGCAGTATCGCACGTGTTAACAACGACCGCATGAATCCCGCCGAGGTCGCGACCGCCCTCTTGATCGAGCGCACACTCCAGAACAGCCCTGCGTACCGCAAGGTCGATGACTCGCTCTACGTCATCAAGCAGGGGTCGGCCTACGTGATGATCAATGTGGTGGCGTGGGGGGACAACCGCGCGATGGTCCGCTGCACGTCGCAGCTCGTGAAGGGCGTGGACGTGGATGGCTCGCTCGCGATGCAGCTCCTCGAGCTGAACGGTCACCTCCGCTTCGGGGCCTTCGCGATCGACCCCGCGGAGCACACCGTGCTGTTTACGCACACCATCCTCGGCGGCACCACGCTCGATCCCGAGGAGCTCACGGCCACGCTGCGCGATGTCGCGCTGATCGCCGACGAGTACGACGACAAGCTGATGAAGAAGTACGGCGGACAGCGCATGGTCGATCTCCTCGAGGAAGCTGCGATGGAGCGACTCATGGACAAGGATCCGAGCCGCTTCCACTTCGACGACTGACCTGTTCGCAAGGAGTAGTTTCATGGCGTCCCACGACGATCCGACCTTGGGCTTCGGTACCCGCGCGATCCACGCAGGCCAGAAGCCGGACCCCGTGACCGGCGCCGTGATGACGCCGGTCTACTACACGTCCACCTACGCGCAGACCGGCCCCGGCGAGCACAAGGGCTTCGAGTACTCGCGCACGCACAACCTGACGCGGTTCGCGCTCGAAGCGAACCTCGCGTCGCTCGAGAACGGCGCGGGCGGCCTGTGCTTCGCGTCGGGTCTCGCGGCCACGTCGACGCTGCTGTCGCTGTTCGACACGGGCACGCACGTCATCGCGTGCGACGACCTGTACGGCGGCACGTTCCGCCAGTTCGACAAGGTCTGGCGCCGCCTCGGCTTCGAGTTCACCTATGTCGATCCGCTCGCGGGCGCAGCGGCGGTCGAGGCGGCGATTCGCCCGACGACCAAGCTCGTGTGGATCGAGACGCCCACGAACCCGATGCTCAAGCTCGTCGACATCGCGGCCGTCGCGGCCGTCACCAAGGCGAAGGGCATCCTGCTCGCCGTCGACAACACGTTCATGACGCCGTACTTCCAGCGCCCGCTGGATCTCGGCGCGGACATCGTCGCGCACTCGATGACGAAGTACCTGAACGGTCACTCCGACGTCGTCGGCGGCGCGCTGATCGCGAAGGACAAGGCGATGCTCGAGAAGCTCGCGTTCCTGCAGAACGCGATCGGTGCGGTCATCTCGCCGATGGACAGCTTCATGGTGATGCGCGGCACCAAGACGCTGCACGTCCGCATGGATCGTCACCAGCAGTCGGCCATGGCGATCGCCGAGTGGCTCACCAAGCACCCGCAGGTCGAGAAGGTGATCTATCCCGGCCTCGAGTCGCATCCGCAGCACGCGCTCGCGCGCACGCAAGCGTCGGGCTTCGGCGGCATGATCAGCTTCGTGCTGAAGGGCGGCCTCGAAGAGTCGCGCCGGTTCCTGCAGGCTTGCCAGATCTTCACGGTCGCCGAGTCACTCGGTGGCGTGGAGTCGTTGATCGAGCATCCGGCGATCATGACGCACGCGAGCGTCCCGCCGGAGAATCGCAAGAAGCTCGGCATCGACGACGGCTTCATCCGTATCTCCGTCGGCATCGAGGATCTCTCGGACTTGCAGGCCGACCTCGAGCGCTCGTTCGCTGCCGCGAAGTAGTTGCCGCAACGTGGCCGAACAGGCTGCTAGAATCGTCAGACGGTGAGCGCGGACTGGATCGGGAAGGTCATCGACGGTCGATACATCGTCGATGCGATCTTGGGATCCGGTGGCATGGGCATGGTGTTCCGTGCGCACCACAAGTTCACCGGCGGAACGCTCGCGATCAAAGTGCTCAAGCCCGAGCTCGCGGCGGATCCCGAGATCCAGCATCGCTTCCTCGCCGAAGCGCGCGCCGCCAACGCGATCGGACATCCCAACATCGCGCAGGTGATCGACGCGGGTCGCTCGCCCGACGGCATCCTGTATCTCGCGATGGAGCTGCTCGTCGGGCGATCGCTGCGCGAGCCGATCGCGCGCGGCGAGCTGAAGCCCACCGAGATGCGCTCGGTGCTGTCCGAGCTGCTCGATGCGCTGAGCGCAGCGCACGCGCGCGGCTTCATCCATCGCGATCTGAAGCCGGAGAACGTGTTCCTCGTCGTGACGCCGACCGGGCCCACGGCGAAGCTGCTCGACTTTGGCATCGCGAAGGTCATCGACGCGCAGAACGTGGCGTCGGTGCGCACGGCGACCGGATCGATGCTCGGCACGCCCGCGTACATGTCGCCCGAGCAGATCGCGAATCCGTCGAACGTCGACGCGCGCACGGATCTGTGGGCCGTGGGCGTGATGGTCTACGAGATGCTCACCGGGCGCTTGCCGTTCCCGGGCGCGACGGTCGGCGAGCTGATGGCGGCGGTCGCGACGCGAGAAGCGCGATCGATCAAGCAGTTCCTCCCGACGGCGTCGCCGCAGCTCGAGCAGTTCTTCGCTCGCGCGCTCGCGCGTGATCCGTCGGCGCGCTTCGCGTCGGCAACCGAGATGCGCGCCGCGCTTCACGAGACGCTCACGCTGCGTCCGAGCAACGTGCCGATCGTGGCGACGCAAAGCGCGGGCATGGTCGGGCTCGCGCAAATGCCCGCCCCCGTCGGCGCGCATCAGATGACGCAAGCGACGGGCCACGGGGCGTACGTGCCTTCACCTGGCTATGCCACGCCACCGAGCGGCGTACCGCAGACGACGGGAACACCCACGTACGCGTCGACCGGCGCCAGCGGACAGATTCCCGTGTACCGAGGGCCGAGCACGGCTCCACACGCGAAGCCGGTGCGTCCCGCGCAGACCGCACCGACGCCGTCGTTTCCCACGGGCACCAACACGGCGCCGAGCACGATCGCGGCTGGATCGGCGAAGACGCCGTGGGTGATCGCGATCGTCGGCACGCTCGCGACGGTCGCGATCGTGCTCGCCATCGTCCTCACGCGCACCAAGGAAGTGCACGTCATCAAGGAGCCTGCGCCGGCTCCGGTCGCTCCGGTCGCGACGACCGCGCCACCGCCGCCACCACCGCCCGAGCCGACACCGCCCGCGCCGACGAACAACGCCGCGCCGGCAGAGCCGACCACGGCACCAACGACGACGCCGGCAACCACCACCGCGCCATCGAACACGAACAGCACGAGCACCAAGCCAGCGACAACGACCAAGACGGCGACACCCAAGCGCGCGACGGCGCCCGAAGATCCGTACACGAACCAAGCGACGACGCCTTCGACAGCGGGCTCGATCTCCGTCGACGAGCGCTGCCAATCGGGATGCAACGCCGCGCGCTCGTGCGGTCTCGCGCTGAGCACGTGCATCGCCGACTGCAAGGCGAACGAAGGGATCCGTGCGTGCATGGATCTCGCGCTCGCCAACAGGTGCAGCGACGCGGCGCTCTGCGCGTTCCACACGACCTGCCCCGGCGTGAAGCTCGGAACCGGCACCTGCAACGCGGCGATGATGTGTCAGATCCAGTCGTGCGCGCCGAATGACCTCGCGTGTGGTTGCCGTTGTATGGGCGGCATGGCCTCGAAGAACGTGCACTTGCTTCTCCGCGTGGGCGTTTGCGCGATGAACTGCAAGTACGACGAGACGTGCATGGCCGCGCGCTGCGCCGTGTGGGCGCGCGCCTGCCAGCAGCAATAGCTACTGTTGTACGAACGCGCCGCCGGCCCAGTGCCAGCGCGCCGGCGGATCGGTCGACGAGAGCGTGGCGCCTTGTACGTCGATCGGCGCCTGGGCCGTGACCACACCGATGCGAAGCGGCAGCCCCTGCCGCAGCGTGTACGCGAACGCGCCGAACACGTGCTGCGCTTCGCCGGGATGCATCGAGCGCATCTCGAACGGGATGATCGCTTCGTCGTGACCGTCGCCATCGAGATCCACGAAGTGCGCAGGCGCGAGGACGAGCGAGCCGCCCGTGCCCGTCGCGTCCGGCGCTTGACTCGCGCGCACCTCGCCCGCTTCCTCGACGATCGTGAACTCGGCACGTCCATTCTTGGCGGTGACAACGCCGAGCGATGCGAGCTCGTAGGGCTGGTTGTGCCAATCGATCGTCGTGACGTCGGGCACGACGATCGCCGAGCCCGGCGCCGGAGCGGGCCTGACACGAGGTGGTGCATCGCGATCGCACGCGGCGATCAGCACGAGCACCGCGATGCGACTCATCGCGCGAGGTGCTCGACGAGCTGCGCGCCGAGGTTCTCGGGCGCTTCCGGATCTGGCAGGTTGCCGTAGATCGCACCGATGTCGCGCATCGGGACGTCGTCGTTGCCCGGCCCCGTTCCGTACCGCAGATACGGATCCTTGCGCAGCGAGACCTCGCCGCCGCTCTGGCCGATCGAGCGAATGAAGCCCTTGTGCAGCGCCGTTCCGACGCGCGCGGGGCAGCGGCACGGGTTCATCGGGTTCACGTGCTCGCACCGCGGCGCGAGGTAGTCGCCCACCTTCTTGCGCGCGCGAGACAGCCGCACCTTGTACGCGCTCTCCGTGATGCCGAGGCTCTTGGCCGCCGCGTCGTCGGTGAGCTTGAGGATGTGACACACCACGAACGCAGCGCGCTCGCCAGGCGGCAGGCAGTTGATGACCGATGTCATGCAGCCTTGCTTGAGCTCCCACAGCAAGAAGTCGCGCTGCGGATCGCTGAGCGAGCGAACCACGTCGGTGCGCGTGGCCTCGTTGCGAAGCGTGTCGTCGAGGATGTCGAAGTTCACCTCGGGCTGGCGAGGCAGGCGCTCCTCGAGGATCTGGTTCGCGATCCCGAGCAGCCAGATCTCCGCTTCCTTGGTAGCGGTCGGCTTCGTCGCGATCTTCGCCACCGCGGCAGCGAAGATGTCCGCGAGGTATCGCTTCGCGCGATCGTGATCCAGCGTGAGCCGAAACACGAAGTTGTAAAGCCGCCGCCAATGGGGCTCCACCAGCGCGGTGAGCTGGTCCCTATCGAGCGTGCTGCCCATCACCGCCGATGGTACACCACCGAGGCTGTTGCTGACACTCGGGCGCGGACCGGTGCTACCGTGCGTCCATCGTGCGGCTTGGGAGGATCGCGTATCTCGCGCTCGTCGTGATCGCGCTCGTGGCTTGCTACGACGTTCCACAACCCGAGTGCGGCTTCACGTGCGGCCCGCCCGCGGTCGCTGGCGGCGAGGGCACCTGCCCCGATGGTTACGTTTGCTTCACGAACGTGGACAACCGATGTCATCGCGTCTCTCCGCCATTCACCGAGCCGTGTCCCGGTGATGCCAGCGTTCCGGTGGATCTCAAGCCGCCGCTGCTGATGCTTCGCTCGCCCGCGCCCGACGACACCAATGTCCCGCTCGGAACCGTGGGCACGATCCGGGTCGCCTTCGACGAGCCGGTGGTCAACTTCGAGTTCCCCAACGTCGTCGTCGAAGAGGCCGGTGTGATCGTCAACGTGCAGCCCTCACCAGAGGGCGACAACGGCGACAACCTCTTCCACTACAGGCTCGAGATCGTGAACCCGAGCTTCCGCCCGTTCCTCTCGGACACGCTGTACACGGTGCGGCTCACCGACGGCATCACCGACTTCGCGGGGAACAAGCTCGTTCCGACCGAGTGGTCGTTCCGGACCGAGGTCGACGTCACGCCACCCACGGCGAGCGTGCAGAGCCCGGCGACGCTCACGAACGTGAACGTGCAGACGATCATCCAGGTCGGCTTCTCGGAGGCCGTGGTGGGCGTGAACACTGCGACCTTCACGCTCACCGGACCCGCGGGCCTCGTCAACGCGAACCTGACGACCAACGGGTCGCCGACGACGTTCGTGTCGCTCGATCCGTTCACACCGCTCGAACCCGCTACCGAGTACACGATCGAGCTCAGCTCCTCGATCACCGACCTGGCGGGCAACCCGCTCTCGTTCACGCCGGTGACGTTCACGACCGTATCGGACACGGCAGCCCCCATCGTGACCAGCACGAGCCCGTCGGTCGGCGCGACCAACGTCTCGGTCACCGCCAACGTCACCGTCGTGTTCAGCGAGACCGTGACAGGCGTGAACAACACGTCGTTCACGCTCACGGGCCCGTCGGGCCTCGTCTCCGCCGTTGTCGGAAGCCCCGGAGCGAGCGCGAGTCTCAACCCGATCCATCAGCTCGTTCCCAACACCACGTACACGTTCGCTGTCACGTCGGCGGTCAGGGATCTCGCGAACAACGCGCTCGTTCCCTTCAGCGCAATGTTCACCACCGGCCCCGATCTGTTCGCGCCGAACATCATCGGACGCTCGCCGCTGAACGGCTCGGTCGACCAGCCGGTCAACACCTCGGTCCTCGTCGACTTCGACGAGCACGTCACGAACGCGACCGAGTCGACGATCAAGCTCGTCGGTGGCGTCGAGGTTCCCGCCGTCGTCAGCTACGTCGGTGCACCGATGTACCGCGCGACGCTCACGCCCGTGGTGCAGCTCGTCCCCAACGCGACCTACATGGTCACGATCCAGCCGGAGCTGCAGGATGCGAGCGGCAACATGTACGGCACGCCCCCGGTGGGCACGTGGCTGTTTAGCACCGGCGCCGACACCATCGTTCCGCGCGTCCTCTCGACGACGCCCGCTGACAACGCGACCGGCGTCGACGCGAGCGAGTCGATCAGCGTCGAGCTCGACGAGCCGGTCACTGGCGTCGACGACACGAGCTTCGTGGTGATGAACGCGGGCAGCGGAACGCTCGCCTCCTCGAACGGCGGTCGCACGTGGACGTTCACGCCCGACGCGCCCATGCCCGCCAACACGACCGTGACGGTGATGCTGACCATGGCGATCGAGGACGCGTCCGGTAACGCTCTCGTGCCGTTCGCGTTCGACTTCGTGACCGCGCCGTAACTACGTCACGCGCAGCTTCGGCGCTTTCGGCGGCATCGCCGTCGGTGACGTGGGCGGGTCCGACTCGACGAGCCCGACGCGCCCCGTGCTCTCGCCGCGGGGATCCGCGTACTGCGAGAGCTCGCGGCTGATCTCGGCGCACAGATCCGCCTTCTCGCGGTACGGCATGAACGCGCTCTTGAAGCCCGCGATGATGATCTCTTTGATCGTCTGGAGTGACCAGCCGTAGTGGCGATGGCAGAGGTGCAGCTCTTTGGTCACCGTGGTGTCCGACATCAAGCGGTTGTCGGTGTTGATGGTCACGCGCAGGCCGTAGTCGACGAAGAAGTCGACGGGGTGCGTCTCCCACGAGCTCGCTGCGCGCGTCTGCAAGTTGGACGACGGGCACACCTCGAGCGGGATGCGATGGTCGTTGCAGTAGTTCAGGAGGTCACCGCTCTCGACGAGCCGCGTGCCGTGACCGATGCGATGCGCGCCGCACTTGTGGATCGCTTGGTGGACGCTGTCCGGCCCGAACGACTCGCCTGCGTGCGCGGTGCAGTTGATGTTGTTGTCGATGACGAGCTGGAACGCTTGGCGATGCAGCTTGGCAGGATTGTTCACCTCGCTGCCCGCGAGATCGAAGCCGACGACGCCGCGGTTCTTGAACGCGACGCACAGCTCCGCGATGCGCAGGCTCGACTCCGGCCCGAGCGAGCGGATCGCGCAGAGGATCAATCCGTAGCGGATGCCGAGCTCGCGCTTGGCCATGCGCAGCCCGCGGAGCACGGCCTCCACCACCTGCGCCGGGCGCAGCCCCTCGCGGAGGTGCAACAGCGGCGAGTACCGCACCTCGAGGTAGCGCACGTTCTCGCGATGCGCGTCCTCCGCGAGCTCGTACGCGGTGCGCTCGAGCGCCGACTCGGTCTGCATGACAGACAGCGTGATGTCGAACGCGCGGAGGTAATCGTCGAGCGATGCGACCTGATCGCCCGCGGCGAGCATGCGGTGGAGCTCGCTGCGATCCTGCGTGGGCAGCTTGTTGTGCTGCTTCTTGGCGAGATCGAGGACGGTGTCGAGGCGCAGCGATCCGTCGAGGTGGCAGTGCAGATCCGTCTTGGGCAGCTTGTGAAGGAGCTCGATCGGGATCTCGGTCGGAAGGTTGCTGGCCATCGCCGGCCACTATAGCTACAGCATTCGCGTCGCTGCGAGCACGAAACACTCGTTCTCCCGACACGCCAGCGCCCAGTACGTCCCCGGGCGCCATGGCTCGTACGCGAGGCGCGGCGAGTTGCCCTTGCCGAGCTCTTTCCAATCGTGACCCACGTTGTAGATGAAGATGTCCACCGTGGACACCTTCAGATCCTTCGGCACCTGGACGAGCCGCGTGCGCGAGCTGCCGTCGCGCTCGATGAGGCCGCCGTACGCTTCGAACGCGTTGTCCTGGAAGCGGCCGAGCAGCAAGAGCGGACGTGGCAACGCGGGCGTGGCACCGATGAAGTCGACGGCGATGTCGAGCTGATCGATGCGTCCCTTGGTTCCGATGCGCGTGCGCAGCCGATCGATCGCGGCCTTTGCCGAACGCTGCGTCGACGGCACGTCGAGCCCGCGGATGCGACCGATGTGGAAGCCGCCCGCCTGATCGAGGCAGCTCGGCGGTGTGACGGTGTAGACCGGCGTGAAGCGCGCGTCCGATACACCGAGGGGCGCTTCGAGATCCGTCGCGCGGAACACGATGTCGCGAAGCCCGATGTAGTCGGAGACCATCTCGCGCTTGTTCTGGAAGCGGAAGTCATCGCCGAGGAACCACCAGGTGTCCTCGATCTGCGGATACGCGTCGACCGTGAGCACGCTGCCTGGCTTGGACGCGTCGAGCGCCCCCATGCGATCGAGGCTCGCCTCGTCGAGGCGCGCGTACAGCGGAATGGACCGCGCCGCGGCGAAGATGCTCGTGAGCGCGGCGAGCACCACGATCGGCGCGAGGCGGCGCGGCGTGACGAGCACCGTGTCCGCAATGCCGAGGAAGCCTGCCACGAGCAACGCGCACGGCAGGAGGAACATGCGCGGCCCGAGCTTGGGCGACACGAACAGCGTCAGCGTGATCAGCCCGCCAGCGACGAGCGCCCAGCCAAAGCGCCACAGCGGCTGCTTGTGTGCGTCGCGATCGGAGTCGCGCGCGCCGGCGACGAGCACGATCAACGTGAGCCCGACGATCGGCGCGGCGGAGAACATGTAGTCCTGCAGGATGTCGAGGTTGTTGAGCCCTCGCTGCAGGAGGCGGCTGAACAGGCCCACTTTGGTGCCGAGCCCGTCGTAGCGCTCGGACTGGCCCGGCGAGAAGAAGATCATCGCGAACCCGACGACAACGCCGAACGCACCCGACAACGCGAGCTTGGGCATCGCCTCGCTCATGCGATAGCGCCACGCCGCATATGACAGCGTGAAGATGACGAGCGTGGGCCCCGTGTGCTCGTTGCTCGCGCCCGCGAACACGCCGAGGAGCCAATACGGAATGCACGCGGCGACGCTGCCTTCCCCGTGCGGGCGCATGCGCAGCACGACGAGGAACCACAGCTGGATCGCGGCGCCGTAGACGTAGTTGGCGCCGTACGCGCGGTTGAACATGATCATGCCGAGCTTCGGCAGCGCGAACCACATCACGCCGAGCGCGGCCGCGAACAGCGCGAGGTCCTTGCCGCGCTTCCACGCGGGCCAACGCCCGAGGCCGAGCACGGTCACCGCGAGCGCGAGCGCGAGGTACGCGAGCGGCGTCACGATCACCGCGAAGTACTCGAGCTTGTACGCCAGATACGTGAACCACTGCCCGATGCGCGGGTTCGAGTGCGTGTACTGATCGACGCCGTAGTCGAGCCAGTTTCCGATCGAGAACGGCTGACCGGCCGTGTCTCGCGCGACGTTCCACGCGTCGAACGCGAACGGCTCGTGAGCCAGCACGTAGCCGATGTGCCACGCCGTCAGCGCGACATACGCGACGAACAGAAGTCGCAGCACCAAGGACACGAGCTACGACAGTACCACTACAACCGGAGGCCCACGCGCATCCGCACGAATGCGACAAGGATGCCCACGGATACGACCAGGGCAATCGTTGTCGCGATCGCCGCACCGGTGAGCCCCCAGATCGGGATGAGGAGGAGGTTCCCCACCGACGAGGTGGCGAGCATTCCTACAACGAGGACGGTGTGCCAACCGGGACGGGCGGCCATGAGCAGGATCTGGTTGAACGGCAACCACGGCGCGGTCACGACGAGGCCGAACATCAGGATCGCGAACGGGACGGCTCCCGCGCCGAACGCCTCGCTGCCGACGAGCGTGGGGATCACGAGCGGGAACATTACTACTGCGAGGATCGACGCCACGATCATCACGGGGACGAACCACCTCCGCGTTCGCCGGATGAGTCCGTCGACGGCGCCGCGCTCGCCGGCCGCCAGGTCGCGCGCGATCATCGGGTTCACGTTGTTCTGTACGACCACGCCGAGCTGCATCGCGCCCTCGTACAGCGTCGACGCGAGCGCGTAGATGCCGACCTGCGACTCGGGAAGGGCGACACCGAGCATCCACACATCGATCTTGGAGTTCACCTCGAACGCGAGGGTCGCGAGCAATCCGCGCGCGCCGTAGCTCGTGTGCTCCTTGCACCACGTCCACCACCTGCGCGCCAGACGCAGGCGCACCGTGGCGAGTAGCTCGCCGATCAGGACGAGGAGCAGCGTCGCCTCGGTGAATGTCCAGATGACGGAGATGTGCTCGGCAGGCGTGTCGCGCAGATACGCGAGCACGAGGCCGACCGCGATCAGCGCGTAGCGCAACGACGTGTAGATGGCGAACGCGCGCATGCGGCGCAGTCCGTTGACGATGCCGAACAGCACCTTGTTGAGCGCGAAGCAGAACAGGCCGGGCGCGACCCACTGCAGGCCAGTCGCGACATCGCGGTTCGAGACCAGCGCACCGATCGGATCGGCGAGCAGCAAGCACAGGAGCGTGGTGATCGCGGCGAGCACCACCGTCGGAACGAGCGCACCGACGACCACCGTGGCGACGCGCGCCGGATCCTCGGGATCCTCGGCGACCGCGCGCAGTACGGAGAACTGGATCCCGCCTGCACCGAGCACGGCGAACGCGAAGAACGCGGGTGTCACGAGGTTGAACGCGCCAAGCGCGGAGGCTCCCCACCACCGTCCGATCGCGAAGTTCATCCCGAGGCCGACGATCGCGAGCAACACGACCGGCACGAGATTCCAGATCACATCCCGCCGGAGCCGAGCGCCTACGGCATCGCCTTCCGCGGACACGTCAGTACAGCTTGGGCGCGGCGTTGATGATCTGCAGCGCTTCTTCCGCGGAGAAACCGATCAGCTGTGCGTACTCGCGAATGGAGGGCCAGCGGGGCCGGCTGTACTCGGCTGCTCGCACGAGGGCCTCGTCACGAGAGAGGTGCCCTTCGCGCACCATGTTCGCGAGCAACACCTCGTCCTCGGTGAAGCCGGCGATCTGCTGGTAGATGTAGTTGTAGAACGCGGCCGTGCCGTCGCCGATGCGCCACGTGGTGCTGGTGTCCTCGGCGATCTCCCAGTCGTACTCGCGGCGGATCGTCCCGACGATCGTGTCCTCGTGCCACGGGATGTACTGGAACAAGTAGAGGAAGTCGTCCTTGACGACGAACGTCTGCCAGAACGCATTCCACGTGTCCCACAGCGACTCGTTGAAGTAGCGCGGGTTCATCGCGTACTGCTTCACGTGGTACCAGAGCATCGTCGCTTTGTTCCGCAGCGACATCTTGGTGAGGACGTTGCCGTAGTCGTCCTGCTTCACGCCCATAAGGCCGAGCTTGTACGGCGCGTCCTCGATCATGTTGCCGGTGCAGAAGATGACGAGCTTGATGCCCGTCTCTCTTCGCAGCTCGCGCGCGTGCGAGTAGAACTCTTTGTCGCCCGCCATGAACAGCGTGACCATCCCGGCTTCGGGACGCTTGAGCCACGCTTCGACGTTCTTGCGCACGTAGCGGCGCTTCGCGGCGATGTCCGCCGAGCGAATGATGTGCTCCACGCCGAGCTTGCCGCACACGCGCGCTTGGTTGCGGCGCGCGAGGTCCGTGACCATGCCCCAGTCGTACGTGAACGCGACGGGGTTCATCCCGAGGTTCTTCTTCACGTAGTGCAGGCCGTACGACGAGTCGCGTCCGCCCGAGAACGCCAGAATCACGTCGGGCGAGCCGTCCTTGCTACGATACGGAGCCACCGCGTCGAGGAGCGCTTGCTCGCCTTTGACGTTGATGGTCTTCCAGTTGCGGCAGAAGGCGCAGACGCCGTCCGTGTCGAGATCGACGAACGGATACGTCTCGGGGAGGATGCACTTCACGCAGCGCGTGAGGCGCTCGACACGCGGCGAGTTGTCGACGATCGACACGCTGTGACCGTTGGGCGCGAACACCGGCCCCGCGGCCTTGTCGTCGGCGGTGAGCGTGAACGCCTGTTGGTGCAGATCGGTGAGGCGAATCGCGAGCGCGTGGCCCGCGCGGATCTGCTCGACGTGCACGTCGCCGAGCTCTGCGGAGAGCGCGCGATCCTCGATCACACGCTGGAGGATGAAGCGCTCCGATGCGAACGCGATGAGCCCCGTGGCGGCGCTGCGCAGCTGGAACAGCGAGCCGGTGTTGGTGGCGAGGAGCATCGCGTGCAGATCGTCGAACAGCATCGCGATCGACGCCGATCCTTGGATCTCCGCGAACGTTTGCCGCGTCGCCGCGACGAGATCGCGACCCGCGGTGAGCTTCTCGCGCAACAGCCCGGCGAGGATCTCGCTATCGAGCTCGCCCACGGGCGCGATCGACGGATACCGCGCGGCGAGCTCGCGATCGTTCACGACGATGCCGTTGTGCAGCGCGACCGCGTGGCCACCGCGCGTGATCACGGGCTGGTTGTTATCGACGTTGCTCTGCGCGCCGTTCGTCGCCAGGCGCGAGTGCCCCACGATCGCGAGCGCTGTCTTCGACGGGTTCCATCGCGCGAGCGCTCGATCGAGCACCTTGCCGAACGTGGGATTGGCGATCAGCGCCGATGCGGAGCCGCCTTGCTTGAGGACATCGATGCGCTCGCCATCGTGCACGGCGAGTCCGGCGGCTTCGTTGCCGCGTGTCTCCGAGTACTCGAGCAGCGAGATCGTGATCGTGCGTGCGAGGTCGCGCGATCCATGCTGCGCGCGTTCGCCGCCCAACACCACGCCAAAGATTCCGCACATAGATTTGCGATCGCCGGAGCGATTGCTGCGTTCTTATACACCGGCTACTACCGAGGCCTTCAATGGCTTTGCGCCTGCACCAAAGGCTCGCGCGTTGGTCGCCATCAACTGTGCTGGCGATTGCATGGGGCTGGCTCGCAATTTACGCGTGGCCGGGGCAAATGGCCCCAGATGCGTACGAACACGTCATGGAAGGTCGCGCTGGGATCTACACGGACGGCCACCCGCCGATCCTCGCGGCGATGTTCCGCGCTGCGGACATCTTCGTCGCCGGTGGACTGCTCGTCTGGGCGTTCGCGTCGATCCTGTTTCTCGCGTCGCTCTACCTCGTGTTCTCGCGCACGTTCTCTCCGCGACGCGCGGCATGGATCACGGCGGCGGTCTTCGTGTTTCCGCCGGTGATGATTCCGTTCGGACACGCCTGGAAAGACACGCTGATGGCGGCATTCCTGATGCTCGGGTTCGCTGGCTTGCTCGACGACCGCCGGAGTGTGCGCTGGCTCGCACTCGTGCCGCTGGCCCTCGGCACGGCCGTTCGTTACAACGCGTTCGCCGCGATGGTGCCGCTCGTCGTGGTGCTGTTCGAGCTCGCACCGTCCGGGTGGGTTCGCCGCTATGCGATCGCGCTCGGTGTGTCGGCCGGCATCACCGTTGGAACGCTCGCGGTGAACAGCGCGCTGATCGATCGCCCGATGCACTACTGGTACAGCTCGCTCGGACCGAGCGACATCGCGGGCGTGCTCGCGCATCTCGACGAGACCATCCCGGACGCGGAGCTCGAGCAGATCTTCGCGGGCAGCGAGCTGCGCGTGCACGAGAACATTCACGATCGCTTTCGCTCGCTCTACGACCCGCGCATCTACACGAAGCTCGTCGCCGTGTTCGAGCCGCGCGCACCGTGGCACATGCCGCTGTGGGGAACGACGCCGGCGCCGGCCGCGCAACGCGACGCCATCGAGCGCGCGTGGAAGCACTTCGTCACTACGTATCCGCTCGCGTACGTACGTCATCGCCTCGCGGTGATGGGCTACGTGCTGTTCTTGCCCTATCACCGGATGTCGCCGAGCGGCACCATCGTTCCTCGCGAGTACCCGTGGCCGGCCGTCGTCGCGCAGATCGGGCTCTCGAGCAAGAGCTCCACGCTGCAGCACGAGCTCACGTCGATGATGCGCACGCTGCATCGCAAGACGCCGCTGTTCTCGGTGTGGATGTACGCCGCGATCGCGCTGCTGCTCCTGCCGCTCACGCGAAAGCATCGCGACATGTTCGCGCTTCTCGCGAGTGGGCTCTTGCTCGAAGCGAGCCTCTTGCCGCTCGCGCCGTCACCCGACTATCGCTACTCGCACTGGATGGTCGTGTGCGCGATCGTCGCCGCGATCGTGCTGTTCACGCGGCGCGTTCGGTCTCGGCCTTCGGCTTCGCCGCCGCGATCTCGTCCAGGTTGATCTTGGTGCCCACGACGTAGAGCGGCCTCCGCTTCACTTCCTCGAAGATGCGGCCGATGTACTCGCCCTGGATGCCGTTCGAGATCAGCGAGAGTCCGTTGAAGAACAGCAGCACGATGAGCAGCGAGGCATAGCCCGGAACGTCGATTCCGTAGAACACCTTCTGGATCACCGTGATCGCCAGGTAGATGAACGCGCCGAGCGCCGAGAGCAGGCCCACGTACGTCCAGATCTTGAGCGGCGTCGTCGAGAACGAGAACAAGCCATCGAGCGCGAAGCGCCACAACTTGAAGAAGCTCCACGTGGAGCGCGTCTCGTTGGCGCGCGTGCTCGCTTGGAACTCGACCGAGGTCACCTTGAAGCCGGGCCACGCGAAGATGCCCTTCATGAAGCGGTGACGCTCCGGCATCTTGACGATCACGTCGACGATCTTGCGATCGATCAAGCGGAAGTCTCCGGCGTTCGGCGGAATCTCCACCGACGTCATCGCGCGCATGATCTTGTAGTACGTGCGTGAAGCGGTGCGACGGAAGAAGCCCTCCTCGTCGCGCTTGGACCGCACGCCGAGCACCATGTCGAAGCCCTCGCGCCACTTCTCGACGAAGACGGGGATCAGGTCGACGGGGTGCTGCAGATCGCAATCGATCGGAATCACTGCCTTGCCGGTCGCATGCGCGAGCCCCGCCGCGAGCGCCACGTCCTTGCCGAAGTTGCGCGCGAGTCCGACGACCTTGATGCGCGCGTCCTGCGACGCAGCGGCTGCGAGCATGCCCAGCGTGCCGTCTCGACTGCCGTCGTCGACGAACACGATCTCGAACGTCTCGCCGAGCGTCTCGAGCACCGGCACGATCGCAGCGATGAACGCGGAGAGGTTCTTCTCCTCGTTATACGCAGGCGCGACGATCGACAGAACCGGACCCATTGCTCTGCTCTTCTAACACGGCCGGGGCGACGGTTCTGCCCTCGGGAGCGACCGGGCTACCTGGCCGCAACACTCGTCACATCCCCTGGAAAGTGTTACCCAAGGGCCCGCGTGACCCCCCAGCGAGAACGGCTGATCTTCATCTTCAGCGCCGTGGGGCTCTGGGCCGTGTTCCTGGTGGTGGCGATCCACACGCCTCCGCTGCTCGACGATTGGTACCAGTGGACCTACTGGCGCCACCACGAGTTCTCGTTGGCGTCGCTGGCCGAGTACGCCCACTACAATTACTTCCACTTCAACCCGCGCATCGGCGACGTCCTGCTCGCGATCGTCAACGGGCCACCGCTCGTTCACTACGTACTGACGCCGCTGGTCCTGCTCGCGGTGTTGCCCGTCACGTTCGCGCTCGCCTTCGGCCGCTGGCCTCGCCCCACCCTGCGGGACCTCCAGCTCCTCGTCGTGATGCAGGCGTTCATCTGGGTGATCATCCCGATCCCCGGCATCATCTATTTCTACCGCCCGTTCGCCACGAACTATCTGTGGGCCTTCACGGTCACGAGCGTTCTGTTCGTCCCCTACCGCTTCGCGCTCACATCCGCGACCGCGGCGACGCGCCGCCTCTGGCTCGTGCCGCTCATGCTGATCATCGGATGGCTCGCTGGCATGGCCAACGAGCACACCGGTCCGACGGCGATGGTCGTGATGCTGATCATCCTCGTCGTGATGTACCGCCGAAAGCAGCTGCGAGCCTGGATGATCGCCGGCGGTGTCGGCCTCTTCATCGGCTGGCCGATGTTGTTCCTCGCGCCCGGTCAGGCGGTTCGCTACGCCGGCCTCGCCACGCGCGAGACGCCGCTGCACATGCTGAAGACGCGCGGCCTCGACGGATGCTTCGAGATTCTCCTCGAGTTCATCGGTGAAGCGCAGAACGGCATCACGCTGTTCGTGATCGTGGTCCTCGTCTACTTCGCGAGCCTTCGCAGGCGCGGCGCGGCGGTGCCGACGATCCCGCGCGTCGCGGTGGGGACCGCGGTGGCGCTCTTGCTCACGGCGGGCTCCATCATCGTCACGCTGTTCGCCTCGCCCACGGCGAGCGAGCGCTTGTTCTACGCGTCGGGCGTGCTGTTCGTCGCCGTGCTCGTCGTGATCGCCGAACACCTGTTCGACGATCCGCGCACGCGCCGCTTCCTCTCGATCGTCGCGACCGTGATCGTCGTCTATCACTGCGTTCGCTTCGTCGAGACGTACATCCAGGTGAAAGCGGAGAGCGACGAGCGCATCGCGATCCTGCGCGCGACACCGAAGTGGACGGTCGCCAAGGTGCCGCCCCTCGATCACGCCCGGCGCTCGCGCTGGCACTGGGGTGACGACTTCCGCTACGCGTCACTGCGCCAGTACGTGGGTGCCGAGGTCTTCGACCTGTCCGGCATCGAGCTCACCGAGCAGTATCGATGGGCACAACCGAGCCCGCCGGATCGCTACGTCGCTACACGCACGTACGAGCCGCCGCTCTCGCCCGCGGAGCAGGCGAAGGTCGCGCCCGTTCCGTACATCCCGACGTACTGGGAGTGGGCGATGAGCCAGCTCCGCCGCCTCCTCGTCACGACGGACATCGGCGACCACGACGGGCACGCGCTCGTACGCTACGCGGTGACGTCGGAGGGTCTACATCTCGAGGATCCGAAGACCCGCCCGATCTATGTCCTCGAGTGGACTCCCGAAGGTGGCTTCGTGTTCGTCGATGGTCGCCCCTACGACGACACCAAGACGCAGCCGTTCATTCGCGTGTGGAGCAAGAGCCTGCCGAAGACGCCGGTCGTCGACGCATATGTCGTCGCGTGCGGAGCGACACGGCGTGTGGAGCTCGTTCCGGATCACGACGAGGACGTCGGCCCGATGTTGCCGATCGATCTCGAGTGCCGCGGCACGTACACCGGCGTGTTGTGCGAAGCGGATCGCTGCTGGATCGCAGGACGGTACTGGCGATGACCCCGTCGCGTATCGCCGCCTACGCGTTCTTCCTCGCGACGCTCGCCGTCCTCGGCGCGGTCGCGTGGCTCTCGCCGGTCCAGGGCAACGATTGGAATCACCTCCTCTGGGCCCACGCGCACGACGACGATGGAACGGGCGCGTTCCTCGCCGCGTTCGTCGCCGAGCACAAGACGTTTCACGATGTCGTCGCGTTCGCGCTCGCGAGCTCCACGCTGTTCCACACGATCGTCACGCCGCTCGTCGGCGCCGCGCTCTTGTACGCGATGTTTGTCGTCGCTGCGCGTCGCCGCCCGAACTTCGACGACTGGCACGACGTCCTCATCCTCGTGACGCTGTCTGCTCTGTTGTGGTTTGCAGCGCCGCGCGCCGGGGTGACGTGGTTCCATCGTCCCCACACCGCGCAGTGGATCTACGGCGCGGCGGTCACGCTGTGGTTCCTCGCGCCGTTCCGCTGCGGATGGAACGTCCCGCGCTGGGCGACCCCATTCGTGGTCCTCGCGGGCTTCTGCGCTGGCAGCAGCGCGCGCCTCTTTGGTCTCGTGGCGCTCGTCCTCGTCGTCATCGTGATTCGCCGAGCCACCACGCGCGCTCCGTGGATGTGGGCCGCGCTCGCCGGTCTGCTCGTCGGAACCGTGCTGTCGTTCCTCGACAGGCCGCAGATCGACTTCAGTGGCTTGCGCCCGACGATCGAAGCGACGCTCACCTCGCTCGACATGCCGGCCCGCGAGTGCGGCGAGCTGATCTCGCTCGTGCTCGGCCTCGTCTTCGTGAAGGTCGTCCTCGCGCGCATCCGTCCCGCGCTCGTGGATCCCGACGTCCCCGACACGAGCGACACGCTCGGATGGCTCGGCCTGTGGTTCGGCCTCGTCGTGATCGCGATGTTCGGTCCCAAGTTCACCGAAGCATCGCTGCTGCCCGCCTCGATCACGCTGTGCATCGCCGCGTATCCGTATCTTTGCTGGCTCGCGACCACGCGTCCCCTCCGGATCCTGCTCGCTGCCATCGCCATCGTCGCGCACCTGATCGTGTGGGCTCTCTCGCTGTCGACCTACGCAGATGCTCACCGCGTCTATACCGATCGCCTCCAGCGCCTGAGCGACGGCAGCGACATCGTCACGATCTCGCCGTACACCGCGCGACCCAACTTCTGGTTCTTCGGCGAGGACTTCGGTCCGCTCCGTCAGCGCCAGCTCGTCGCGCGCGCGCTCTACGATCTCGACGACATCCGCATCTCGCCGACGTTCCGCGGCTACGAGCTTCCGACGGAGGTCCAGATGCATCTCGAGGTGGAAGGCGTGACCGACGCGCAGCTCGCGACCGCACGCGCGCCACGCCAGTGGGCAACAGCGCCAGCGGTGGCGCGCAAGCAGCTCGAGGAGCTCGTCGCTCGCCTGAAGCGCGTCGTGCGTGGCCCCATCACCGCGCGCCTCGTCGTCGATCTCGCGAGTGAAGTGGCGGGTGATCGTCCGATCTTGGCGGGCGCCTACGAGAATGGCGTCTCGACGCTTCCGCGCGTCACGCGTCGCGGCGTCAACGAGACCAACGCGGTGCCGATCACCGTGCGCCCGGCGTCGTTCGTCACGGAGTACCCCGAGGCGTTTGTTCTCGACGGCATGGAGGAGTCCCCCCTCGAGCCGAAGAACGGCGTCTACAAGGTGCCCGCGCAAACGGTCCGGACGCAGCTACTCGTCGCGTGCAATGCGACGCGGTGCATTCTCGTCGACGCGTTCGTCCCGCGCCTGTGACACCAGGTCCGCGACCGTCTGCAACACGCGCTGGCTGACGCTTCCATCCGCGCCAAA
Source organism: Pseudomonadota bacterium (assembly GCA_023428295.1). Taxonomy (GTDB): domain Bacteria; phylum Myxococcota_A; class Polyangia; order Haliangiales; family Haliangiaceae; genus JABFXX01. The sequence continues at coordinate 29,177 of JAEYYV010000416.1, forward strand.
GAAGTACAGGTCCGTGAACGCGCGCCGAGCAGCGAGCTCGTCGGCCGATGGAACGTGCCTGCCGTCGAGCGCCGCGCGAAGCATCCGATCGAGGTCGGAGCGATCACGGGGCAGACTACAACCACCGCTCGCGTGGATCGGGACGAGGTTCTCCGCGTGTCGCGCGTGCGTGTCGCCCCAGCCTGCGTAGATCACGGGCTTCTTCGTGAGCATCGCTTCGATCATGACGGTGCTCTGAAACCCGACGATGACGTCGGCGCGCACGAGCAGGTGACTCGCGGTTCCTGCGCCTGCCATCACCTTCACGTTCGCCTGCGGCTCGGCGGCGAACTCGGCGATCACCTCCGCGAGCTCCACCTGTTGTGGGTGCGCCTTGATCACGATCTCCACGTCGCGTCGCTCGCTCGCGAGTGCGCGCATCGCCCCGTGCATGTCATCGCGCAGCTTCTTCCACGGTCGATCCGGAAGGGCCTCTGTCGTACGCAGATACGTGTCGGCGTCGTAGGTGAATGCGACGACGAGCTTCTTGTTGTCGGTGAGACCCAGCGAGCTCTTCGCGGGCCAACGTTCTGCGTGGAAGAAGAAGTCCGATCGCGGCTGCCCGACAATGCGCGCGCGATCGTCTGGCAAGCCGATGCGCCGCCAGTACTCGCGAACGCGGTGGTTCCAGAACACGTAGAGCTCCGCGATGGGCGGGTAGCGCTCGGCCATCATCTGAGCGTGCGCTTCCATCATGGCGCCGGGTGCGATCGTGCCTTCCTTGTCCTGCACCACCGTCGGAACACCGAGCACTCGCAGCTCCTCGATCAGCGGGCGCAGGTAATAGAACGTGTCGGCTGGCGTGATGAACGCGTCGAGTTGCGTCCTGGCGACGAGCTCCTTCGCGAACGCGCGTACCCATGCGTTCTTGAACCACGAGATCGAGTCACGCATCGCGCCTTCGCCGTACACGCAGTTGAGGTCGCGCTGCTCGGGTGGAAAGTACAGATGCACGTCCGTGAACAGCTGAAACGGATCGAGCACCCACAGCGTGTGCGGCGTGTCCGCAGCGACCAACGCCTCGGCGTCGAGGTCGTAGCAGTGGTTGAAGATCACGAACGTGCGCCCTGATGGCGTACCTCGCTTCGACGGTCCTCGACGAAACCAGCGCTCGGCGTACAGCCGCCTGCGCGCCACGCACACCGCGCGATCGATCAGCGGGTGCTGCTCCTGCAACTTCGCGAGCGAGAACCGCGCTCGTAGCCGGCTCATGACGTTGGACGGCGCGGGCAAGCGCGGGTTTATGTACCATGCCTTCGCTTGTCCGAGGTCCGCGCTCTCACACCCCTCCGGTACTTCCGGATGTTCTGGGGCCACGCCGGTGCGCACATCGTCTTGATCTGCGCGCTCACGGTGCTGATGAGCTACGCGGAAGCGATCGGCATCGCGTTGTTCTTCCCGCTGTTCAGCGACGAGCTGCCCGCCCAGCAGCCGTGGAACCCCGTGCTCGCGATCCTCGACAGCCTCGATATTCGACCATCGCCCGCGAGCGTTCTACCGCTCATCATGGGGCTCTATGTCCTGAAGGGACTGATCCAGTACGTCACGTTTCGCTATCAGTACTACTTGATCCAGCTCGTCTGTCGCCGCCTGCGCCGCCGCGCGCTCACCGCGCTCTCCACCGCTGATTACCAACACGTCGCCGGCACCAACGCCGGCTTCTTCTCGAACTTGCTCACCACCGAGATCAACCGCGCGGCCGGTGGCTTCGGTCACTTCGTCAAGACGCTGTCGCCTCTGCTGTCCGCGAGCGTTCTGTTCGTGATGGTGCTGCTCATGGACTGGCGGCTCAGCGTGGTCTGCGTGGTCATGGGCATGCTGCTCCTCGGGTTGACGCGTGTCGTCGGTAAGATCGTTCGCAAGTACTCGGCGATCGTGACCAAGGAGATGGGCGTTCTCACCGGTCTCGCCGTGCAGACGCTCCACGCGTTCAAGTATCTCCGCACCACGGCGCTGTACTCGCGCCTCGACAAGCGCCTCGAAGCGACGTCGGAGAACGTGCTCGTCGCCGACTTCAAGGGCTCCAACGCGAACTCGTTCCTGATCGCGATGACGCAGCCCGTGATGGTCGTGTTCCTCGGTGGCCTGCTCTACTTCCGCGCCGTCGTACAGGGTGCGGAGATCGCGACACTGTTCGTGCTCCTCCTCTACTTCTTCCGCGTGATGGTCGAGGTCTTCACGCTGCAGACCTCGTGGCAGCAGTTCACGAGCCTCACGGGAAGCGTGGACCTGGTGCGAGAGCTCACGCTGGAGCTCGAGCGCGCGGCAGAACCAAACGGCTCGCAGCCCTCTCCCGAGGTGCGCGACGCGATCGTCCTCGACAACGTGCAGTTCGGCTACAAGACCGGCGGCAACGTCCTCGAGCACATCGATCTCCGGATCGAGGCGAACACCACCATTGCCTTCGTCGGTGGCTCGGGCGCCGGCAAGACCACGCTCGTCGATCTGATCACCGGAACTCTCCATCCCACGAGTGGACGCATCCTCCTCGACGGCAAGGATCTGAGCGCGGTCGATCTGACCTCACTGCGACAGCGGATCGGCTATGTCCCTCAGGACGCAGTCCTCTTCGACGACACCGTGGCCGCGAACATCGCCGTCTGGTCCGAGGAGTTCACCCACGAGCAGATCCGCGACGCCGCGCGTCGCGCTCACTGCCTCGAGTTCATCGAGCGCTTGCCGCAGGGCTTCGAGACACCCGTCGGTGATCGTGGCGTGAAGCTGTCCGGCGGCCAACGCCAGCGGCTCGCCATCGCGCGAGAGCTGCTGCGCAACCCGGACATCCTCGTGCTCGACGAAGCCACGAGCGCGCTCGACACCGAGTCCGAGCTCTCGATCCAGCGCAGCATCGACGAGCTCAAAGGCCAGATGACGATCATCATCATCGCGCATCGGCTGTCGACGATTCGCACCAGCGATCGCGTGTACGTGCTCGCGAACGGGACGATCATCGAGGAAGGTGGGTTCGACGAGCTCGCCGCGCGTCCCGACGGACACTTCCACCGCATGTGCGAGCTGCAAGAGCTCGCGCCGTAGGCGCTACTCGAGCGGCAGGATCACGGGGTGGCCGCGCGTCACGAGCGACCGCTGCGCTGCTTGAAGCACGCGCAACACACGCAACGCGCTGTCTCCGTCGGTGAGCGGGGTCGCGCGCGTCACGATCGCGGAGAGGAACGCTTCGCACTCGAGACGGAGCGGCTCGTCAGCCGCGTACGAGATCAACCGTCCCTCGCCTTTCACGGGGACGGGCTCGCCGTCGTCGAGATCCACGTGTTGATCGTGAAGCACGAGCTCGCGGCGAACGTCGTCGAACGTGGCCATGCGCTCGGATCCGACGACGACGAGCTTCTGCTCCTTGAACGGGTTGAGCCACGACACGAAGATGTGCGCCGCGACGCCGTTGTCGAACTGTAGCTGCGTGACGGTGACGTCGGCGATCTCGGGCTGCACGTACGCGCCACCCGACGCCAGGACTTGGACGGGCATCGTGCCGACCAAGCGCAGGATCACCGCGATGTCGTGAGGAGCGAACGACCACAGGATGTTCTCCTCGCGGCGGACCTTCCCGAGGTTCGTGCGGTTCGAGTAGAGGTAGCGAATGCGGCCGAGCTCACCGGCGGCCACGAGCTGCTGCAGCGTCCTGATCGCGGGGTGGTACTCGAGGATGTGTCCGACCATCAGGATCCGCTCGCGCGACCTCGCGACGTGCGTGACGCGACGAGCGTCGTCGTAGCCGAGCGCGAGCGGCTTCTCGCACAGCACGTCCTTGTTGGCGAGCAGCGCCTCGATCGCGAGCTCGGCGTGCGTCTCGGCAGGTGTGGCGATCGCGATGCCCGCGATGCGCGGATCGCCGAGGATCTCGTCGACGCTCTCGAAGATCGGAGTGCCGGGCACGAGCTCTTGCGCCATCGCGCGCCCTCGGGGGGAGATCTCGACGACCGCGGCGAGCGCGCCGAGCGCGCGGAAGTTGCGCACGAGGTTCTTGCCCCAGTGGCCACAGCCGACCACGGCGATCTGAGGCGTCACGCGGACCTCGCGTAGAAGTCGGCGATCTGCTCCACCACGTATTGCTGCTGATCACTCGTCAGCTCGGGATAGATCGGAAGTGACAGCACCTCGGCCGCGGCACGTTCGCTGTGCGGAAACTCGCCCTTCGCGTAGCCGAGCGCGGCGAAGCACGGCTGGAGATGGAACGGCACCGGGTAGTACACCTCGGTCCCGATCTGCGCCTGCGTCAGATGCGCGCGCAACGCATCGCGACGGGGAGCGCGAATCGTGAACTGGTTGTACACGTGGCCCTCGGCGTCGGACGGCAGGACGAGCGGGAGCTGCGTCGACGCGAACAGTGCCCGATAGCGCTCTGCATTCTCGCGCCGCGCCGCCGTCCATCGCTGGAGGTACGGCAACTTCACCGAGAGGATCGCAGCTTGAAGCGCATCGATGCGGAAGTTTCCGCCGACGGCTTCGTGGAAGTACTTCGGCCGACCGCCGTGCGTGCGAAGCAGCGTGATGCGATCGGCGAACGCGGCGTCGTTCGTGTACACGGCGCCCGCATCTCCGAACGCTCCGAGGTTCTTCGATGGAAAGAACGACAGGCAGCCGGCGAGCCCTGCGAGCGCCGTCGCGCCGATCGCCTGCGCCGCGTCCTCGATGATCGGAACGTTCGTGCGCGGCAGCGATGCAGGCCGGCCGAACAGATGCACCGGGATGATCGCTTTCGTCGACGAATCGATCGCGGCGAGCGCGGCCCTCGGATCGAGGTTGAACGTCTCCGGATCGATATCGGCAAAGACAGGCCGCGCGCCGAGTCGCGTGATCGCACCCGCGGTCGCGAAGAACGAGAACGGCGTCGTGACGACGCGGTCACCGGGGCCGACGCCGAGCGCCATCAGCGCCACGAGCAGCGCGTCCGTTCCCGACGAGACACCGATCGCGTGCGACGCGCCGATCGTCGTCGCGAGCGATGCTTCGAGGCGCTCGACCTCGGAGCCGAGAATGAACCTGCCGCTGTCCATGACCGACGACATCGCAGCGATCAGCTCCGCTCGCAGCGCTTGGTTCTGCGCCCCCAGATCGACGAGCGGAACGGAGATCGACGCTGGCATCGGGACTTGCCTTCACGTCTACCACGCGCTTGACTCGTCGGCGGCACGAAGGCACGTTCCCGGCCGCATGTACTCGCTGAAGGGCAAGTCGGTGCTGGTCACCGGCGGAACGGGTTCGTTCGGAAAGCGCTTCGTCGCGACGGCGCTCGAGCGGTTGGAGCTCAAACGTCTCGTCGTGTTCAGCCGTGACGAGCTCAAGCAGTTCGAGATGCAGCAGAAGATCGATCACCCGAATCTTCGCTACTTCATCGGCGACGTCCGCGACGAGAAACGTCTCCATCGCGCGTTCGAGGGCATCGACGTGGTCGTCCACGCTGCGGCGCTCAAGCAGGTGCCGGCGGCCGAGTACAACCCGTTCGAGGCGATCAAGACCAACATCTTTGGCGCCGAGAACATCATCAACGCTGCCATCGACCACGGCATCGAGCGCGTGATCGCGCTGTCCACCGACAAGGCGGCCAACCCGATCAATACGTACGGCGCCACCAAGCTGTGCTCGGACAAGCTGTTCGTCGCGGGTAACGTCTACGCCGGCGCGCGCAACACGCGGTTCTCGGTGGTGCGATACGGCAACGTCGTCGGCAGTCGCGGCAGCGTGATCCCGTTCTTCATGGCGAGGAAGAAGACCGGCACGCTGAAGATCACGGACCCGCGCATGACGCGCTTCTGGATCACGCTGCAGCAAGGCGTGGACTTCGTGATCGACAGCCTCGAGCGCATGCACGGTGGCGAGCTGTACGTTCCCAAGATCCCATCGATGAACATCATGGATCTCGCGAACGCGATCGGCCCCGACTGCAAGCACGAGATCATCGGTATTCGCCCCGGCGAGAAGCTGCACGAGGTGATGGTCACCGAGGACGATGCTCGCAACACCGTCGAGCTCGAGGATCGCTACGTCGTGCTTCCGCAGTTCGACTACCCGTGGATCACGAGCGAGTACGGCAACGCCAAGCGCTGCGCGGAGAACTTCCGCTACGCGTCGGACACCAACGATCGCTGGCTGACGCGCGAGCAGCTCGTCGACATGACGCGGTCGATCGACGTCGAAGGCTGAAACGGCGTCGACACCCGACGCTACTTGCGCATCGACGCGACGACGTCGTCGAGGATCTGCGAGAGCGAGAGGGTCGGCTTCCAGCCGATCGCCTTCTCGATCTTCGACGTGTCGGGGATCCGGCGCACCATGTCCTCGAAGCCGGCCTCGTACGCCTCGCTGTACGGCACGTACTTGATCTCCGACTGCGATCCCGCGCGCTCTCTGATCTGCTCTGCGAGCGCAGAGATCGAGATCTCCGTACCCGAGCCGACGTTGAAGACCTCGCCGTAGAAGCTCTCTCTCTCCATGAGGCCGATCAGCGCGCGAACGACATCGGAGACGTGCGTGAAGCACCGCGACTGCGTACCGTCGCCGAACACCGTGATCGGCTTGTTCTCGATCGCTTGGCGCACGAACGTGGGAATCACCATGCCGTACTGGCCGGTCTGCCGCGGTCCGACGGTGTTGAACAGACGCACGATCAGCGCCGGGAGCTTCTTCTCGCGGTAGTACGCGATGGCGAGGAACTCGTCGATCGCCTTGCTGCACGCGTACGACCAGCGCCCCATGTTGGTGGCGCCCAGCACGAGATCGCCATCCTCGCGGAACGGGAGCTGCGTGGACTTGCCGTAGACCTCGCTCGTGGAGGTGATGAGCACGGGACGCTTCTTCTTGCTCACGAGGTCGAGCACGATCTCGGTGAGCTTCACGTTGGTCTCGATCGTACGCACCGGTGACTCGACGATCAGCTTCACGCCGACGGCCGCGGCGAGATGGAACACGGCATCACTCGCGTCGACGAGCTCGGCAAGCAGCGGCACGTTCGTGCAGCTGTCGATCGTGTAATGGAAGCGCGGGTTCTGCTTCAGGTGCGTGATGTTGTGGATGCTGCCTGTCGACAGGTCGTCGATGATCGAGACTTCGTGCCCGCGACGAAGGAGCTCCTCGGCGAGAAACGAGCCCACGAAGCCCGCGCCGCCCGTGATCAAGTAGTGCATGCGGCGGGCACCCTAACACGGCTTGCGTGGCTCATCGGGCAGATGCTAAGGAGCAGCATCTTGGGTGGGCTCGAGACTCCAATCGCGTTGATGATGTTCAACCGGCCGGATCTGACGGCGACGGTGTTCGAGGCGATTCGCGCTGCCAAACCCAAGCGCTTGCTCGTCGTGGCGGATGGGCCACGCAACGAGGCCGAGCGCGCACGCACCGATGCGACGCGCGCCGTCATCGAGGTCGATTGGGAGTGCGAGCTCGAGACGAACTACGCGGAGCAGAACCTCGGGTGCAAGCGACGCGTAGGCTCGGGCATCAGCTGGGTGTTCGAGCGGTGTGAGGAGGCGATCATCCTCGAGGACGACACGCTCCCTTCGCAGTCGTTCTTTCCGTTCGTGGATCGTCTGCTCGCGCGCTATCGCGATGACGAGCGCGTGATGTGCATCACCGGCATGAACCTCGTGCCGGAGCCCAAGCCGCGCGGACCGGAGACGTATTACTTCTCGCGCTACGGAGCGACCAACGGGTGGGCGTCGTGGCGCCGCGCGTGGAAGTACTTCGATATCGACATGCGCGAGTGGCCCGAGTTCAAGCGCTCCGGTCGCATGAAGGATCTGTTTCCGCGTGCGGTGGAGCGCGCGTGGTGGACGTTGCTGTTCGACCAGCAGCACGACGGACGCATCAACACGTGGGACTTCCAGTGGCTGTTCGCGCGCCTCGTGCAAGGTGGCCTCACCGTGTCGCCCAAGGTGAACATGGTGCAGAACCTGGGCTTCCGTCCCGACGGTACGCACACGGACTTCAAGATGCCCAAGACATGGCGCGCGGCGCTCGAGCACCACGAGCTGACGGAGATCGTCGAGCCGCAGTACGTGCTGCCCGATCGCGAGATGGACACGTACTACTTCGACCAGATCTGGAATCCGCGCGGAGCAGCAGGCGTGGCGCTGTTCGGGCTGCAAGAGCTTCGCGACAAGTGGCGCGCTCGTCGAGGCCACCGGTGAGAGCGCTGTTCGTCTCGCTGTACGCCGACACGCCTCACTTCGAGACCGAGCTAGAGCTGATCGCGGACCTCCTGGACCGGGGCGACGACGTCACGGTCCTTCGCTGCACCGGACAGCTCGCATCGTGCCTCAAGAACCCCGCCCACAAGCGGTACGTGTGCCGCGAGTGTGTCTCGAAGATCGACGCAGGTCTGCGCACACTGCCGCGAGTACGTACCGAACAGATGCGCGACGTGGCTGTCGATCCGCGCTTACCTCAGCACTTCGCATCCGCCGACGAGCTGAGGTCGTACTCGCTCGACGGCGCGGAGCTCGGCCGCGGCGTCTACGCGACGGTGTGCGGCCATGCGTTCAAGGATCCGAAGTTCGACACGCGGCGCTGGGCCGCCACGATCCGCACCGAGCTCGAGGCTACGTACATGGCGTTCGCGAACACGCGCGACGCGATCACGAAGCACCGCATCGACCGCGTGTACATCTTCAACGGTCGCTTCGCCACCACGCACGGGGTGATCTGCGCCGCGCAGCAAGCAGGCATCGCGTACTCGACACACGAGCGCGGTGGCATGCCCGATCGATATCTCCTCCGTGATCGCGCGTTGCCCCACGACCTCGCGCTCAACACCGCCGAGATCGAAGCGGTGTGGGCTGACGCGCCCGCCGACAAAGAGACCATCGCGCGACGCTGGTTCCTCGAGCGACGCAACGGCGTCGAGCGCGCGTGGCCGTCCTTCACCAAGGCGCAGACGGTGGGACTCCTCCCCGCGGGCTTCGACGCGAAGAAGCACAACATCGCGGTGTTCAACTCCACGATGGAGGAGTACGCGTCCTTCACGCAGTGGCGCTCCCCGATCTACGAGGACGAGGTGATCGGCGTTGCTCGCATCGCGCGCGATCTGTCCTCGCGTCCGAACACGCAGCTCTATCTGCGCGTGCACCCGCACCTGAAGGGGATCCCGCGCGACGACAACTATCAGCTCCGCGGCTACGCCGAGCTCGAGCGAACGACTCCGAATCTGACCGTGATCTGGCCGGAGAGTCCGGTCCACACCTACGAGCTCCTCGATCGCGCGAGCGTCGCGCTGACCTTCGGCTCCACCGTCGGCGCCGAGGCTTGTTTCTGGGGCACGCCGAGCGTGCTCGCGGGACACGCGCTGTACGAGAAGCTCGATTGCGCGCACACGCCGCGCGATCACGACGCGGTCATGGCGCTCCTCACGACGGTGCCCACGGCGAAGCCACAGATCGGCGCGATGAAGTACGGCTACTGGGAGACGGCGCGCGGCCTCCCCTACCGGCGGTTTCGGCCCACGGGCCTGTTCACGGGCAACTGGCTCGACGGTCCGTGCAAAGCGAGCCTGCCGGTGCGACTGCAGGCGGCCGTGCTGTCGCGTCTGGGCCGCTAGCGCCAGGTGCGCGGATCGGACGCGGGATCGTCGCCGAGGTCGAGCGAGAGAATCGCCGCGCGTTCGGCGCCTGAGAGCGCGTCGCTCGACGCGATCGCGACTGCTTCGTCGAGCTGCGCGATGCGATCGATGCCGACGAGGACATGCGCGATGGCGGGATGCTCGAGCGCCGCTCGCAGCGCGAGGCGTGTCACGCGCGGCGAGACGGCGCGCACGCGAGCGATGCCCGCGCGCAGCGTCGGACGATCCGGAAGCGCGCGTCCCTCGTCGGTGAGTGCACCTTGCAATAACACGCTGCGAACCGCCGTCGTGATGCGCCCGCCGAGCGCGGTCACCACGCCTTGGCGCAGCAGGTTGAACTCGCACTGGATCACGTCGAAGAGGCCGCTGCGCAGCGCGGCGACCGCGTCGTCGATGCCGTACGTCGTGGCACCGAGCTGCGTCACGCGCGCATCACCGCGCAGGCGCGACCACGCGGAGGTCCACGCTGCATCCCGCGCGAGCGGTGCGGTCCAGTTGTGCCACTGCAAGAGCTCGACGCGCGAGCGCCGGAGACGAGCGAGCGACTGATCGAGCGATGCGCTCGGATCGCCCGACGCGACCTTGGTCCACACACGACCTCGTGCACCGAGGACGCGGCCGAGGCGCTCCTCGGAGTTGCCGTACGCGGGTGCGGTGTCGAACGTGGTGATGCCGAGCTCGAGTGCGCGCTCGACGAGGGACTCGACCTCCGTGTCGCTCGGCGCTTCGTTCGCTACGCCCGCCGCGCGCGGCAACCCATACGAGAGCCCGAGCGAGACCGCGCCGAACACGAGCTTTCCGCGCAGGTCAGGCACGGCGGAACACGAGCTCGTTCACCTTGCCGAGCGTCAGTTGGTCCACGACGCTAGAGTCGAGCGCGAAGCGCAGCACGCGCATCGCGTGACGGTATGCCTCGATCGTCGTTGCGATGTCTTCGGCGGTGTGCGCGAGGCTGATGAACTGGCTGCCCGAGAACAAGATGCCGTGGCGAAGCATCTCCTGCTGGAACAGCGTCTTTAGCTGCATGCCGGTCCACGGCGCTCGGTCGACGAACGTGACCACGGACCACGGCGCGAGACCGACACAATCCGTGAGGTCCGCGAGATCGAACTCCTTCGCGATCGCGCGATAGCCCTCTTGGAGCTGCGCGCCGAGCGTCCAGCAATGCGCCCAATACTGGTGCTTCTCCATCACGTCGATCGTGGCGAGCGCAGCGGCGATCGCGGTGGTCTCGCCGCCGAACGTGAACGAGAAGAAGATCTCCTCGAACGGCTCCATGAACTCGCGCGTTCCGGCGACGACGGAGATCGGGACGCCGTTCGCCATGCCCTTGCCCATCGAGCACAGATCCGGCGTGACGCCGAAGTGCTCTTGCGCGCCGCCGCGCGCGTAGCGGAACCCCGAGATGACCTCGTCGAAGACGAGCACCGCGCCGTACTCGGTCGCGAGCTCGCGCACGCCCTCGAGGTAACCGGGCTGCGGCACCACCGCGCCGACCGGTTCGAGGATCACGGCCGCGCACGGCGTCTCGGTCAGGAGCGCTTCGAGCGCGGCGAGGTTGTTGTACGGGAACGGTCTGGTCAGCTCCATCACTTCCGATGGAACGCCTCGCGCGCGAATGCCGTAGCCCGCGTCGATCGACCAGTCCTGCCAGCCGTGATAGCCGCAGCGTGCGACGTGCTTGCGCCCCGTCTTGGCGCGCGCGGCGCGAATGCACGCACTCGTCGCATCGCTGCCGTTCTTGCCAAAACGCACGCGCTCGGCGCACGGGACCATCTCGACGATGCGCTCGGCGAGCGTGATCTCGAGCGGGTGCATCAGCGAGAAGCTCGTGCCGTCGGCGGCCTGCTTCGCGATCGCCTCGACGACCTCGCGCCGTCCGTGACCGAGCGATACCGCGCCGAGCCCCATCGGGTAGTCGAGGAAGCGATTGCCATCCGCGTCCCAGACGTACGCCCCTTCGCCGCGCACGAGGTACTTCGGGCCGAAGCCGTTCACGAACTGGCTCGGCCCCTTCGACAGCGTCTGCGTACCGGCGGGGATCAGCTCCTTGCCACGCTCCCATAGCGCGTTCGACGTCTCGATGGTCGGCCGCGCCGCCTGCTGCTCGAGGTCACGCAGGTAGGAACCGACAGCGCCTTCGTTTCGATTGGACACGGTGCTCCGTTGCGCGAGATCGCGCCGTTCAGCGAGGACCCGTCGCAGGTCCGCCAGGGTCGGGACGTTGGTACCGCTCGCAGCGACGAGATCGGCGACGTTCGCGAGATCCGCGGGCACGTCGATGGTCAGGCGATACATCGATTCGTCGCCGGCGGGATTGGTGTAATTGCCGATCTTGAAGCGCTGCGGGTTCTCGCGCAGAAACGGCGTGACGTGCTCGCGCTGATGCCCGGGACGGGCCTCGCGTTGCGCGATCTCGAGCGCGGACATCTTGATGATCTCGAGATCGAGACCGTCGGGGAACGTCGGTGGCGAGACGTTCGAGAAGTAGTCGTAGTCACCCTGCGCCACCGCATCGAGCATCGCGTCGAGCGTGTTTGGATCGACGAGCGGGCAATCGCCGGTGACGCGCACGACGACATCGGGCGACGCGAGGCGCGCGGCCTCGATGAAGCGCTCGAGCACGTCCTCGAGGCTGCCGCGATACACGGAGAAGCCTGCGCGCTCGACAGCCTTCGCGAGGGGGGCGTCGTCGGGTGACGTGCTCGTCGCGAGGACCACGCGATCGACGCGCGTTGCCTTGGCGAGCCGGCGCAGGATGTACACGGCGAGCGGATCTCCCGCGAGCGGCGCGAGCACCTTGCCCGGAAACCGCGAGGAGGACATGCGCGCTTGAACGACCGCGCAGACCGTCATTGGCTGCCCGTTTGCGGATACGGCGCGATCCGGCGCTCGCACCGCTGCACGGCCACACCGCGCTCGACGCCGTCGACAAAGCCGTAGAAGCCAGCAGCCTCGAACGCGCGGCGGCTCGCCGTGTTCTCGGGCTTGATCACCGCGACGAGGCGCACGGCACCTCGCGCGAGTGCGATCGCCTCGGCAGCGCGAAGCAGCGCGAGTGCGTAGCCCTTGCCACGCTCCTCGGGTGCGATCGTGAGCGACACCTCGAGGCACGCCACGCCATGCGCGTCGAGGCGAATCGTGCCGAGACCGCGGCCGTCATGCTCGGCCACGAACAGCGAGCTCTCCGTCGACGCGAGGGTCCTCGCGAGCCACGCGCGGTGGCTCTCGATCGTGACCTCGTTCGAATCGATCGACATCGCTCGCGTCTGCGGGTCGTTGCGCCACGCGAGCAGCGCATCGGCATCGGCCACCGTTGCCGGGCGGAGCGTCACGTCCAACGTCTCGCGGCGAGGACCGACGAGGTCCCACGAAAGCGGCGTGGCAGCATCGACGTCGCGCGTGGCGACGCTACCGAGCACGCGGCCGATGTAGCGCGGGTCGAGACCATTGGACGGACGCACGCTGCGCACGTTGCTCGTGGTGAACGTCTCGCCCGCCTTCACGGGCGCGCTCACGAACAGCGAGCGGCGAAACGCCGTGCTTCCGACTTCCTCGGCGGACGGCCCGAAGCGCGGGCGACCGAGCGCGGCGCTCGTGGTGCGCACATCGCGAACGAGCGCCGCGAGCTCGTCGGGATCGAGCGAGAAGAACGCGTCGGGGCCGCCGACGGAGCGATCGAGGATGAAGTGCTTCTCGATCAGCTTTGCGCCGAGCGCGACCGACGCGATCGCGACCGTGTTGTCGCGCGTGTGATCCGACAGACCGAGCACCACGCCGAGGTTGCGCAGAAGGTCATAGCTGCGCAGGTCCATCGACTCTGGCTTGGCCGGATACGACGACACGCAGCGCAACAGCGCGAGCGAGTTGTTACCCGCCTCGCGGCACGTGGCGAGCGCCGCCTCGATGTTCGCGAGCGACGCCATTCCCGTCGACAGGATCATTGGTTTGCCCGTGCGCGCGATCTCTTCGACGAGCGCGAGGTCGTTCAGCTCGAACGACGCCACCTTGTGCGCGGGGACATTCAAGCTCTCGAGGAACGCGACCGCCGTGGCGTCGAACGGTGTCGAGAAGCACTCGAGGCCGTTGGCGTGTGCGCACTCGATCAGCTCGGCGTGCCACTCCCATGGGGTCATCGCTTCTGCGTACAGATCGTGGAGCGTGCGCCCTGCCCATTCGTTCTTCGACTTCACGACGAACAGCGGCGCGTTGCTCGCCAACGTGAGCGTGTCGGGCGTGTACGTCTGGAGCTTGATCGCATCCGCGCCCGCCTTGGCCGCGGCCTCGATCGTACGCAGCGCGATGTCCTTGCGTTGCCCGTGGTTCGCGGACAGCTCGGCGATGATAAACACCGGCGCGTCACCGCCGATCTGATGCCTGCCGATCGAGAACATCACAGCGCCCCGACGGCGTCGATCACGCGTTGCACGTCGTCATCGGCGAGCGCGGGATACATCGGGATGCTCAAGCACCCCGCGTAGTACGCATCCGCGCCCGGGAACGTCTGCCCGACGACGAAGCGCGCGTAGTCCGGATGCCCGTGCACCGGGACGTAGTGCACCTGCGGCGAAATGCCCGCGTCGCGCAGCTTCATGTACGCCGCCTTGCGCATGGCCGTTGCCTCCTCGATGGAGCCACCGAATCGGATCACGTACAGGTGGTACGCACTCGTCACACCGCCGGGGACGCGCAGCGGCGTGATGTTGGACAAGCGAGCGAAGGCGGCATCGTAGCGCGCGGCGATCTCGCGACGTCGCACGAGGAAGCCCGGGAGCTTCGCGGCCTGGGACACGCCGAGCGCGCACTGGAGATCGGTGATGCGGTAGTTGTACCCGAGCTCTTGCTGCTCGAGGTACCAGGGGCCGTCGTTGCGTGTGAGCTTGGCCGGATCGCGCGTGATGCCGTGCGATCGCAGAAGACGCAGGCGATCGGCGAGCGCGTCGTCGTTGGTGGTGATCGCGCCGCCTTCACCGGTGGTGAGGTGCTTCACCGGGTGGAACGAGAGGATCGCCATCGTCGAGTGCGCGCAGCTCGCCGCGCGATACGTGCGGCCCTCGTGCGTGTACTCGGCACCGAGCGAGTGCGCGGCGTCCTCGATCACGATCGCGCCGACCTCGTTCGCGATGCGCTGCACCGCCGGCAGATCCGCCACGGAGCCCGACAGATCGTCGGGGATGATCACGCGCGGCTTCTCGGCGCGCACGGCAGCCTCGAGCGCCGGGA
>JAEYYV010000120.1 GCA_023428295.1 Pseudomonadota bacterium
GGGGGCGGCGCGACCGCGACCGCGCGGCCGCTGCACGAAGACCAGGACAACGCGGGCGAGCCGAGCACCGCGGGTCCCAAGGAGGCGCACTGATGCAGGCCATCCTGTTCGACGTCGGCTACGGACACTTCCTCGTCCTCGCCGCCGTCCTGTTCTTGATCGGCGTGGCTGGCGTCCTCGTGCGCCGCAACGCACTCATCATCCTCATGAGCGTCGAGCTCATGCTCAACGCCGCGAACATGACGCTCCTGACCTTCGCCCGCATGTGGGGCGACATGTCGGGACACACGTTCGCGTTGATCGTGATCGCGGTGGCAGCGGCGGAAGCCTCTGTGGGTCTCGCGATCGTGGTCGCCGTGTTCCGAGGGCGCCGCAACGTCGACGTCGATCGACTCACCACGCTGAGGCACTAAATGTTCCTTTTCCTTCCAACCCTCGCGTGGATCCCGCTGCTGCCGCTCCTCGGAGCGCTGCTCAACCTGACGCTGTTCCGGCGCATGCCGAAGGCCGTCATTCATACGGTCGCGATCGCCTCGGTCGCGGGCGCGTGCGTGCTGTCCGGCATCCTCGTGTTCACCGACCTCTACGCGGCGTTCAAAGCAGGCGCCGGCGGTGTCGGCATCACCCAGAACGTCTACACGTGGATCGAGGTCGGCAACCTCAAGCTCGAGCTCGCGTTCCGTCTCGATACGCTGTCGGCCGTGATGATCATGGTCGTCACGTTCTGCTCGACGCTGATCCACATCTACTCGACGGGCTACATGGCGCACGACAAGCGCTACGCCGCCTACTTCGGGTACCTGAACCTGTTCACGGGCTCGATGCTCATCCTCGTCCTCGGCGCGAACATGCCCGTCATGTTCATCGGCTGGGAGGGCGTCGGCATCTGCTCCTTCCTCTTGATCGGCTTCTGGTACGAGAAAGAGGAGTACGCGAACGCCGCGAAGAAGGCGTTCGTCGTGAACCGCATCGGCGACTTCTGCTTCCTGCTCGGAATGTTCCTCCTGTTCTGGGCGACCAAGACGCTCGACTTCGCGCAGCTCAAGAGCGCCGGCGTCGGGCCGCAGTTCGTGCAGCCGTTCTGGGGCGGTGAGCGCCTCGCCGCGGCGGCCGGCATCTTCTTGTTCATCGGCGCATGCGGAAAGAGCGCGCAGCTCCCGCTGTTCACGTGGCTGCCCGACGCGATGGCAGGCCCCACGCCGGTCTCCGCTCTCATCCACGCCGCCACGATGGTGACGGCGGGCGTGTACATGGTGTGCCGCCTGTCGTTCCTCTACTCGGCGTCGACGACAGCGATGATCGTGGTCGCGACCGTGGGTCTGCTCACGGCGCTCGCCGCGGCATTCATGGCGTTCGCGCAGACCGATCTGAAGAAGGTGCTGGCGTACTCCACGGTGAGTCAGCTCGGCTTCATGTTCGTCGCCGCAGGCACGGGCAACTGGGTCGCGGCGATCTTCCACCTCGCGACTCACGCGTTCTTCAAGGCGTGCCTCTTCCTCGGCGCGGGCTCGGTCATGCACGGCATGGAGCACGGCGGTTCGACGGAGCCGGGCAACATCATGAAGATGGGCGGCCTGCGCAAGCACATGCCGATCACGCGCATCACGTTCATGGTCTCGTGCCTCGCGATCGCCGGCATCTTCCCGTTCGCCGGCTTCTTCTCGAAGGACGAGATCCTCGCGGGTGCGTGGGGCGTGACACCGCCGGGCTGGCCACCGGTGTACGGCAAGGTCCTGTGGGGCGGTCTGCTCATCGCCGCGCTCGGCACTGCCTTCTACATGTGGCGCCTGTACTTCCTCGTGTTCGGCGGGGAAGAGCGCAGCGAAGAAGCGAAGAAGGCGCACGAGTCACCGCCGTCGATGACGATGCCGCTCGTGATCCTCGCGTTCCTCGCGACGATCGCTGGCTTCATCGGTCTGCCGCACCTCGAGAAGATCCACTTCCCGAGCTGGGGACACGCGCTCGCGTCGTGGCTCTCACCGAGCGTGACGCCGACCTTCTATCAACCCGACGCGGCCGGCGTGAACCTCGCGCCGCCGATCATGAACCACCTCGGCGACAACACCACGATCATCCTCATGGTGATCGCGCTCGGCGTCGGTGCGCTCGGCATCGCGATGGCCTACGTGCTGTACGGCAAGGGACCGTCGAAGACCGTCGAGAAGGAGATCGCGAAGGGCGGGGCGTTCGCCGAGATCTATCAGGCATCGAAGGCGAAGCTCTGGATCGACGAGATCTACGACGCGATCATCGTGCGCCCGTTCAAGCTGGTCGCGCGCGGCCTGTTCGAGGTCGTCGATCGACTCATCATCGATACGATCGCGGTCAACGGATCGGCGATGGTCGTCGGCCTGTTCGGTCGCGTGTCGCGCTGGTTCCAGAACGGTCAGGTCCAGCGCTATCTCGCGGGTCTCGTCATCGGTGGTGCGCTCGTGTTCGCGGTGAGCGATTGCCGGTCGAACCCGGGCTTCACCTACGAGCTCGTCGGCGATCGCGTCCACCTGGAAGCGAAGCCGGGCGCGGGCATCAGCGGTTCGTCGAGCAAGCTGCGGTGGGACATCGATGGTGACGGCGTTCCCGACAGCGACCCGGCGACGGGCGAGCTGTACTCCACGCCGGAGCTCTACGTGCTGCTCGGCGATACGGGCACGCACGTGACGCTGTTCATCGACGACGCGGTCACGCGCAAGACGATCGTCGTCAAGCGCGCGATCAAGCTGGCCGAACCGACGGCACAGACGGAGGGCAAGTAGTCATGCCGGGCTCGTTCGTACTTCCGCTCCTCCTCGGGCTTCCGCTCCTCGGCGCCATCCTCGTGATGTGCACGCCGAAGTCGGAGTCCACGCTCCATCGCGGCATCGGCCTCGCGACGACGACCATCACGTTCCTCGTCTCGTTGCTCTGCTTCCGCTACTTCAACAAGGCGTCGGATCAGTTCCAGCTGGTCTTCGACGTCGAGTGGATCCCCGGCCTCGGTGCGCACTTCAAGATGGGCGTCGACGGCATCAGCGTGTTCCTCGTCATCCTGACGACGTTCCTGATGCCGCTCACGCTCCTCGGCACCGGCAAGGCGATCGAGAAGCACGTGCGCGAGTTCATCGCGGCGATCCTCGTTCTCGAGACCGGCATGATCGGCGCGTTCGTCGCGCTCGATGTCTTCCTCTTCTACGTGATGTGGGAGGTGATGCTGATCCCGATGTACTTGCTCATCGGCATCTGGGGCGGTCAGCGCCGTCTCTACGCGTCGATCAAGTTCGTCATCTACACGATGGGCGGCTCGCTGCTGATGCTCGTCGCGATCTTCTACGTGTACATCCAGCACGCGAACGTCACGGGCGTGTACACGACCGACCTCGAGAAGCTGCTCACCGTCTCGCTGCCGTACGGCGCGCAGAACTGGTGCTTCGCGGCCTTCGCGGTCGCGTTCGCGATCAAGGTGCCGCTGTTCCCGGTGCACACGTGGTTGCCCGACGCGCACGTCGAGGCGCCCACGGCGGGCTCCGTGATCCTCGCTGGCGTGCTGCTGAAGTTCGGCGTGTACGGATTCCTTCGCTTCGCGATGCCGCTGTTCCCGCACGGCGCCGCGACGTGGGCACCCGTGCTCGCGATCCTCGCGGTGGTCGGCATCGTGTACGGCGCGTTCGTCGCGTACGCGCAGGACGACGTGAAGAAGCTCGTCGCGTACTCCTCCGTGAGTCACATGGGCTTCTGCATCCTCGGCATCTTCGCGCTCACCGCGTACGGCGTGAGCGGATCGATCTACGCGATGCTGTCGCACGGTCTCACCACCGGCGGTCTCTTCCTCGGAATTGGTGTCCTCTACGAGCGTCGCCACACGCGCCGCATCGCGGAGTACGGCGGTGTCTGGTCGAAGATGCCGGTGTTCGCGGGGCTGTTCTTGATCGTGACGATGGGCTCCGCGGGTCTGCCCGCGCTGTCCGGCTTCGTCGGCGAGTTCCTCACGTTGTTCGGCACGTTCAACGCGGGCGACACGTTCCCGCCGTCGCACCCGAATTTCCTGCCGGCGCCGCGCCTCCTCGGTGCGGTCGCAACGACGGGCGTCATCTTCGGCGCGGTGTACCTCCTGTACATGTTCCAGAAGGTGTTCTTCGGAAAGCTCGACAAGGCGAAGAACGGCAACCTGAAGGATCTGAACGGTCGCGAGCTCGGGGTGTTCATCCCGCTCGTGATCCTCATCTTCGTGCTCGGGCTGTTCCCGCGCCCGATCCTCGCGGTGATGGAGCCGAGCACGCAGAAGTTCCTGCGTGACTTCCGCTCGCGCGTCGCGGAGCCGGATGGTCCGCCGCACGTCTACGGACAGCTGCCGGCGACCACCGACGACATCGGCAAGAACATCGACAAGGCGGTCGATGCGGCCAACGCGGTGAAGAACACGATGGACACGGTTCCCGCGGGAGGAGCGCAGTAATGGGCTTCAACTTCAACCCAGCGGACCTGGGTTACATCGTTCCTTATCTGATCCTCGCGGTCGTCGGCATGATGCTGGTGCTCGCCGAGGCGTTCTATCGCGGCAAGGACCGCACGGCGCTCGCGGGGCTCGCGGTCGCGGGCTCGCTGGCTGCGGCGATCGCGTCCGTCATCCTGTACCGCCAGATCGGTGACGCGCGCGTCTCCGTGCTCGGCGACATGCTGCTCGCGGACAAGATGTCGTACGTGCTGTCGGCGCTGTTCAGCGTGACGACCGCACTGACGGCGTTGATGTCGCCAGGTCACCAGAAGGAGCACGACTGGCAGATCGGCGAGTACTACGGCGTGATGCTGTTGTCGGCGTCGGGCATGGTGATGCTCGCGCACGCCGCGAACCTCGTCACGGTGTTCCTCGGCATCGAGACGATGTCGATCGGTGTGTACGTGATGACGGCGATGCGCCGTCGCTCGCGTCGCGGCAATGAAGCCGCGATGAAGTACTTCCTGATCGGCGCGTTCGCGACCGGCTTCCTCAT
This sequence comes from Pseudomonadota bacterium, assembly GCA_023428295.1. Taxonomy (GTDB): domain Bacteria; phylum Myxococcota_A; class Polyangia; order Haliangiales; family Haliangiaceae; genus JABFXX01. Next base: position 4,965 of record JAEYYV010000120.1, read on the forward strand.
GTACGGCATGGCGCTGCTCTACGGTGCCGCCGGCACGTCGAGCCTCGTGAAGATGGCGGGCATGCTGCCGCAGACCAACAACCCGGGCCTCGTGATCGCGGGCGCGTTCCTGCTCGTTGTCGCGTTCGGCTTCAAGGTCGCCGCGGTGCCGTTCCACATGTGGGCGCCCGATGCGTACGAAGGTGCGCCGACGCCGGTGACCGCGTTCATGGCCGCTGCGGTGAAGGCCGCCGCGATCGCCGCGATGATCCGCGTGTTCGGCGTGGCGCTCGGCGGCGACGTGATCCCGTTCGGTGCGCTCGGCTGGGCGTCGCCGCTCGTCGTGATCGCCGCGCTGACGATCACGATCGGCAACATCTCCGCGGTTCGTCAGGACAACGTGAAGCGCATGCTCGCGTACTCGTCCATCTCGCACGCGGGCGTGCTGCTCGTCGGTATCTGCGCGCTCGGCCTCGGCTCTCCGTCGGCCAACACGAGCATCGTCTACTACCTGATCGCGTACACGTTCTCGACGCTCGGCGCGTTCGCGGTGGTGGCGTACATCGGCAACAAGGGTCGCGAGCGCTTGCTCGTCGACGATTGGGCCGGCTTCGGTACGCAGCACCCGGCGGCCGCGCTCGCGATGGTCGTGTGCTTGCTCTCGTTCGGTGGCATGCCGCCGACCGGTGGCTTCTTCGGCAAGTTCTACGTGTTCAAGTCGGCGATGGAAGTGTACGACGGACAGCTCTTGTGGCTCGTCATCGTCGGTGTCGTGAACTCGGCGATCAGCATCTACTACTATCTCCGAATCGTCACGGCGATGTACTTCCGCGAGGCAAACGCGCCGTTCGCGCCGACGCGCTCGGCCGGTCTGCTCTTCGTGATCGCGATCTGTCCGCTGATCGTGCTCGAGCTCGGCCTCATGCCGGGTTGGTGGTTGAAGCTGATCGGATAGAACGTACCCGTGACCGCATTGCGAGAGCTCGCGACGGCTGCGGGCATCGATGTCACGTACACGAGCTGGCGCGACGAGCCCGTCTCGGCGAGTGACGAGTCGGTGCTCGCTGCGGTGCGCGCACTCGCTCCAGATCTCGGCATCAAGATCGATCGCGCGGACGACGCGCCGGCCGCGCTCGGCGTGCTGGAGCGCGAGCGCTGGCAGCGGATCGTTCCGCACGTCGTGATCGGATGGGACGGATCGATCGTCGTTCCGTTCTCGGTGCCTGCCGAGACCGACTTCGACTACGAGATCGAGGTCACCACCGAGAGCGGTCGCGTGGTTCGCGCGCACGGCCGTCTGTACGATCTGCCGGCGGACTCGCACGCGTGGCCGAGTGGCGTGGTGCACTGCGTGCGGCGCGCGACCGTGTTCCTCGACGGCGAGAACGGCTACCACAGCGTTCGCTGGAAGACCGCGGGTGAGCAAGGCGAGGCCTTCGCCATCGCCGCGCCGACCATGGCGTGGGGAGCGCCGGGGCAGGGAGCGCGCCGCTGGGGCGTGTTCGCGCCGGTCTACGGGCTCGCGTCTCGCGAGACGGGACAAGCCGGTGACCTCGGTACGCTCGCGAGGCTGTTTGGCGCCGTCGACAAGCGCGGTGGCCGCTACGTCGCGACGCTGCCGATCCTCGCGGCGTTCCTCGACGAGCCTTGCCAGTTCAGCCCGTACTCGCCCGCGAGCCGCTTGTTCTGGAACGAGCTGTACCTCGAGCTCGCTCCACTCGCGGCCGACGTGGGCCTGCCCGCGCCGAGCGCGCCACCGATCGTCCCTGGCGCGCGCATCGATTATCGCGCGCAGTACGCGTGGCGCCGCGCCGTGCTCGATCCCATCGCGACCGCGCTCGCAGCGAGCAAGCGTGGGAGCGAGATCGATGCGTGGGCGCACGACACGGGCGCGTACGACTACGCGGCCTTCCGCGCGATCGGCGAGGCACAGCGCAAGGGCTGGTGGGACTGGCCGTCCCCGTGGCGCGATGCGACGCCGCTCGTCGAGACGCGCGCACAGGCGCTGAGCCTCGGCGCCGACCAGCAGCGCGTCACCACGCACGTCGTCGCGCAGTGGGCGATGCAGAAGCAGCTCGAGGCGCTCGCGCGCTCCTCGGCCGTCGGCCTCTACCTCGATCTTCCCGTCGGGGTGAACGGCGACGCGTACGAGGTGTGGCGCCATCGCAACCTGTTCATCACGGAGCTCGCCGCGGGTGCACCGCCCGACGCGCTGTTCCTCGGCGGACAGAACTGGGGATTGCCACCGCTCTCACCCACGGCGCTGCGGCGCGATCGCTACAAGTACTTCATCCGCTGCGTGCAGCATCACATGCGCGTGTCCTCGATGCTCCGCATCGATCACGTGATGGGCCTGTTCCGCCTCTACTGCGTCCCGCAGGGTCGTCCCGCCACCGACGGCGTGTATCTCCGCTATCCCTCGCACGAGCTCCTCGCGATCCTCACGCTCGAGTCGCAACGTGCGCAGTGCGCGCTCGTCGGCGAAGATCTCGGCACGGTGCCGCCCGAGGTTCGCCCCGCGATGGCCAAGCACGGCCTGTTCCGCTTGCACGTGGGCCAGTGGTTCCTGCCGTCGAAGATCGGCGAGGCACCGGGCCGCTCGCCGGCCGAGTCGGTGGCGAGCCTCAACACGCACGACACCGCCACGTTCGCTGGCTGGTGGCGCGGCGCGGACATCGACGATCGGCGCGATCTCGATCTCATCGACGCGGAGCAAGACGCACGCGAGCGCGTCGAGCGTGACACGCAGCGCGCGGCGCTCCTCGCATTCGCGCACGCCAACCCCGCGAGCGATACGTTGACCGAGGTGGAGCGCGCGATGGTCGCCGCCACCACGGACCTCGCTGTCGGCCCCGCCGAGGTGGTGCTCGTCGCGCTCGACGATCTCGCGCTCGATCCGTTCCCGCACAACGTGCCGGGCACCGTGGCGCAACGGCCGAACTGGCAACGGCGCGTGGAGCGGTGGTCCGAGGCGCTCGACGAGAACGCCGCTGCTCCCGCCGCCGCGGCGGCGATCACGGAGATCACGGCCGCGCGTCCACGGTAGGCTTCCTATTGCGCGTGCGCGACGAGGTCGCGGACGCCGCCCGCGACGAACTCGACGGCGATCGCAGCGAGCAAGAGACCCATGATGCGCTCGAAGGCGCGCTGGATGGTCTTGGGGATCAGGCGCTCGGCGCGCGCGGCGTAGCGCATGAGGAGCCAGCTCGCGATGCACGTGGCGGTGATCGCGAGGAAGACCGAGGCCGTCGCGAGCGGGCGCCACTCGGCGCGCGACATGAGCACCATCACCGTGGCGATCGCGCCGGGGCCTGCGAGCATCGGGATCGCGAGCGGGAAGATCGCGATGTCGTCGCGCTTCTTGCTCTCCGCTTGCTCCTCGGGCGTCGTGCGCGTGGGCGACGTGTTCGCGCGCATCATGTCGATCGCCATGAGCAGCAGCATGATGCCGCCCGCGATCTTGAACGCGCCGAGCGAGATGCCGAACGCGGCGAAGATGAGGCCGCCCGCGACGGCGAACGTGCACATGATCACCCACGCGGCGAACGCGGCGCGACGCGCGGTGGCTTGGCGCTGCTCGATGGAGTCGCCCGTGGTGATGCTGAGGAAGATCGGGAGGCTGGCGAGCGGATCGATGACGAAGAACACCGCCGACAGCGCGACGACGGCGAACTTCAGGTCCACGTCCGACACGGCGACATAGTAGCCCCGGTCGTAGTGGGCGAGTAGGATTCGGGGGTGCGCACGGTCGGTACGCTTCGAACGCTCGGCACGTTTGGCATGGTCGGCATCGTCGGCATGGTCGGCATGGTCGGCGAGGTGCCGCGGGCCGCGGCGGATGCGTTCGACGCGGAGCGAATCCCGATCACCCTCGCGGTCGGGGAGACCAAGGTGATCGAGGTCGGGTTCGCACGTATGCACTTGTGTGACGACATCTCGATCGTGGATGCGGAGATGCGCGACAAGAACGCGGAGACGAACGTGTTCGTCGTTCGCGGCAAGAAGCCGGGCACCACGGACTGTCGCGTCGGGCTCGATCCGGAGAACGGACGTCCGACGTTTCTGTACTCGGTCACCGTCGAGAAGCCGAAGCCATCGCCCAAGAAGCGCTGATCGGCGTATCGTAGGCGCCCGTGATCCCGACGGACGAAGTTGCACAGGAAGTTCTGCGTAGCATTCGCCAGATCGTGCGCAGCATCTCGCTCCACTCGAAGACGCTCCAGCGCGACGTGGGCCTGACCGTGCCGCAGTTTCTGTGCTTGCGCGCCCTCTACGATCTCGAGCGCGCCGAGCGGGACGAGGAGATCACGGTGGCGGACCTGAGCGAACGCGTTCATCTGTCGCCGGCGACGGTGTCGCGGATCATCGATCGCCTTGTCGCGGGCGGACTCGTGCTGCGCGAGCGCGGGACCATGGACCGACGCCGCGTGGCGCTGTCGCTCACGGCTGCCGGCATGGAGCGCGTGCAGACGTTGCCGTCGCCGCTGCAGGAGACGTTCATCCGCGGGCTGAGCGAGCTGCCGCGCTCGGAGCAGTTGCAGATGCTCACGTCGCTGCGCCGCGTGGCCGCGCTCATGAACGCGATCGATCTCGACGCGGCGCCGCTGCTCGCGCCCGACGAGGACGTCAAGTCCTGACGATTCCGCGCGCGCGATCCGCGAACATCGCGGCGAGATAGATCAACGACGGCACGGCCATGCCCGGGAGCAGCTCGAAGATGTCGGCTGCGTAGGCGCTACGGCCCCAGAGGAAGGTCGTGACGATCCCGGTCGCCATCATCACGTACGCGCGGAGCGGTGGCAGCGGCCAGCCGAGCAGGCGCACGATCAGCAGCGGTCCCAGCGAAGCGCCGAGCGCAGACCACGCACCGAGCACGAGCGCGAACACGCTCTGCGGTGCGGTCAGCGCGATGGCGAGCGCGAGCGCGGCGACGGCGAGCGTGGCCATCTTGCTCGCGGTGTACGACTCCTTGTACCGCGGCGCGATGTCCTGCGTGATCGCGGCGGAGCAGGAGAGGATCTGCGAATCCGCGGTCGACATCGTCGCGGCGAACACGCCCGCGAGGAGCGCGCCGAGGAGGACCTCGGGGAGGAGCAACACGCCGAGCGAGGGAAGCGACGCTTCCGCCGCGACGCCCGCGTGCTCGGGGGCGACGCCGACGAGGAGATCGGGCAACAGCACGCGACCGTAGAGACCGACGAGGACCGCCGCGGCGCTGAACGGCACGAACCACGCGAAGTAGACGTTGCGCGCGCGGGGGATGTCCTCGCTCGATTGGATCGCCATGCTGCGGATCAAGATGTGCGGCTGTCCGATCGCCCCGAGACCGCCGAACACGAAGCCGAGCGCGTACAGCGCGAAGCCAAACGCGAGGCCATCGGGGAACCACTCGACGAGCGATGGATCGGCGCGCTCGAGCGAGCTCCACAGCGTCCCGAGCCCGCCGACCTCGAGCATCGCGTACACGAGGAGCGCGCCGAGCGAGCCGATCATCACGAACGCCTGCGCAGCGTCCGTCCAGATCGACGCGCGCAGCCCACCGGAGAAGCAGTAGGCGACGACGATGACGATCCCGAGGAGAATGCCGATCTCCGGAGCCCACCCGAACAGCGCCGTCAGCGCGGTGCTTCCTGCCTTGAGCTGCGCGGCCGCGTATCCGGCGAGGAACAGGAACGTGAGCGTCCCCGCGGCGACGGCGATCGGACGCGCGATCGTGCCGGCGCGATCCGTCGCGAGCAGCGTGGGCACCGACGATGCCTCGTGGGTTTCGGAGAGTGACCGCACGCGGCGATGCACCCACAGCCAGGCGATCAGATCACCGACGATCCACCCCGTCTGGAGCCAGATCGCCTGGACGCCGAAGCGATACGTGAACCCGAGCAGCCCGATGAACATGAAGCCGCTGTTGTTCGTGGCTGCCGACGACAGGCCGGTCAGCCACGGGCTCACGCTCCGTCCCGCGACGAGATAGTCGTTCGTCGTGGAGCGTCGCGCGCGGATCGCGAACATCCCGATCACCGCGAAGGCCGCGATGAACGACAGGAACGTCAGGATGACGACGGACACGAGCTAGCCGAGGACGGGTGCGTCGTCACGCTCGGCGAGGAACGTCGGGCGCGGTGGCGTTCCTCCGAACGGCGCGACGAGTCGGTTCGAGCTCGCGTTGAACACGGCGAAGATGTTGTGGCGGGGCAGGTGGCTGATGTTTCCGGCGGAGCCGTGCATCAGATTGCAATCGAACAAGACGACCGTGCCCGCGGGGCCCGTGCACGACGCGTAACCGCCGTCGCGCGCGAGCTGCGTCAACGCCTCCGGCGACGGCACGCCGTACGCTTGCTTGCGCAAGGACTGCCGGAAGTGATCCGGTGGCGTCTCTCCGACGCAGCGGACGTAGCGCCGATGCGAACCGGGGATCACGAGCAATGGGCCGTTGTGCTCGGTGTTCTGCGTGAGCAAGAGTGACGCGCTGAGCGCACGCATTCGCGGCATCCCGTCCTCGATGTGCCAGGTCTCGAAGTCCGAGTGCCACGGGAACGCCTTGCCCTCGAAGGCCATCTTGAAGTTGACGCGCGACTGATGGATGTAGACCTCGTCGCCGAGCAGCTGGCGCGCTGCACCGACGAGCCGAGGATCGGCGAGCATGCGCGCGCAGAGAGGGCTATCGCGATGCACGCGGAACACGGAGCGAACGACATCACTGTCGGGTTCGATGATCACGTCGTCGCGGCTGCGATCCGCGGTCGCGGCGAGGCGCTCTGTCTCCGCGAGCACCGCAGCGACCTCCTCCGGTGAGAACCACGACGGGAGAACGACGTAACCGCGCTCGTTGTAGTGATCGAGTTGCTCGCGCGTCAGCGGCCCCACGCTGGGGAACCACACCACCGGCTCGAGGCGCTCTGCGATCTCCCACTGCGTTCCGACGCGCGACGCGTACGGATCCGGACCGGTCACGGCCTGTCCTCGACGAGTGGATACGCCCCGGTCGCGTCGTGGACCTCGCGGCCCGTCAGCGGCGGATTGAACACGCACACCATGCGCAGCTCGGTCTCCGCACGGAGGATGTGCTCGTCGTGCTTGTCGAGCGCGTACGCGGTTCCGTCGGCGATCGGGAAGACCTCGCCGGTCGCGACCACTTCGATCGATCCCTTGCCGGCGACGCAGTACACCGCCTCGAGGTGATTGCGGTAGCACATGCGCGTCTCGGTCCCCGCGTGGATCAACGTGTCGTGGAGCGAGAAGCCCATGCCCTCGTGACGGAGGAACAAGCGACGGCTGGTCCACGTCTGCGCGGTCACCTCGCGCTCCGTGCCGCGGATCTCGTCGAGCGTCCGGACGATCACGACACCACCGCCAGCGTCGGGTTCTTGAGCGGTGCCTTGTGCACGGGGCGCTCCTCGTTGAATGCACGGAGGGTGGCGCGCTCGATGATGTCGAGTCCGCGATCGAGCTCCTCGACGCTGACCGTGAGTGGCGGCAGGAGCTTTAACACCTGGTCCTCCGCCCCCGCGGTCTCGATCAGCAGGCCGCTGTCGAACGCGTACCGCGATGCGCGGCGGGCGATCGCGGGCTCGGAGAATGCGAGGCCGAGGATGAGACCGCGGCCGCGTACCGTGGCGCCCGTTGCCTCGGCGATCGCCGCCAGGCGATGCCGTGCCCGCGCGGATTTCTGCGCGACCTCGTCGGAGAGCTTGCTGTCGGACCAGAACTCCTCGAGCGCGGCGGTGGCCGTGATGAACGCGAGGTTGTTGCCGCGGAACGTGCCGTTGTGCTCGCCCGGCGACCAGATGTCGTGCTCGGGGCGCATCAGCGTCAACGCGAACGGAAGGCCGAAGCCCGAGAGCGACTTCGAGAGACAGATGATGTCGGGCTTGATGCCGATCTCCTCGAAGCTGAAGAACGGCCCGGTGCGGCCACAGCCGACCTGGATATCGTCGACGATCAACAGCGAGCCATAGCTGCGCGCGAGGTCGGCGAGGGCGCGGAGCCACCGCGCGCTCGCGACGTTCACGCCGCCTTCGGCCTGGACGGTCTCGAGGAGGAACGCGGCCGGAGCTTCGATTCCGCTCGAACGATCAGCGAGGAGCAGATCGAGCTGCTCGAGCGAGTCGACCTCGGGGCCGAAGTAGCCATCGAACGGCGCACGCACGACGTGTGACAAGGGCACGCCCGCACCGCCGCGCTTTCCTGCGTTGCCCGTGACCGACAGCGAGCCGAGCGTCATGCCGTGAAACGCGTTGGTGAAGGCGACGATGTGGCTGCGCTTTGTGACCTTGCGCGCGAGCTTGAGCGCTGCTTCCACGGCGTTGGTCCCCGTGGGGCCCGGAAACATCACCTTGTAATCGAGCGAGCGCGGCAAGAGCACGCGCTCTTCCAGCGTCGACAAGAACGCGCTCTTGGCCTCGGTCGCCATGTCGAGGCTGTGCGTGATGCCGCCGCCAGCGATGTACTCCATCAATCGTTCACGAAGGACGGGGTGGTTGTGGCCGTAGTTCAGCGCGCCGGCTCCAGCGAAGAAGTCGAGATAGGGCTTTCCATCGGCAGCGAACATCTCGCTACCGGCCGCGCGCGAGAACGTCACGGGGAAGGATCTCGAGTAGGTGCGAACCTCCGACTCGAGTCGTTTGATGGTCTCCATGCGTTACTCCTTTTGCGGAAGAGGGCCGATCGTGAACAGCTCCTCGGGTTGATGCGGCCCGGCGAACAACTCGGCCGGATACCCGGGTCCGATCGCGCATCCGACTTCTCGGCGGCGAGCGAACCCCTGAAACAAACGTCGTGATGCTGCGTTGTCCGGGCTCACGGTGGCGGTGAGAAACCGCGCGGACGTGCTCTTCACGACATGATCGAGAAGACGTCCACCGAGACCGGTGCCACGTGCAGAGGTCGCGACGCCGACCTGCCACACGAACACCTCTTCAGATCGCCGCGGCGGCACGTAGCCGACCACGAAGCCGACAACGTTCCCTGCAGCGTCCTCCGCGATCGCGCACGAGTTGGCGAAATCGGCGAACAGAACGACGTACGCGTAGCAGGTGTTGCGCTCCAGCTCGGGGAGGCTCGCGAGCAGCTCCCACACTGCTCGTGCGTCGGTAATTTTCGCAGATCGAATCGTGTTCAACGTCAGAATCCGTGCTGTAGCAATGGTTGCGAGTGCACATACTATTCAAAATGTTCAGTCTTGTCAATGGCTTAGCGTTCTACCAACATACTTGAATGACAGAAGAAATCGACTGTCACCGTGACAGCACGAGGCAAACTGCCTCGCCAAGACCGGCCTTACCGTGTGCGGATCGCGATCGCGAACGGCGATCTGGGCGCGAAAGACTGTTTGACCACCAACGAGTTGAGCAGGCGGCGCCTCGTCCACTAGCGTGCCGTGATGCGGCGTTTGTATCTCGCTCTACTTTGTCTCGCGTTCGCGCACGTCGCGCTCGCCGACACGCCCCCTCCGACTCCCCCGCCCGATCCTTCCACCGACATCTCGTCCCAAGTACAGGGCACGTGCAGGACACCGCGCGAGGCGATGCTGCAGCTCCTGTATTGGGTCCAGGACGCCGAACATCGCGTCGACGCGACACGTGCAGCCGCGTGCTTCGACACGGCTCTCGTCACCACCGAGTTGGCAGCCACGCGAGCGGAGCAACTGAAGCGAACGCTCGATGCGCGCGGTCTCTACATCGATGTCGATGCGATTCCCGCCGATCCTGACTTTCACGCGACCGACGGGATCCGTCGCTGGCGCCTGAGCGATCTGCCGGTCGTCGAGATCGTGAAGCTCGGCGAGACATGGAAGTTCTCCCAGTCGACGATCAAGGCGATTCCAGGTCTCTACGAAGAGACGATGCCTCCCGCGCTGGAGCGACTCCTCGACTCGCTGCCGGCGTGGTTCCACGAGCGCTACCTCGGCATCGCGGTGTGGCAGCTGGTCGGGATCCTGCTCGCGATCCTGCTCGCGCTATTCCTGCAGAAGATCGTCGTGTTCCTCCTCGTCAAGTACGTGCGCAGGACGGCGGGGCGACTCGCGAAGTGGATCGACAAAGCGATCGAGCGTGTCGCGCACCCGATCGGCGGTCTCGTCATGGCGGGCGTTCTCTCGATCGTCATCCCCTGGCTCCAGCTCTCGGTTCGCGTGAGTCAGGTCGCGCGCGCGTTGAACATCGGACTCGCGGCGTTCTCCGCGGGCTGGCTCGCGTATCGACTCGTCGATGTCCTCACGGATTGGCTCGAGTTCAAGGCGACCGGCACATCGAGCAAGCTCGACGATCAGCTCGTCCCGCTCCTGCGGAAGACGCTCAAGGTCTTCGTCGTGGCGATCAGCGCGATCTTCCTTCTCCAGAACCTCAGTGTGGATGTCGGCTCGCTGCTCGCGGGTCTCGGCTTGGGTGGTCTCGCCTTCGCGCTCGCAGCGAAGGACACGCTCGCGAACTTCTTCGGCTCGCTCGTCGTGTTCATCGACAAGCCGTTCCAGATCGGCGACTGGGTCGTGATCGCTGGAGTCGAGGGCACCGTCGAGGAGGTGGGCTTCCGGACGACGCGCGTGCGCACGTTCTACAACTCGCTCGTCACGATTCCGAACGCGAAGCTCACGGACACGTCGATCGACAACTACGGCGCGCGGCGGTGGCGTCGCTACGTGGCCAACCTCGGCCTCACGTACGACACGCCGCCCGAGCGAATCGAAGCGTTCTGCGCGGGCATCCGCGGCATCATCCAGCGCCTCGACAACATGCGCCGCGACTACGCGATCGTGGAGTTCAACAGCTACGGTGACTCGGGCCTGAACGTGATGGTCTACTGCTTCATGGACGCACCGAACTGGGGCGTCGAGCTCCAAGTCCGCACGGCGCTCAACATCGAGATCCTCCGGCTCGCGGATGCACTCGGTGTGCGGTTCGCGTTCCCGACGCGCATGCTGCAACTCGAGAGTCGGTCGCAGGTGGACCAGACGATGCTCGATCCGGCGCAGCTGAACGACATCGTCTCGCGCTTCGGTCCGACGGCGGCCGCCAAGCACGATTGACGGAGTGCGGCCGGTCCGATCTATCCGCAGCGGAGTCGTTGGAGGCGGGTTACGGCTGGGGTATGAACGTGCCGTGTTCCTCGTCGGTGCGGCTCCTCGCGAGCATGAGATGAAGGCCGTGCGTAGCGCTGTCTTGCTCGCGCTTGTCGCGGGCTGCGGGTTCGACGTCCGCCCGGGCCAAGCCGCGGTGGACGGTGGCACGCTCGACGGGAGCCAGACCGGCGACGGGATGATCGATTCGTCGATCGACGGGATGACCGACTCGACCATTCCGTTCGTGGATTCCGACGGCGACTCGATCGCGGACTCGCAGGACAACTGCGTGAACGTTCCGAACACGAACCAGCGCAACCACGATGGCGATCCATTCGGGGACGCGTGCGATCGCTGTCCGCACCTCGCGTCGCAAACGGATCCCGACCAGGACAACGACGGCGTGGGCGACGATTGCGATCCGCGCCCGTCGACTCCCGGTGACACGCAGGTGCTCTGGGCCGGCTTCTACGAGGCATCCGAGATCGCCGGGTGGGGCGGGCAGGGCGCGTTCTCCGTCGCGAACGGCTACCTCGTGCAGACCGCGACGAACACGAGCGGATGGGCACCGGGGGACAATGTGGATGTTCCCTTCGTGATGACCGAGGTCGTCATCGATGATCTGCTCGAGACCAACGGCAGCCTCGGGATCGCGGTGACCACGCCGACGAACGCGCAGTTCGAGTGCACGGTCGCCAAGACCGGCTCGAACGTCTTCGTGCGTTCGCGTCAGCAAGGCGGCGACTCCGACTCGGCGACCTGGCCCGGGCAGTTCGCGAGCGGGGCGCGCATCACGTTCCGGATCGACCTGCGCACCAACATCACGTGTCGCGCGACGCAGGGCAACGTGACCGTCCAGCAGGACTCCGGCAGGACGAGCGCGCCCAGGGGCCGGACGTTCCTCGGCACCGAGGGCATCGCCGCGCGGTTCGACTACTTGTTCGTCGTCAACCAAGGGTCCTGACGCCGCGTTGTCACATCGCGGGGAAGGCGAGTCTGCCTCTCCATGCGAACGATGGTTGCGTTGTTGTTGCTTGCTGCGTGCGGCGAGGTCAAAGGGGACATGCCGGTGGACGGTTCGACCACCGACATGTCCGAGGACTCCGAAGGGCCGATCGATGCGGCACCCGCCGCTTGCAACAATGGGCAACGCGAAGCGGGCGAGACCTGCTACGGCACCCCGATCTCGTTCGACGGTGGTGACTTCGCGTATGACGCGCAGCTCGTCGACATCGACGGAGATGGCGACCTCGATCTCGTGTTCGCCGACCAGACCCAGCTCTTGTACTTCGTGCAGCAGAGCGGAACCTTCGCGACGTCGCCGTCCATGGGCCCGCTGATCACGAGCGCACGGTTTCGCGCTGCGAACATCGGTGGCGATGCGCGGCTCGAGCTGATCAGCGGGGATAGCGGTGGGATCTCGACGTGGCAGACCTCGGGAACGAGCAGCGCGTACTCGTCGACGTCGGCGCCGACCGAGGGAGTCTTCAAGCCGGCCGGGATCGAGATCGCGAAGATCACGAATGGCGCCACGCCCGAGGTCGTCTCCGTCTACAACGACAAGATCTACATCGGCACCTACAACGCGAGCATGGTGCTGACGAACGCGTCGAACCGGAGCGTGACCAAGATCAGCGGGTTCGCCGTCGGCGCCCTCGACGCGGACAGCTTCGCCGATGTCGCCGTGATCGCCGCCGCTGGCGTCGTGGTGTTTCGCGGCACCGCGACCGGCCTCGATCCGCTGATCGACACGTCGTACGACACGGTCGCGAACGACATCGCGATCGGCGACATCGATGGCGACGGCGTCGCGGACCTCGTCGTCGCGGACGCGGGGACGAGCGGCTCGATCAGCTGGATGCGAGGCCTTGGCGACGCGACGTTCGCCGCCGCGCAGACCAAAGCCATCACGAACCTCGGCAGCTCCATCGCGGTCGCCGACATCGACGGCGACGGGAACGCCGATGTCATCGCGGGCCGAACGCGCGCATCGCTCGCGGTCCTCGTGCTCCACGGCAACGCGGACGGCACCCTCTCCGACCCCGTCGAGCTCCCGTACCCGTACGCGAGGCTGGACCAGATCTCCGTCGCCGATTACAACGGAGATGGCGTCGTGGACATCGTCGCGAGCATGCCTACCACGGGCGAGATCGCGCTCTACCCGTCGACGCCGTAGCCGCTAGTCATCGACCTCGGCGGCCTTCTTCTCGAAGCGCTTGCGCACGTTGTGATCGAGCTCCTGCTTGCGCAGGCGGATCGTCTTGGGCGTCACCTCGACGAGCTCGTCGTCGTTGATGAACTCGAGCGCGTACTCGAGCGTGAGTTGACGCGGCGGCGCGAGGATGAGCTTCTCGTCCGCGGACGTGGTGCGGATGTTGGTCAGCTTCTTCGCCTTGTTCGGATTCACGACCAGATCGTTATCTCGCTGGTGAATGCCGACGATCATGCCCGAGTAGTTGGCGACGTTCGGACCGACGAAGAGCTGGCCACGCTCCTGCAAGTAGAAGAGGCCGTACGCGTTGGTCGTGCCGGTCTCGCTCGAGACGAGCACGCCGTTCTGGCGCGTGCGGATGTCGGGGCCTTGCGGGCCGTAGTCGGCGAACTGGGTGTAGAGCACGCCGGTGCCGCGCGTGTCCGTCATGAACTGCGAGCGATAGCCGATGAGGCCGCGCGCGGGGATGCGGTACTCGAGGCGCGTGCGGCCCGGCGCCGACGGACGCATCTCGGTCATCTGACCGAGGCGACGGTTGAGCTCGGCGACGACGGGGCCCGTGTACGCCTCGTCGAGATCGATGACGGCGTCCTCGTACGGCTCGAACATCTTGCCGGTGGCTTCGTCGAGCTTGAGGATGACCTGCGGCTGGCTCACGCACAGCTCGTAGCCCTCGCGCCGCATCGTCTCGATGAGCACCGTCAGGTGGAGCTCGCCGCGACCCGACACGCGGAACACGCCGGCATCCGAGGTCTCCTCGACGCGAAGCGCGACGTTGGACTTCAGCTCGCGCTGGAGACGCTCCGCGAGGTTGCGCGACGTGACGTACTTGCCTTCTTTGCCGGCGAACGGTCCGTCGTTCACGCGGAAGTTCATGGTGATCGTCGGCGCGTCGATCTTGAGGAGCGGGAGGATCGTCGGGTTCTGGATCGACGTGATCGTCTCGCCGACGTTCAGGTTCGACATGCCCGTGAACGCGACGATGTCACCGGCGACTGCCTCGGCGAGCTCGAAGCGCTTGAGGCCCTGGAAGCCGAGCACCTTCTGGACGCGGAACTCTTCCTTGCTGCCATCGCGGTGCGCGAGGAGCACGCGATCGCCGACCTTGCTGCGGCCGGCGCGCATGCGACCGATCGCCATGTAGCCGAGGTAGTCGTCGTAGTCGAGCGTGGCGACCTGCATGAGCAGCGGCGCGCTCGGATCGCCCGCGGCGGGCGGCACCTTCTCGATGATGAGATCGAGGATCGGGCTCAGGTCCTTGGGCTCGTCGCCGAGCTCGCGGATCGCGTACCCCTGGCGGCCCGACGCGTAGATCACGGGGAAGTCGAGCTGGCGGTCGTTGGCGCCGAGCGAATCGAACAGCGCGAACACCTGATCCATCACCTGGTGCGGATCCACACCCGGGCGATCGATCTTGTTGACGACGACGATCGGGTTCAGGCCCATCTCGAACGCCTTCTGCGTCACGAAGCGCGTCTGCGGCATCGCGCCTTCGTACGCGTCGACGAGCAGGAGCACCGAGTCGACCATGCCGAGCACGCGCTCGACCTCACCGCCGAAGTCCGCGTGTCCCGGCGTGTCGACGATGTTGATGCGCGTGCCTTTCCACGTGACGGCCGTGCACTTCGAGAGGATCGTGATGCCACGCTCGCGCTCGAGATCGTTGGAGTCCATGGCGCGCTCTGCGACCACCTCGCCCGTGCGGAACGTGCCCGCTTGCTTGAGGAGGCCATCGACGAGCGTGGTCTTGCCGTGATCGACGTGCGCGATAATCGCGACGTTGCGGATATTTGAAACGGACATCTAGATCGCGGCTTTCTGCGAGGGCAACAGGCGGTGACAGGCAGCGAGCGCTCGTATCTCGGCGCTCAGCTCGGTCGCGGAGAGAACCGCGGCGAGCAAAAGGTCATTCGTTCCGGTGACGGTGGCATCACCGGACGGCGTCTTGATGGTGATCCCCGAGGCAGATCGGGAGAGCTCGCGCACCGGCGACTGTCCGGAATCCCGGACGATGGCGGTGTCGGGCGTGGCGGTCACGCGGAGCATGGCCACGCCTTGGCGATCGAACAGCGCGACTTCATCGTCGCGCACCTCGGCGGGGAAGATGCGCGCGTAGCTCTGGCCATTGCGCGAGATCACGGTCGAGCCGTCGATGTCGTCGCTCGTCCACCGCGTCTCGCCGAGCATCATGACGAGTGGACGACCGCCGACGATCAGCTCGTCGTCCTCGATCGTCGCGCGGCACGGACGCCCCTCGGTCACGCGCGCGAGCAACACGCCCTTCGCGTCGCGCAGATCGATCGCGTTGCGCGGCGGTGAGGTGGGTTTCGCCCGCTCGGACGAGGCGCCGCCCTGACATGCGGCGGCCATCAGCAAGAGGAGCGGGAGTGCAGACACGGGCGGCGGTTTGTAACAGGATGCCCCTGTGTCGGCAATGGTGCCTGGCCGAGCGATAACCGTGCTGCTGCTCGCCCTCTGGGCGTGCGGTAAAGGCACGTCATCGCCCGCGAAACGGGACGCGTCGGCCGAGGCTGCGCGCGACGCAGGCCCCGCCGCGGTGGAGCTGGCGGACCGCGCGCTCGGTCTCCCCGATCTGGGTGCGCACCGGTGGCGCGATCGCGCGGGGCACGCGAAGTTTCGCGAGGCTCGGACCGCGGAGGCGCGCGAGGACTGGCCGGCGGTCGTGGCCGCGTGCAGAGCTGCACTCGCCGCGGATCCGACGCACCTCGAAGCGTCGTGGCTGTTGGCCGCGGCGCTCGGCCGGCAGAACAAGACCGACGAGATCGTCGAGCCGCTGCACGCTGCGGTCGCGGGTGATTTCGCGAAGTGGGGTAAGGCATCCCTCGAGCTCCCGGCGCTCGCCGCGTTTCGCGAGACGCCGACGGGGCAGGCGTGGATCGAGCGCGTCGATCGCGACCGCATCGCCTTCGCGCAAGCGATCGCGCGCGGGACGATCGTGATCGCCGATGGTGATCTGTTCGCGATCGATCCGCAGACGCAGCGCTGGTATCGACTGACGCGCACGGGCGGCACCGTGATCGCCGCGCTCTCCGTTCCGTCGGCGCGCAAGCTCGCGTACGTGGCGCGCGTGATCCCGCGCTACGGCAAGCCCACGAAGCAGCGTGACCTCGGCGTCGGCGTCGTGGATTTCTCCGACGGAACCATCACGCGCGCGCTCGAGCTCGGCACCAAGAAGAGCGTCACCGTCGCGTACTCGTCGAAGGCGCCGGCCGGCTTCTACATCTATGGCGCGTCCGCTACCGCGTCCAAGCCGCACTGGCGGCGCCTCGACGATCGCAACAAGCTTGTCGCGGCACCGCCCAAGACGACGCGACCGGCGGGGCCGTACCTCGAGGTGAAGTCGCGCTCCGGTGCGATCACGCAGCTGCCGATCAAAGGCATCGTCGCGGACTGGGATGACAAGGGGCTCGCGAGCGCGATCCGCTTGTCCGCGTCGAACCGCGTGCTCACCGTGCCGAGCCCGGGGCTCATCGATGGCAACACCGCGAGCTACTCGCCGCAGAAGACCCACCTCGCGTTCGTCGCGCAGCTCGACGAGACGTGCGCGCCGGGAACGGTGAGCGCTGCTGCGGTGGTGGCTGATGTGACGACCGGGAAGACCACGGAGCTCGTCCGTGCGACCAAAGGTCTCGCCATCGAGTGGATCTCCGACCGACAGCTCGCGGTGGCGGCCGATGATGGGGTGGTGGTCTACGATCTCGATGGCGCGCCGCCCCGCGTGATCGAGGGCGCGCAGAAGTTGGCCACGCCCAAGAAACGTACGAGATGTACGGAGCCCGAGGTCGAGGCCACCGACGAGCCTGCGTATGACCCCGACGAGAGCGCAGCTGACACCCCCGTCGAACGACCTGACGCTGGAGTGGTCGAACCAATCGGCGGTGGTGGAAAACCGACACCCGAAAAGCGCTAGGTGCCCGCAACCCTTACCAGGTTCTGCATGGCATAAGGGGTGCTCCTTCTCTTGGTCGTGACGAAGAAAAACGCTCGCGAGCTTCTGACCGCCGGCTTCGGCGGGATCGCCGCGACCATTGTCGATGTCTCGTTCCTCGTCCTTCTGGTCGAGGCCATCGGGCTCTCGATTCCGGTCTCGGCGTTTCTCGCGAGTGGCGCGGGAGCCGCGATGAACTTCGTGCTGAACAAGTACGTCGCGTTCCGTGATCGCTCGCCGATCACGCTCCACCAGCTCGCACGCTTCGGCGCTGTTGCCGTGGCGACCGCGCTCCTGATGGCGCTCGCGATGAAGCTCGTCGCCGTGGAGCTCGGCGTCCCGTACGTGGTCGCGAAGCTGCTCTGCGCAGTCACCGTCTTCATCATCTGGACGTATCCGGCGCAGCGAAGGCTCGTGTTCTCGCGCGTTCGCTCGGATGCAGACCCCGCGTCGTCGCTCGCGTGAAGCGCGCGTGAACGCCCGCTGACTCGGGCCGTTCGCGACTCACATTGACCTCGGTTGGAAGCGTGCCGCGCGCACGCAAGGAGATTCGTATGTCCACGCTCGTCCCGTTCGTCGACCTCTCCGTGATCGTCCCCGCGTACAACGAAGAGCACCGTCTGCCGCCGACGCTGGATCGCCTCCACGCGTTTCTCTCCACGCAGCCGCTTCGCTACGAGATCGTGGTCGTCGATGACGGCTCGAAGGACGCGACCTGCGCCGTCGTCGAGGCCGCGATGACGCGCATCCCGAACGTTCGCCTCGTGCGCCAGCTGCCCAACCGCGGCAAGGGCGCGGCGGTTCGACGCGGCATGCTCGCTGCGCGCGGTCAGATCCGCGTGATGTGCGACGCGGACTGCTCGATGCCGCCGGAGGAGATGCCGCGTCTGCTCGCGCCTCTCGTCGCTTGCACAGCCGAGATCGCGATCGGCTCGCGCTACGCCGAGGGTGCACGCACCAACATCAAGCAGCCGTTCTATCGCGTGCTGTGGTCGCGCCTCTGCAACAAGGTGATCCAGCGCTCGCTCGTGCCCGGCATCCAGGACACGCAGTGCGGCTTCAAAGCGTTCACCGCCGAAGCAGCTCGCGATCTGTTCAAGCGCGGCAAGATCGATGGCTGGGCGTTCGACCTCGAGATCCTCGCGCTCGCGCGCCGTCGCGGCTTCGCGATCGAGGAGGTCGGCGTCGAGTGGCTCGACGACAACCGCTCGCGCATCAACCCGCTCAAGGACATGTGGAAGGTCGTGCGCGAGGCGCTGACCATTCGCAAGAACCTCCGGACCGGCGTGTACAACCACGCGTCGGCGGAGCTGCCCGCCGCGGCATGATCAGAACGGCGTGCCGTTCGCGCGCTTGCCGGGAGAGTAGCGGCCCATCGCACCGGGCACCGTGTCGTGATTCACGAACGTCGCGCCGGTGACATCGGGCGAACGGTTCCACGAGATGTTGAGCGTCTGTCCCGGGTAGGTCAGGTCGACGAGCGTCTCGCCCGCGCCGTTCTTGATCGTGATCGTGTCGCCGAGATCGTTGAGGCGCAGCCCCTGCGCGATGCCGACGCCACCGCCGCTCGCGATCACGCCGTTCACGCCGGGGCACATCGACGTGCCACCCGCGTACACGACGATCGCCTTGCCGGGCGGAAGGAGCGTGTTGGCGGCGAAGACGTGCGTCACGCCGACGAGATCCGCGATGGTGACGCCTTGCAGATCGAGCGTCTTCGAGGACACGTTCACGATCTCGATGAACTCGTCGTTGGTGCCGTTCGTGGCGCCATCGCAGTTCGCGTCGGACACGTTGTCCGCGGCGAGGATCTCGTTGATGACGATGTCGCCCATGATCGGCGCGACGGGGCCGAGCGAGGCGATCTTGAGATCGACGATATAGTAGGGCTGCGCGTCGCCGAAGTAGTCCTCCACTTTGATCACGTACGTGCCCGCCGGGAGCATGCCTTGCGTGGGGATGGCCATGCCCATGTCATCGAGCGTGGAGTCGTTCGGACCGATGTAGCTGCACGAGACGTCGCCGTCTTGGTCGTCGGTCGCGAGCGCCATCGCGTTCATGGTCGTGTCGGCGCCGAGCTCGAACAGCCGGATGACGCTGTCAAAGCCGATGCAATCGAGGTCGGTCTGCGATCCACGGCCGTTGTACAGCGAGGCGGCGTCGATCGCGTTGTACGTCTCGATCTCGACGGTCGCCGGCGAGGTGAGCGTGAACTGATAGAGGTCGATGTCGTCGGGCAGGAGCGAGCCGCGGATCTGACGATCCGTCGGCGCGATGATCTGCGGCGTCGTGTCGTTGGGCTCGGGCGCTTCGAGCACGTCGTACTCGAGCGTGCAGGTCGCGGAGCAGCGATCGCCGGGGACGGTGTTGCCGTCGTCGCACTCCTCGCCCTCTTCGATGGTGCCGCTGCCGCACGCGCTCGTGAACACGCTCGGCATCGCGTTGTTGCAGACGTAACCCGCTTCCACGCTGCACGTGCCGTCGCAACCATCGTTGGGCAGCGTGTTGCCGTCGTCGCACTCTTCGGTGCCGTTCCGCATGCCGTTGCCGCACACGGACGCCGTCGCGGTCACGTAGAACTTGTACGTGCCCATCTCCGTCTCGTCGTAGCCGTCGATGACGACGTAGTACGTGCCGGCGGGCAGGCCGTTGTACACGAGCACTTCCTCGGTGCCGAAATCGTCGGCGCAGCCGTCCTCGCCGGGATGCTCGGGGATCTCCGTCGCTTCGTCGCACGCGATCGACAAGAGGCGGATCAGCGAATCGAACGCGGTGGCGCCGTCGACGCGAATCGCGACGTCGCGCCGCTCGGTGATCGTGAAGCGCCACACGTGATCCTTGCCGGAGCCGCTGTCGCCGTAGTCGCACGGTCCTTCCGTCACTTGATCCGTGCTGGTCGACGTGTCGCCGGAGGCTTCACCGACGAACGCGCCGTTGCCGTTGTCGATCATCGGCACGAGGAAGGGATCCGCGCACGCGCCGGTCGGCTCGATGCACTCGCTCGGCTCGCCATCGCAGGTGAAGCCGGGCTCGACGAGACAACGCAGATCGCAGCCATCGCCGGCGACGAGGTTGCCGTCATCACAGCGTTCGTCACCATCGACCGAGCCGTTGCCGCACTCGTTGTGACAGGTCTCGGAGCACCCGTCCCCACCCGCGGAGTTGCCGTCGTCGCAGTCCTCCGTGGCGATGTCGACGACGCCGTTGCCGCACAACGACGCGGTCTCGCAGCTCGGGCCGACGCACGCGTCGGGACCCGCCGTCGATCCATCATCACCACACGCCACCGCCACCACACTCAGCACCAAGACCAAGCCAACCTTCATAGGGGCGGCGCCATAACACGCGCGCTGTCGGCCACGACAGCGAAAAAACATGACAGCGGCCAGCTCAACTCGTGGTAATCATTTGCCGCTCGATTCGACGGAGAGGTCGAGGTGATCGCCGGCCATCAGCGCGAGCTGGTGGCGGGAGGAAAGTCCGAGCTTCACAGGGCAGGGTGCTGGTTAACGACCAGTCGAGGTGACTCGCAGGACAGTGCAACAGAAAGCAAACCGCCGACCGCAAGGAAGGTAAGGGTGAAACGGTGCGGTAAGAGCGCACCGCTCCGCTGGTGACAGTGGAGGCACGGTAAACCCCACCCGAAGCAAGACCAGACAGGGGTCGTGTTGCCCGCACGATGACTCCGGGTTGGTCGCTCGAGCCCATCAGCAATGGTGGGCCTAGATGAATGATCGCCACGACACAGAACTCGGCTTATCGACCTCTCCGTCGAGCCGGGCCTCGTTGCTGTGATACGGTGGATCGGTGGTGGATCAGCGTTCGCCTGTTCACGAAATCGTGAATGCGCTGTGGCGCGCCCTGCACGACCTCGGCTCGACGGCGGACACGGCAGACATCGAGCGCTGGGGCTTCTCGATCCACGCGGCGCTCTCGGCCCCCGGTCGCGAGTTTCACAATCACGATCACGTCGCGTCGCTGCTTCGCGAGGGCGATGCGCTCGAGATCATCGCAGCGCTCTATCACGACGTCGTCTATATCCAGGTCGATCAAGGCTCGCCGCGATCGATGCGCGCGGAGCTGTCCGCGGTGCTCGAGACGAGCTCGTTCGGCTGGCGCGTCCTCCCGCACGCGGCCGCTCCGGTCACCGGCGACGTGCTCGCCGTGTTCGATCGGCAAGTCGGTGACGTCGTCACGCCGACGACGGGCCTCAACGAGTTCGCGAGCGCGCTCGTGTGCTCGGTGCAGCTCGCGAACGCGCTCACGCGCGAGCAGTTGATCAGCATCGCGGCGTGCATCGAGCAAACGATCCCGTTCCGCGCGGATCCGGTGCCGCCCCTCCGCGCGCGCCTCGAGCAGCTCGGTCTGGCTGGCGACACGCTCGACGAGTCCGTGCGGCGCGCGGTTCGCGTCGGCAACCGGGACGTCGAGAACTTCTCGGAGAACGATCCGGGCCGCTTCCTCGACAACACGTGGAAGCTCCTCCCCGAGTCCAACCCCGCGCTCCACGCGCCGATGGTCTACACGGTGCGCGACTACCGCCTCGCGCTGCAGAAGATGGAGTCGTTCCTCGCGCAGCTGCCCGCCGAGCGCGTGTTCCACGCATGGGGCGGCGAGCCGAAAGCGGAGATCCACGCGCGCCGTGTCGCGCGCACCACGGGCAACCTCGAGCTCGCCGTGCGTTACCTGCGCGCGAAGCTGTACTCGATCGCGCTCGTCGAGGCGATCGCCGAGTCCACCGGCGGCGACGTGCCGCTCGACTACTTCATGGGGGGCGTGAAGCGCACGGCGCAGCCGATGATGCGCGAGACGCCGTTCAAGCGCATCGAGCACTTCCTGCCGACGCTGTCGCACGCGCGCGATCTCGATCCGCCGCTGCACAAGCTGCTCGCCGAAGGACGCGCGTCGGAGTCGAGCTTCGATACGGGACCGTCACCGCTCGGCGCGTTCTTGCACGCGACCGTCGGCGAGAGCGGCGTGATGAAGCAGGTCGAGCTCGCGAAGAAGTGGTGGGGTGGCGGCTCCACGGCGCTCGAGTTCCTCGAGTCACAACCCGTGGCGCCGGTCGCCGCCATCGCACGCGCGGCGGGCAACATCATCGAGACGCGTCGCGATCGCCTGTTCGCGCTCGCCGAGCGACTCGAGCGCGCGACGCAGCTCTAACCCCAGAGCTCGGTTGTGTCGATCCGACCAACCGAGCTCGCAGGGATGTTGGGGTGGCGAGTCTTCGAGCCGGGGACCCGAACGAAATAGACGGCGCTCGAAGCGAAATCGTTACTCCACGATCAGCGTCTCTTTCAGCGTCTCTTTCAGCGTCTCTTTTTCTGACCGTACTCCGCGAACTTCGCGCGGACCAACGAGAGCTCGTCGCGATCGAGGACGTGTGGCTGGCCGATCTGGACGGCGTGCCAGTACTGCGACGCGAGCGTCTCGACCTCCGCGGCGAGACGCAGCGCGCTCTCGAGCGTGGCACCGAGCGCCACCATGCCGTGGTTCGCGAGGAGGCACGCGCTCTTGCCGCGCAGCGCGGTGACGGCGTTGAGCGCGAGCTGCGCGCTGCCGAACGTGGCGTACTCGGCGCACGGAATCTCGTCGCCACCGGCGAGCACCACCATGTAGTGCACGGCGGGGATCGGGCGGCGCAGCATCGACACCGTCGTCGAGAACAGCGAGTGCGTGTGCACGATCGCGCCGACATCGCTGCGCGACGCGAGGATGTCGCGATGGAGCTGCCACTCGCTGGTCGGCGTGCGCTGACCTGGACGCACGGTGCCGTCGAGCTGGATCGCGACCGCATCGTCGGGAACGAGGTCGTCGTACGGCATGCCCGAGGGCGTGACGAGCATGCCGCTCGGCGTGCGCACGCTGACGTTGCCGGACATGCCCGGCGTGAGCCCGAGCGACGACATCCTCTTCGCCGTCGCGACGAGCTTGTCGCGCAGTGCCATCGTCATGGCGCGCGCTCGGGAAACAGCGAGCGAAGCCCTTCGCGCGAGGCGTCGCACGCGCCACGCTCGGTGACGAGCTTGGTCACGAGGTGGCTCGGCGTGACGTCGAACGCGGGGTTCGCGACGGGCGTGTCGTCGGACATCACACGCGCACCGGCGATGCGGCGCACTTCGTCGCCACCGCGCTCCTCGATCGGGATCGATGCGCCGTCGGCGATCGTCCAGTCGATCGAGGGCGAGGGCGCCGCGACGTAGAACGGCAGCTCGCAGTCGCGCGCGGCGAGCGCTTTCAGGTACGTGCCGATCTTGTTGCACACGTCGCCGTTCGCCGTGGTGCGATCGGTGCCGACGATGCACAGATCCACGTCGCCGCGCTGCATGAGGTGACCGCCTGCGTTGTCGACGATCACCGTGTGCGGCACGCCGTGCTGCGCGAGCTCCCACGCGGTGAGCAGACCCTGGTTGCGCGGGCGCGTCTCCTCGACCCACACGTGAATCGCGATGCCCGCATCGTGCGCTTTATAGATCGGCGCGAGCGCGGTGCCCCAATCGACAGTGGCGAGCCAGCCCGCGTTGCAATGCGTGAGCACGTGCAACGGTCGCTCGCCGGCCCGCTCTTCGAGCAGCGCGAGCCCGTGCCCGCCGATCGCCTCGTTGCGCGCGACATCCTCGTCCGCGATCTCGCGCGCGAGCTGCATCGCGAGATCCGCATCGACGCCACGCTCGACCAGGCGCGCCTTCATCGCCGCGATCGCCCACGCGAGGTTCACGGCGGTCGGCCGCGTGGCGACGAGGACCTCGCACGCTCGCTCGAGCGCGACACCACCGCGCAGTGCGAGCGCCACGCCCGCCGCGGCGACGGCACCGATCAGCGGCGCGCCGCGCACGTGCATGTCACGAATCGCGCGCGCGGCGTCGTCGAGGTCGCGCAGCGCGAGCCACTCGATCGCGTAGGGGAGCCGCACCTGATCGAGGACGAGGACCGCGCCGCGCTCGTCGATCTCGATCGCGCGCCTCCAGCGCCCGTCGACGTTCATCGCTACTCGGGCGTTGGCTCGGCGGCAGGAGCTGGCGCCGTGGCCTCGAGCAGCTCTTTGCGATACACGAGGCGCGCGCACCGCGGGCACGTCTCGATGGACTCCATGCGCGCGAGGATGTTGTTGAGCTGCGGCGGCAACGTCATGTGGCAGCCCTGGCACACGCCCTTCACGACCGGCGCGACGGCATAGCCCTTCTTGCCGACGAGCGAGTCGTACGTCTTCAGCCAGTTCTTGTCGACGTTGCCGCGCGCTGCATCACGCTCGGCCTTGGCCGCCTCGAGGTTTGCGCGGATCTCCGCGAGCTGGTCCGCTTGCGCCGCCTCGCTGTTCGCCAGCTCCGTGCGAACGCTCTCGACATCCTTCTCGTGCGCCAAGAGCTGCGTTGTCGACGAGGTCAGCGACTCCGACACCTTCTTCAGCTCGGCCTCGCGATCCGCGATCGACTTGCGCTTGTTCTCGACCTCGCGCATCGCGGCGCTGTGCTCTTTGGTGTTCTTTACCTGCTGCATCTTGGACTGGGCGAGCTTGAGTGCCTCGCGCTCGCGGTCGAGCAGCTCTTGCTGGTTCTTGCGCCAGGTCTCGGTCTCCGAGAGCTTCGCGCGCTCGGCGTCGAGCATCCCTTGAAGCTTCGCGAGATCGCGGCGGAGTGGATCGAGCTTCGCGGGGAGCTGAGTCGCTGCTTGCTCGAGCTCGCGGACTTTGACATCCGACGTCTGGAGCTGGAGGAGGTGGACGAGCTGTTCGCGCACGGTGACTACCTTTCCGTTCGATCTGTCTCTTACTTGTCAGCGTGGGCCCACCAGGATTTGAACCTGGGACCCACCGGTTATGAGCCGGCCGCTCTAACCGATTGAGCTATGGGCCCGGGAGCCGGACGGTGCCACCTGTTGTGGGAAGCCGCACGGACAGCGACGCGCACACTATCACCTTGCCAGGAAACGACAACACCCGACGGTAACTTGCCCGGTCCTCTCGACGGTCCGGCGCTATACTAGCCGTCCATGAGCGCTGGCAATGTCGTGCGGGTCGCGTTGGTTCTCGCAGCGGGACTCGCGGCCGCAGGTTCCGCAACTTCTTCGAGCAATCCTCCGCCGCCGCAAGGGCCGCATTCCGGTGGAGGGCAGCAGAACGTCGGTCAACCGCCGCCGCCCCAGCAGATGGAAGCATCCGCGGCGCTCGGCCTCTGGCAGACCAACTTCGGCGCGGTGAAGATCGAGCCCGACAACTCCAAAGGCGGACTGCAAGCTGGATCGGTGCAGGGCGTCTGGGTCTATCAACGTCAAGGCGCGGAAGTGATCGGCTACTTCGCCGGGAACCTGCGCGGCAACGTGTTGCAGTTCCGTTGGAACGAGCCGAACAATCCGCCGCTCACCGGCGAAGGCTTCCTCGTGTTCGATCCGCAGGGACGCCAGTACAACGGACGGTGGTGGAGCGATCGCAGAGATCGCGTGGGTGACTGGAACGGTTGGCGCAAGCCGCAGTCGCAGCAGGCGTACGGCAATCGCGATCCGTACTCGGGACAGTATGGTGGTCAGGCGTACGGCGGATACGCGCCGCCGCCGCAGCAAGATCCGTATCGCCGCTCCGAGCCCGCGCCGTATCAGCCGCCGCCCACGCCGCGCGGCTACTACTGAGTCAGAGCTCGACGCCCACGCTCGCGCGCAAGCTGAAGCGATTGAGGTTGGCGCTCTCCATCGTTTCGTCCGTCACGATCTGCGCGCCGGTAACGACAGAGATCGCCGCGCGAAGATCGAACACCCAGCGCTTGTAGTGATACGCGGCGCCGAAGCCGAACGGGTTGTCGAGGACGTAGTCGACGCCGCCGAACCTGCCCATCGGATCGTTCTCGGCAGTGAGGCGCGACACGCCGACGCCGATGTAGAAGAACGGCTCGACAGGCCACGACGGCACGACGTTGATGCGCAGCGTCCCCTGGACGCCGTGCGTTCGCATCGTGAGCTCGGAGTCGTCGAGCGCTTCTTGGATCGAGCCCAGGTACGACAGCTCCGCGCGGACGTGGCGATTGTCGAGCGTGGTGACGCGGACCTCCCAGCCGAGGCCGGGGCCGATCACGGCACGCGCGGCCGCGCCGATGAAGCCATTCGTGCCGGCACCGGCGCTGAGACCGATGTGCCCGTGCTCCTTCGCCACACCGGTACGCGCGGCGGGCGCGTCGTGGTCCGCACGTGCGCTCGATGCCGCGAGACCGACGAGCAACAAGACGGGCAAGACCGGCGCGAGCTTCATGGCTACGAAGCTGGAGCACGCGTCGTGCCTTTGGCAGGCGCGAGAAACTTGTAGCTACGCGGGGCGGCGCGAGAGAGTCGCGAGATCGATCTCGCCATCGAAGACGAGCTGCGCGGGGCCGTGCATCTTCACGTTCTGGAGCTCCGGCATGACGCGGATCGTGAGCGCGCCGCCGGGCAGGTTCACCTTCACGGCGATGCCTTCGTCGCAGCGGCCGGTGAGGATCGCCGCGACGACCGTGGCGCACGCGCCCGTTCCACACGCGAGCGTGAGTCCCGCGCCGCGCTCCCACACGACGAGATCGATCTCCTGGCGCGAGCGCACGAACGCGAACTCGGCGTTGGTGCGCTGCGGGAAGTAGGCGTGGCGCTCGATCGACGGACCGACGGTGGCCGCGAGCAGCTTCGCTTCTTCGTGCGAGTCGACGAACGTGATCGCGTGCGGGTTGCCCATCGACACGCACGTCACGCGACGCGTGGGCTGACCGTGGACATCGATCGGTTGATCGATGCAGCGCTCGTGGATCGGACCCACCATTGGAATCTCGCTGCGGAGGAGGCGAGGCGCGCCCATCGACACGGTGACGCCGTCCGGCGCGATCGCGCAGACGAGGCGACCGGCGCCTGTATCGATCGCCATCTCGTCTTTGCCGATGCCACCGCGATCGTGCAGCTCTTGCACGACGCAGCGAAGACCGTTGCCGCACATCTCGGCTTCGCTGCCGTCGCTGTTGAGCACGCGCATGCGCGCGTCGTCGCCGGTAGACGACGGGAGAATCGCGAGCACACCGTCGCCACCGACGCCGAACTGGCGATCACACAGCGCACGCACGGTGTCCGGCTCCTGCACCGCAGCGGCCGCGGCTGCATCGACGTTGCGAAGGTCGACGACGAGGAAGTCGTTGCCGAGGCCGTGATATTTCGCGAAGCGCATGGGGCAAACCCTAGCACCGCTTCCGGCGGCGATCAGCGCACGACCGCAGGCTGCGCATGTTCAGGCAGGTCGAACATGCCGACGAGCATCACCGCCTTGTCGGCGCGACCCGTGACGACGCGCGTGAAGATCGTGCTCTAGGGCGTCGCTGTGGGCGCGGTCGCGCTGCCGGCTGCGGCGGGAGCGGGAGCGGGAGAGTCGGTCTGTGCAGAGCCAGCCTGGCCGGAGCCAGCCTGGGCGGAGCCAGCGCCGGTCTCGGCGGGCACAGCCTCGGCAGAGCTGGCCTCGGCAGAGCCGGCCTCGGCAGAGCCGGCCTCGGCGCCCGAGCCGAGCTCGATCACGTGCGGAGACATCGACGACGGCGAGGCCGAGCCAGAGCCGGCATCCGCGCCGTTCTTGAGCGCTTCCTTGCGCGCGGCCTCTTTCTCCTTGGCCAGCTTCTGCTGCGAGGCGCCGAACTTCTCGAGCGCATCGCCCGCGTCGTGGCTCGCGATGAACGCGAGGACCATGGACGTAGCCATGAAGACCGTCGCTGCACCGGCGGTGAGCTTGCGAAGAAACGTCGACGCGCCGGAGCCGCCGAAGACCGTACCGGCGTTGCTACCGCCGAAGGCGCCACCCATGCCGCCGCCTTTGCCACTCTGCAAAAGCACCGTGAGCATGAGGAACAAGCACACGATGACGTGCAGAACCGTGATCAGCGTCGACATTGCGGAGAACGGTTTGTAGTTCTTTTGGCTAGCTCGTGCAACCTGTTAGGACGGGCGGGCGGCCTTTACGATCGCAATGAAATCCGCAGCTTCCAGGGAGGCCCCACCGACGAGGGCTCCATCGATGTCCGGCTCGGACATCAGCTGCTCCGCGTTCTGCGGTTTGACGGACCCGCCGTACTGGATCCGGATCGTGTCGGCGACGGCGGCACCGTAGCGATCGGCGAGCCGCTTGCGAATGTGGGCGTGGACTTCCTGCGCTTGCGCGGGCGTCGCCGTACGGCCCGTGCCGATCGCCCACACCGGCTCGTATGCGATGACGAGCTTGCTGGCGCTGCTCGCCTCGATGCCGGCGAGCCCGCCCGACAGCTGCTCGTCGACCACGGAGAGCGTGCGGCCGCCGTCGCGATCCGCGAGCATCTCGCCGACGCAGACGATCGCGCCGAGGCCCGCGGCGATCGCGGCCTTCGCCTTCTTGCCGACCGACTCGCTGGTGTCGCCGAAGAACTGGCGGCGCTCGCTGTGGCCGACGATCACCCACGACGCGCCGGCGTCCGCGAGCAGCGGTGCGCCGACCTCGCCGGTCCACGCGCCGCTGTTCTCCCAGTGGCAGTTCTGGCCGCACGTCGCGATCGCCGTTCCCTCGAGGCGCTTCGCCACCGCGTGAAGCGACGTGAACACCGGGGCCACGCCGATCGCGACGCCCTTGGTCGCGCCGAGCTGATTCTTCAGCTCGGTGACGAGCGCGAGCGAATCGTTGATCGTCTTGTTGAGCTTCCAGTTACCGACGACAAAAGGTGTGCGCGCCATGCGCTCGTTGGTATCACGCGCTCACGAGGCGGTCATCCAGCTGAGTCGGTAGTCGCACGTCTCCGCGCCCTGACACATGCACTGCGTGTGGATCGCACCGACGCCGCTCGCTCCCGTGAGCTCGACGATGCGCTCGAGCTCCGACGCGATCATCGTGCAGATGTCGGGCGAGCCCGAGAACCCGTCGAGCACCACGTCGGCGCTGCCGGGATGCACGACGACGTCGACGCCGCTCCACGTGTGATAGCGATCCCAGAACGAGGGCAGGGCGGCGAGTACGATCTCGGCGGGCAACGTGGACGGATCGGCGCCGAACAGATGCGCGAACGTCGCCGACATCGTTCCGCGCCCCACCTTGCGCGGCACGAGCTGGCTCGGAATCTTCTCGTGCGCTTTGTCGAGCATCGCGATCAGCTCGGTGAGATCGATCCACGCGAGCGGCGCCAGCGTCGGAGACAGCGAGCTCGCGAGCGCGGGTGACTCGTTCACGAGCTTCGCGATGCCGCTCTCGCCGAGGTGATGCTGGAGCAGCTTCGAGAGCACGCGCAGATGCGCGGCACGGACCTGGCCGCTGACCGTGCGCTCGCCGCGCTTCTTGATCGACGGAGGATCGGACGCCTCGGCGATACCCGCCGTGGGTGCGAACAGGGACTCGGCTTGCCGCACCGGATCCTCGGCCTGCTGCACGGGCGCGGGCACGTGATCCGCGGGCAACCGCTCGAGCGCGCGGCCGAGGGCGATCGCGAACGTCGACGCGGAGGCCCAGCGCCGTTTCGGCGACGGTGCGAGCGCTTTCAGCAGCACGGCGTCCACCGCCTCCGACAGCGTCGGTCGCAGCTGCGAGGGCGGCGTGAGCGGATCCGTCAGCTGGCGCTGCACGACCTGCGGCGCGGGGCCCGAGCCAAACGGCGGGCGACCGGTCAGCATGCAGTACACCGTGGCCGCGAGACCGTACACGTCCGTCGTGGGACCGTCGGTCTGCTCGAGGAACGACTCGGGCGCTGCAAAGCCCGGCGTGCCGGCGGCGTCGCGCGCATCGCCTGCTTTCACCGCGACGCCGACATCGACGAGCACCGCGCGATCACGCTCGCGATCGAGGAGGATGTTCGCCGGCTTCACGTCGCGATGGATGAGGCCGAGCGCGTGCATCGCATCGAGCGCGTCGCCGATCTCGAGCGTGATCTGCGTGATCGCTGCCGTGGGGAACCACTCCTTGCGCTCGAGCGACGCGCGAATGACCTCGCTGAGCGGCTGTCCCTCGACGAGCTCCATCACGAAGTACACGTCGCGCTGGTGCTCGCCGAGCGCGTATACCTGCACGAGGTTCGGGTGGTGCAGCGACGCGAGCATCGCCGCCTCCGCGCGAAACCGCGTGACGAGATCGCGATCGCTCGCGAGATCGCTGCGCAGGACTTTGATCGCGACGGCGCGACCGAGGCCGAGATCCTCACCGCGATAGACGACGCCCATCGCGCCGCGCGACAGCTCGTGCACCACGCGATACGTGCCGCCGACGATCGTGCCCGCCGACAGCGAGCTCGACTCCGCGCCCGCGTCGGCTTCCGTGGTGCGTTCGTCGGGGGCGACGATGCGAACATCCGATGGCGGGGCCGTGCGCAGCGCCGCGTAGCACCGCGCGAGCGCCGCTTCGCCGCTGCGCTCGCCGCCCGCGATCTCGCTCGCGACGGCGCGCACTTTGATCGAGACCTCCGTCGTGTCGTCGACTTTGATCGCTTCGTTCTCGAGGCGATAGATGATCTTGCGAACGACGAGCGCTGCTTGATCGTCGTTCGCACCGACGAGCAGCACCGCGATCTCGTCGCCGCCCAATCGCCCGAGCGGATCGTTGCCGCGCACCGTGGCGCGGATCCTCGACGTCACCTGCGCGAGCACCTCGTCGCCGGCTTTGTGGCTGTGTTGCAGGTTGATGCGGCGCGTACCGATCACGTCGAAGATCGCGAGCGTGACCTTCTCGCCGCGCCGTCCCGCCGCCGCCACCTCGTGCGCCACCGACTGCTCGAACGCTCCGCGCGTCATCGCGCCGGTCAGCGGATCGTGCATGCTCGTCGCGAGCAGACGCTCGCCCTCGGCGACGATGCGCCGATGCGACGACAGCCACGACAGCTCGCGCGTGAGCCGCAGCGCGATCGCTTTGAGATCCGTGCGCTCCGCTGCCGAGAACCGCCGGCCGCTATCGGAGATGATCGCGACGAGGCCCGCGACCTCCGTCGGTCCCGAGCGCAGCGCATCGGCGATCACGGAGCGCGGCTTGGCGCCCGCGACGATCACCGTGCCCGCCGCTGCCGCCGCGATGCGCGCTGCAGCCGCGATCTGCGTACGGTACTGCTCGTCGGGATGCGCGCGCGCCGCGGTCGGGAGCATCTGCGCGCCGTCGCGCCACCACACGATGCAGTCGCTCGCGCTGAATCCCTCGGCGACGGCGAGCAGCGTCTCGGTGGCGCTGCCGGTCAAGTCCACGAGCGACGTCGCGATGAGGCCGCGCGCGCGAGCGAGATCCACTTCGGGCGACGTGGGATCCGCGTGTGCGACGGCATCGATCGCTTCGACAGAGGTGGGCGTGAGCAACACGCCCGAGGCTCCTGCCTGCGCCGCGGCGCCTGCTACGCGCGCGGCGTTGGAGCCATCGCCCACGATCCAGCGCGGCGGGCTATGCGCGGGCGGCGCGCCGAGGTCACCCGCGACGAGCGGAGCGACGAGCATCGCAGCGCAGCCGGCCGGCGAGTCCTTCGCGGTGACGCTGACGAGCTGGACATCGGCAGCCTCGGCGAGCGGCTTGAGATCCGCGATCAATCGACCCGAGGGGTCGAAGACCGCGAGGCGCTTCGCTGCCATTGGCGCCATCTTACCCTGCTCGCGCAGCGGTTTGCGGCGGCGAGCCCCGGATTCCAGAACGCCGACGACCCGACTACAGGCGACGACAGCGCGACGACTACGGGCGAAGCGCGGCGATGCCCGGCAGGTCGAGGCCCTGCACGAACTCGAGCGACGCGCCGCCGCCCGTCGAGACGTGGCTCACCTTGGGGGCGAGCCCGGCCTGCGCGATCGCGGCGGCAGAGTCACCGCCGCCGACGACGGTCAGCGCGAGCTTGTTGTCCGCGCGCGCGCGCGCGACGGCGTTGGTCCCCGCGGCGAACTTTGGCTTCTCGAACACGCCCATCGGGCCGTTCCAGAACACGGTGCGCGCGGCGGCGAGGACCTTGCGATAGTTCTCGACGGTCGCGGGGCCGATATCGAGCGCCATACCCTCGGGGGAGATCGCGTCGACGGCGCTGACCACGGCTCCTGCTTCGTCGTCGAGCGAGGCCGAGACCACGACGTCGACGGGCAGGTACACCGTCTTCTTCTTCTCGCTCGCCTTGCGAAGGAAGAGTCGCGCGTTGGGCAGCTTGTCCTGCTCGACCTTGCTCTTGCCGACGTCCTTGCCTTGCGCGACGAGGAACGTGTTGGCCATCGCGCCGCCGATCACGATCGAGTCGCAGCGATCGAGGAGCGCGTCGAGCACCTCGATCTTGTCGCTGACCTTTGCGCCGCCGAGGACAGCGACGTACGGACGATCGACCTCGCCGAGGAGCTTCGTGAGGTACTCGATCTCCTTGGCCATGACGAAGCCCGCGCCCTTCTCGGCGACGTGCTTGACCATGCCGGCCGTCGACGCGTGCGCGCGGTGCGCCGTGCCGAACGCGTCGTTCACGTAGACATCCGCGTACGACGCGAGCTGGCGCGCGAAGTCGGCGTCGTTGGCCTCCTCGCCCGCGTTCCAGCGCAGGTTCTCGAGCATCGCGATCTGACCGTCGCGCAGATCGCTCACGACTTTGCGCGCGCCGTCACCGACGGGCTCGTCGGCGAGCGCGACCTCGGTCGAGAGCAGGTCCGCGAGGCGCGCGGCTACCGGCTCGAGCGAGAGCTCCGGCTTGACCTGACCGTCGGGGCGGCCGAGGTGCGAGCCGAGCACGATGCGCGCGCCGCGCTCGATGAGGTGCTGGAGCGTCGGAAGCGTCGCTTTGATGCGCGCGTCGTCGGTGATCTTCTTGCTCTTCTTGTCGAGCGGCACGTTGTAGTCGACGCGCACGAACACGCGCTTGCCCTCGACGTTCAGCTCGGAGACGTGCTTGATGCCGGCCGGCAGCGCCATGACTACAGGCGCTCCCCGACGTACTTCGCGAGGTCGAACAGACGCTGCGAGTAGCCCATCTCGTTGTCGTACCAGGCGAGCACCTTCACCTGATCGCCGACCACGGTGGTGAGCGCCGAGTCGACGATCGCCGAGTGGCGGTTGTCGATGTAGTCGCTCGACACGAGCGGCTCGTCGCTGACGGCGAGGATGCCCTTCAGCGCACCAGCCGCTGCAGCGCGGAACGCGTTATTGACCTCGTCGACCGAGGCCTTCTTGCCGAGCTTCACGGTGAGATCGACGACCGAGACGTCTGGCGTGGGAACGCGGATCGACATGCCGTCGAGCTTGCCGGCGAGGGCAGGGAGCACTTCCTTGAGCGCCTTCGCCGCGCCGGTCGTCGTGGGGATCATCGAGAGCGCAGCCGCGCGCGCGCGACGCAGATCCTTGTGCGGCAGGTCGAGCACCTGTTGATCGTTGGTGTAGCTGTGGATCGTGTTCATGAGGCCGGACTCGATCACGAACGTCTCGTGCAGGACCTTCGCGACGGGCGCGAGGCAGTTCGTGGTGCACGACGCGTTCGAGATCACGTGATGCTCGGCCGGCTTGTACATCTCGAGGTTGATGCCCATGCACAGCGTGACATCGGGGCCCTTGGCCGGCGCGCTGATCAGCACCTTCTTCGCGCCGCCGGTGAGGTGCTTGCCCGCACCTTCTTTATCGACGAACTTGCCGGTGCACTCGAGCACCACGTCGACGCCCGCGTCCTTCCACTTGATCGCGGCCGGATCCTTCTCGGCGCTGACGGTGACGGTGTCACCGTTGATCACGAGCCCGCCGTCCTTGGCCTCCACCGTGCCCGGGAACCTGCGGTGCACGCTGTCGTACTTGAGGAGGTGACCGAGCGTCTTCACGTCGGTGAGATCGTTGATGAGGACGAGATCGAACGTGTCGGGTGCCGCCGAGAGGCAGCGAACGAAGCCACGACCGATGCGACCGAAACCGTTGATGCCGATCCGAACCTTGGCCATATGCGGCGCAGGCTAGATCGGTTTTCCCGACGGTGCCAGGGACAGAGACGCACCGTTTCCAACGGACAGGCTACCGAGCGGGAGCGCTCGCGGGTAACGTTGCTTTCGTGAACATCGGACGCCGTGATGCTCTCAAGTGGATGACGATCGGCGCGGCGGCAGCGTGCCAGTCGGACCGCTCGTCGCGCCCCGCGTCGAGCGAGGCTCCGATCGCGTCACCGGTGCTCGCGATCGCCGCGCTCCCACCGTCGCCAACCCCGTGGCCCGTTCCCGATCCGTTCTTGTTCTGCGTGCATCACGACGACGCGTACCCGGTGGGCAACACGATCCAAGGACCGGATCCGGTGCTGCTCTCCGGTCGCGAGATGGGCCAGGACTTCGCGGGCCGCGACGGCTGGCGCATGTATCACGGTCGCAACGTGCCGGGCTTTCCGGCGCACCCGCATCGCGGCTTCGAGACGGTGACCGTGGTGCGCCGCGGCCTCCTCGATCACTCGGACTCGCTCGGCGCGACCGCGCGCTACGGCAAGGGCGACGTGCAGTGGCTCACCGCGGGCGCGGGCATCCAGCACGCGGAGATGTTCCCGCTCGTCGACGACAGCGCGCCCAATCCCGTCGAGCTGTTCCAGATCTGGATGAACCTGCCGGCGGCCAAGAAGTTCGCGAACCCGTACTTCGCGATGCTGTGGGCCGACGACATTCCGCGCCACACGGTGCGTGATGCGTCGGGTCGCTCCGCCGAGATCGTGACGGTCGCAGGCGCGCTCGCGCACAAGGCACCCGTCTCGCCGCCTCCGGACTCGTGGGCTGCAGGCGACAACGACGTCGCGATCTGGACGATCAAGCTCTCGCCCAACGCGACGTGGACGATGCCGCCAGCGCGCGCGGGATCGAATCGCTGGCTGTACTTCTTCAGCGGCACCTCGCTCTCGATCGATGGTCGCGCGATACCCGCGAATCACGTCGCCGAGCTGCGCGCCGACGCGACGTGCGTGCTCGCGAACGGCGCGGGCGAGACCGAGTGCTTGCTCCTGCAAGGCGCGCCGATCGCAGAGCCGGTCGTGAAGCACGGACCGTTCGTGATGAACACGCGCGCCGAGATCCACCAAGCGATCCGCGACTACCAGCTCACGCAGTTCGGCGGTTGGTCGTGGAGCTCGAACGAGCCCGTGCACTCGCGCGATGCGGGGCGCTTCGCCAAGCACGCGGACGGTCGCGTCGACAAGCCGCGAACGGCGTAGGCCCGAATATGCCCCGAAAATACCCCGAAAATACCAAGAGCACCCCGGGGGGTGCTCGCGTGCTGCGATCTGTCGTGGTCGACTAGGCGACTTGCTGCTGCGCCAGCTTGGTCGACGACATCTTTGTCGTGACCTCGCTGATGAGCTCGGTAGCCAGCGCGACGATCTGCTTCTCGTCGAACCCCTGCGCTTCGAGATCACGGTAGATGGACTTGGCGAGGATCTTCACAGCGCGAGACTTGGCTTCACGATCAGTCATGGTGGTCGACTCAGCGATGAGCACCGTTTGTGCCAGCGATGCGACGCGGCAACTGCGTGAAACCTGACCGGGGATCGGCGCGAACTGGATCGATTGAGAGTCAATCAGGTGTGTAGACCGTCACCAGGTGCGAACGCGCCTACGCACACGGTCCGACCAATCATCTCGCTGACATACGAGTCTATTCGTTGTCGGCGCCGGTGATCTGGAGCTCGAGCTGATCGGCGCGCTCCGCGAACGAGTCCGAGTAGCGGTCGAGCAGGCGCGGCGTGAGGAGCGCGATCGGGAGGTGTTGCTCGAGCCAGTACGCGCCCTCGTCGCGCACGATGCGGCCGACCTCGGTCGCCTCGATCTCGCTAATCTGCGCCTCGGTCATGGTCTCCGCGATCGCCGAGGACCACGACAGCCAGACGTCGCCGTCCTGCATCACGCGCTGGAACGTGACGTGTTGGCTGCGCCGATCGTCGCTCCACTCCCACACGATCTCGAACGTGTCGCCCTCCTCGCTGAGCGTCTGCAGCTCCCAGTTCGCCTTCACGTACGCGACGAGCGCATCCCAGCTTCCGAACGGAACATTCGACTCCGCACGATTCCTCATGCGCCCACTCTATCGCGCCTAATAACCGACGTCGTCGATCACGATCGTCGTCGCGCCGCCGACCATGCCATCGATCTGAAAGCCGAGCTCGTAGACATGTCCCGCGTCGAGCACGCGAACGGGATCCGTGTAGCTCGGGTTCTCGACGTCGAGCGTGACGCACGTCCAGCGCTGCGGATCGAGTTGGAACGCGCCGCCATCCGTCCACCCGGCGCTGCCGTTACCGTTGTGGATGTACGGCTTGGCTAACAGGCCCGCGCGCTCGCTCCAGATGCGCGCCGAGATGGTCTTCGCGGTGACATCTCCGATCGGCGACGGCGGGCGGATCCACGCGAGGCGCTCGGTCCTCGCGGTGCCCATGAACTGGATCTGCAGCGCACCTTCGCGTGGTGTACCGACAGCCCGCGTCCACGTCATGTCGCCGATCGCACCGCTCGCGTTGTCGTAGTCGAACGACCAACCTTCGTCGTCGGCGTCGAAGCCCCAGTAGCGCGAGAGCGGCTGGTTCGCGCAGCCGACGAGTCCCTCGCGATAACACGTGCCCGACGTCGAGGTGCCGCCCGTGCAGAAGTAATCGGCCGGGCACGGGTTCTCCGGATCGCACTTGAGCTGCGTCTCCGAGTCGAGCTCCCACGAGGGATACGTGCACGCACCGAGCGCGAACAGCGCTGCGAGACTAGAACGCGACATGTGCCACCAATCCGGGTGCGCCTTCGATCTTCGGCGCGAACACCCACCGCTTTGCAGGACGTAGTGCATACATCACGAGCGTCGTGACGCCGAGCGCGCCCGCGCCGAGGAAGAAGCCGTTCGCGATCGCGGCGGATCGGTCGCGGCGATCGATCGCGTCCGTGATGTCCGAGTAGAAGAACGAGCGCGTCGAGCCAGCGATCTTCTCGAGCTCGGCCTGCGCGCTGTCGGCTTCGCGACCGAAGAACAGCGCGGCGCCCGCGGCCACGCCGGTCGCGATCGCCCACACCTGCCAGTTGCGCCACGCGGGCACCTCGCGGACGAGAACGTAGTCCGACGCGATGTCTGCGAACGTGGCGAACACGCGCTCGACGAGGTGGTTGCCGTGGTGATCGAAGACGAACACGCGGACCATCGCGGCGCCCTTGCTGACCGGGAGGATCAAGCGGCGATCGACGCCGAACGCGCGGCGCTCGCCATCGTCGAGCGTGGCAGATGCGACGAGAGACAGAGGATCGGAATCGATCACGATCTCGACCGCGTTGTCGTCGCGCTTTCCGACGCGCACGCGGAAGCCGCCGTTCTGCGCGACGTACGCCTGCGCGGCGACGAACGGCTCGCGGAACTTGTCGGCGGCGTCGGTCGGCAGCGCGGCGCGCGGATCGAGGGCGAGCCACCGGCGATAGAACTTCGTCGCAGCGTCGCGCTTGCCGAGTACGGTCGCTGTCATCGCGGACAGCTGATAGATCTCCGTGGTCGCGGCCGGCGACGCGCTACCAGCGTGCAGCGCTTGATCGAGCAGGGGCTCGGCCTCGTCGTAGCGCACGGCCTCGATGGCGGCGCGCGCACGCGCGAGAAGAGCCGCGCTGTCGCTCGCCACCTCGTCGGCGTAGGCCATGGGTGCGAGCGCTGCGACGAGAGCGATCGCGCGGATCACCACTGCACGTTCCCGAGGTTGGTGAGTCGATCGGGCTGGATCGTGATCGCGCGGCGCCACACGTCGTTGTCGCCGCGCACGAGGCGTAGCTCGTGCTTGCCTGCGGGGAGCGCGTGCTTGAACAGCGGCGTCTCGTCGACGAACACGCCATCGATGTACACGCGGGCGGTCGGTCGCGTATTGACGCTCAGCGTGCCGGTCCCCGCGTTCGTCGGGCGCGCTTCGGCGGCGTTGATCGGTGGACGACGGCGCGAGGCAGGCGCGGACTTTGTTCCGTCGCGAACGGGTCGATCGGGCGCGACGGGTGGAGCGGACGTTTCGGCAGGATCGTCCGCGACCTCCCCCACGGCAGGCGTGACCGGCTCGGGCGTGACCTGCGCGACCGTCGGTGTCGTCGGCGGCGGTGCCGCGATCGCGGTGCTCGGTGCCGGCGTGTCGTCACGCAAGACGATCACACCGACGGCGATCGCGACGAGAGCGAGCGCGGCCACGACGAGCGGCCACTTCGTGCGCGCGGGGCGACCGAGGACGCGCGAGTCCGCACGCAGCACCACGCTGCTGATCGCGGGGGCATCCGTGACGGTCTCGTCGTTGCGCCGAGACGCGACCACTTCGCGCGGCGTCTGCAGCGACGCGAGCTCCACGGCGCGCGCGACGAGCTTGTCGTCGCAGCGCTCGCGCACGAACGTACCGAGCTCGGCGGGTGACATCGCGCCGCCATAGGCCGTCGCGGCGTCGCGCAGATCCTCCGCGAACACGCGCATCGACGGGAACCGCGCCATTCGATCGCGTGCGAGCGCGCGCATGACCACCGCATCGAGGTCGCGTCCATACGCGGGCTCGTACGTGCTGGGCGGCACGATCGGCTCCGAGGTGACGGCGAGCCACACTTGAAACTCCGCTTCGCGCGCGAACAGCGGGCGCTTGGCGAGCGACTCCCACAGCACGATTCCCGTCGAGAACACGTCCGAGCGGGCGTCGAGTTGCTCACCCTTGGTTTGCTCGGGCGACATGTACGGGAGCTTTCCCTTCAGCACGCCCGTTCGTGTTTGCGCTGACGAGTCGGCGACCTTGGCGACGCCGAAATCGAGGACCTTGCAGGTGCCATCCGTGGTGATGAACAGGTTCTGTGGAGAGACATCGCGATGGATGACAGGCGTCCGCTTGCCGCTCGCGTCGCGCAGCTCGTGCGCGTGATGGAGTCCGTCGGCGATCTGCGCGAGGACGGCGGCAGTGGCGCGCACCGTGATCGCCGGATCCGCGGGCATCTGCCGGAGCAGCTCGTCCCACGTGACGCCCTCGAGATACTCCATGACGAGGAACAGCTGGCCGTCGGCCTCGCCGATCTCGAACACCTGGCACACGTTCGGATGCGAGATGCGCGCGGCGATGCGGCCCTCGTTGAGGAACAGCTCGACGAACTCCGGGTTCGCCGACAGGTGCGGGAGCATCAGCTTGATCGCGACGAGCTTCGAGAAGCCGCCGATGCCGGAGAGCCGCGCGAGGTGCAGCTCCGCCATTCCGCCGCGACCGAGCTCGGTCAACAGCTCGTAACGACCAAAGCTTCTCGGCGCACTTCCGCCCACTCTGATCACGTTATCACGCACTCAGGTCCGAACGATGACCTCCGCGTTCGGTGCGAGCTCGATGCGGGTGGCTCCGCCCGTCGGTGCGCGCTGCAAGAGGCGTGGTCCGGCGAGGCCAGCTTCCACGAGATCCTTGCGGCACCGCGCGATGAGCACGTTGATCTCCGTGCGCGATGCGCCGGGATTACGCGGCCACACGATCGAGCTCACGAGCTCGTCGGGGATGAACTCGCCCGCGCGGTAGCCCTCGGGCGGGCGCAGGAGCGCGACCACGAGATCGAGCCGGCGATCGTGGAGGAACACCGTCCGCTCGCCATCGTTCATCGTGAACGAGACGCGACCTCCGCGTGGCAACACCTCGATCTCCACGCGCGACGGCAGCCCCGGCCCGTGCGGCGTGATCGCGGTGGTCGCCGCCGTGTGCGCGGCCATCGTGATCATGAACGTCTCGTCGCGATACGCGAGGGTGTCGCCGGGGGCGAGCGGCTCGAGCGCGTCGTTGGCGAGATCCTCGCCGTCGCGCTTCGCGCGGCCTGCGGCCACCTCGACGAACAGCTCGCGCTGCGCGACGTGCAACACGAGGGCTCCGCTCGGCCAGCCCTTCACGATCAGATCGTCGCCGCGTCCACCCCCCATCACGAACGGTGAGTGCGTGACGCCGAAGCTCCCACCGCGACCGCGCTCGAGTCGGAACAGCGCGGGCCCTTCGGGCGCCGGCCGTTGCGCGGCGAGCTGCACCGCGAGCTGGAGGCCCGGCAGCTTGATGACATCGCCATCGCGCAGATCGGCGGGGCGATCGTAGCTCTTGCCATTCACGTCGACGGGTTGCTTGCCGACCGGGAGGATCTCGGCGCCCGCCGCGGTCAGACGAACGAGCGCGTGTCGCCGGCTGAGCCGCGGATCGTCGCCGACGAGGTCGCAGTCATCCTGCCGTCCGATCAGCACGCCGCTCGCGCCAACACGCCGCGATGGCCCGTCGGCCATGACCAGGATGCAGCGAACGCGTGGGGCTTCCACGACAGCAGCATAGTCGATGGGTTGGCCCGGTTCCCACCGCTGTGTAGGCGAAGGTGGGCCGCGTTATCGGCGTGTCATCGGCGATATCGCGCGGATCACCGACAGTGGCTGTCATGCGATGGCTCGTGATCGTGCTCGCCGTGGGATGTGCGGGGCGGCTCGAAAATGAAGAGCGCTTCAACGAGTGCACGACCGAGTACGTCGAGCAGCTCCTCGCGACGAAGTGCGGCGGTTGTCATGGCGCGAGCGACGCGCAGGCCGGCCTCGATCTCGTGTCGCCGCCGATGGCGCAGCGCCTCGTCGGGACGCCGAGCTTCGCCGACGGTGACTGCGCCGAGCGAACGTTGATCTCGGGCGAGGGCGATCACCTCTTGGTCGACAAGCTGAGCAGCAGCCCTCCGTGCGGATCGCCGATGCCGCTCGACGGTGTGCTCGCGAAGGGCGATCGCGACTGCATCGCTCGCTGGAGCGATGATCTTGCCGCGGAGGCGCCGTGAAGACGCTCCTCGTCGCGAGCGCGCTCCTCCTGGTCGCCGGCACCGTCGAGGTCGACGCGAAGCCGCGCGCGAAGCAAAGCGTGAAGCGCGAGAAGAAGCCGAAGAAGGCGAAGGCAGCGAAGAAGGCCCCGAAGAAGGCAGCGAAGAAGGCAAAGGCAACGGGGCAAGAGCCCGTCGAGGCCGTGGTGCAAGAGCCCGCGCCCGAGGCGCCCGAGACAGTGGAGCAGGTCGCGCTCCCCGAGGAGACCGGCCCGGTGGAAGCCGCGACCTCCGTTCCCGTCTCGAGCTCGGAGGCGACATCGGACGCGGACGAGATCGCCGTGACCTCATCGGCCGAGGCTCCCGCGCGCGTGCAGCGGATCCGGATCTCCGTCGACGACGGACCCGTGATGCGGCGTCTTCGCTACGTCGACGACTGGGCCTCCGACGGCCAAACCGTGCGCGACTACGATCTCGTCGCCAACGCGATCGGCATCAGCGTCGTCGCGCGGCCGGTGCGCGAGCTCCCCGCGCACGTCTATGCACGCGGCGAGCTCGTCGTCGGCGTGAGCGGATCGCAGGGACCGGACGACGAGGTCTACGCGACGCGCTCGTCGGAGATCCAGGTCGGCGCGCTGCTCGGCGGCACGCTCGGGCGCGTGCACACGGCGATCGCCGTCGCGTTCGGACAGCACTCGTTCTCGATCGCCGACGAGATGTCGACGCGCGGCGAGCTCGTGCCCGACACGCGCTATCGCTACACGCGTCTCGGCGGTGCGATCGGCGTCCCCGTTGGCGAGCGCCTGCAGGTCGTCGCCGATGCGGGCTATCGCATGCTCAGCACGTCCGGCGATCTCGCGAGCGCGGACTGGTTTCCGTGGGCGAGCGGCGCTGGCGTCGACGCATCGGTCGGCGCGGACATTCGCGTCACGGGCGCGATCCACGCGTACATACGCGGAAGCGTGCGGCGCTACTTCTTTGCCATGAACCCGGAGCCGGGTGACGCGCTCGTCGTCGGCGGCGCCATCGATCAATACCTCGGCCTCGCGGCCGGCCTCGGCTTCGCGATCCACTAACGGAGAACCATGCTGCGATCATCAATCGGCGTCGGCTGCCTCGCGAGCGTTCTATTCGGATGCATGGGCACGATCGAAGAGCTCCCCAACGACGAGTTCGACGATCCCACCGTCGCGAAGGCGTGCCAGGTGCGTACGCTTCCGGTGCAGCCGCTGCGCCGGCTGTCATCCACCCAGTACGCGAACGTCATCCGCGAGCTGTTCGGCGCGCAGGGTGACAACGTCCTCGCCGGTACGCTGTTCCCGCCGACCGTGATCGATCGCGGCTTCTCGAATGACGCCGCCGCGAACACGGTGAACACCGAGCAGTCCAACGCGATCGAGGACGAGGCCACGCGCATCGCGACGCTCGTCATCGACGCGCCGCAGACGTATCTGCGCGCGCTGCTGCCCGGCACGCTG
The DNA here is from genome assembly GCA_023428295.1 of Pseudomonadota bacterium. Lineage (GTDB taxonomy): Bacteria > Myxococcota_A > Polyangia > Haliangiales > Haliangiaceae > JABFXX01. The sequence continues at coordinate 47,291 of JAEYYV010000120.1, forward strand.
CCGCAGACGATCGACGACGCCGCCATCGACGGTGCGATCGACGCGTTCATCACGGACTTCGGACGACGCGCGTATCGTCACCCGCTGTCCGCCGAGGAGACCTCGCGCGTGCGCGGGCTGTACACCGCCGTGCGCTCCGAGCAGGGCGCGACCAAGGCATTCGCTGCGGTCGTGCAATTCTTCGTGCAATCGCCGCAGCTTCTGTATCGCGTCGAGCGTGGCGCCGGTGACGGGCCCGTGGCGGAGCTCGAGAAGCTCGCACCGTACGAGATGGCGAGCCGGCTCTCGTTCTTGTTCCTCGACAGCGCCCCCGACGCGGAGCTGTACGCGGCTGCGGAGCGCGGCGAGCTGGTCACGAAGGCGCAGGTCGCAGCGCAGGCGCGGCGCCTCGCGAGTGATCCGCGCTTCGGGGACGTGCTCGCTCGTTTTCACGCGGACTGGCTCCACCTGTACGAGCTGACGTCGAAGGACACGACGCTGTTCCCGAACTACACGCCCGCGGTGCGCGCGAGCCTCGAGAACGAGGTCGGCGAGCTGACGCGCCTCGTGTTCGAGGCCGGCGGAACGATCGAGGACGTGTTGTCCACGCCGAAGTTGCCCGTCGACGGAACGCTCGCGAGCTACTACGGCGTGAACGGTCCGTCGTCGGGATGGAGCGCGGTGGAGATTCCGGGTCGTCGCGGCATCCTCACGCTCGGCTCCGTGCTCGCGGCGCTCGCGAAGACGAGCACGAGCTCGCCGATCCACCGCGGCAACTTCTTCCGCAACGAAGTGCTGTGCCGCCCGGCGATCTCGCTGCCGCCTGCGAGCCTCGATCTCATGGAGCCGCTGCAGAGCACCGCGAACCTGCCGACCGCGCGTCAACGCTACGCGCCTCTCCTCTCCAACCCGATGTGCATGGGCTGTCACGAGAAGTTCAACCCGATCGGGTTCGCGTTCGAAAACTTCGACGCGGCGGGGCGCTTCCGCACCGAGGAGAACGGCGTCACGATCGATGCCTCGGGCACGCTCGATGTCGGCCCCGACGGCGCGCCGAACGTCGTGTCCTTCGCGAACGCGAGCGAGCTCGTCGCGCACATCGGACCCACGGAGTTGGCGCAGGACTGCTACGCGAAGCAGTGGTTCCGCGCGTCGAATGGACGGCTCGATACCGACGAGGATTCGTGCAGCACGGCGCAGCTCAAGTATCTCGTGTCCGCGACAGGTGGCGATCTGCGCGAGCTGATGGTGGCGCTGACACAAGTCGACGCGTTCCTCTATCGCCGCAAGGCGGTGGAGCTGTGATGCGCGCGCTCGCCCTCGTGGCGCTCGCAGGATGCGGGACCGTGTTCACGACGCCTGACAGCGGCGGTGGTAGCTCGGACGTCGATGGCGGCACGACCACGCCCGACGGCGAGGCGCCGGGGGACGACGCGGCGACCGATGCTCCGTTGCCACAAGGCCAACGCGTCGCGGTCGTCGTCGGCTACGGCACGCGCCGCGCGCGCAGCCTCGACGGCATGACGTGGACCAACTTCGTGCAGGTCACCGCGGAGGGCGGTGACGACAACGATCTGCTTCGTGGGGTCGGCTGGGGGGACGGGACGTTCATCGCGGTCGGTGGCGCGGCGAAGGGCATCACGATGACCAGCACCGACGGCATCACGTGGTCCAACGAGAACCGCACGCACGACGCGTGGCTCGGCAACGTCGTCTACCTCGGCGGCGTATTCATCGCGGCGGGCGGCAACGGCATTCGCCTTCGCTCCACGGATCGTGGCGTGACCTGGGGCAGTGGCGGTGGCTATCAACCGCTCCACTATCGCGACGTCGCCACGAACGGCACGATCGCCGCGGCGGTCGGTCACACGTACGACACGACGCCGAGCCTCGGCTACATCGCGACCACCACGGATGGCATCACGTGGACCGAGCGTCGCCGCATGGGCGGAGCGCTGAACCGCGTCATCGCTGGCAACGGAACGTTCGTCGCGGCCGGCAGTGGCGACACGGTCCTGCGCTCGACCGACGGCATCACGTGGACCGAGCACGCGCTCGGCGCGTCGGGTGACATCACGCTCGCATTCGACGGCAGCGACTTCGTCGCGTCCGCGGGCGGCAAGGTGTTTCGCTCGTCGAACGGCATGACGTGGACTGACGTGCCTGGCGGTTCGGGATCGCCGAGCGCGTACATCGATGGGCGCTTCCTGTCGACCGGCTGGCCCGCGTCGATCTCCACGTCGCAGAACCTCACGAGCTGGACGCCGGCGTTCTCGCCGGGTGGCTCGGGCTTCACCAAGATCGTCGTCGGCGTCGTCCCCTAACGGAGAACCTATGTCCAAGCTCAGTCGTCGTGGATTTCTGACCGGAATGGGTGGCATCGCGATCGCGCTGCCGTGGCTCGAGCGCTTCGCACCGAAGGCCGAGGCAGCTCCCGCCGCCAACGGACCCAAGCGCATCATCGTCATGTCGTACTTGATGGGCGTCCCCGGCACGGCGTGGAAACCGTCGACGACCGGGTCCGGGTTCACGCTTCCGTACGTCACGGCGCCGCTCGAGCCGTGGCGCGACCGCTGCTTGTTTGTCTCCGACATCGACAACAGCGTCCTCGACGAGGGCGGGAACTCGTTCTCGTACGGGCACCCCGCGAAGAGCGAAGCGTGCTTGACCGGAACGCTCACGTCGAACGCGTTCCCGACGACGAACACGAATAACGTGAATCAGATCGTCGCGGGTGCATCCGCCGTCGACAACGCACGCGCGAACGCGGCGTCGGTCGAGCACTTCATCGGACAGACGCTCTACGCGGGGCAAGCGTTCCGCTCCGTGGATCTCGGCGTGGACGGCGACGTGTTCTACGGCGCGACGCCCACGACGCATGCGAGCCGCTTCTTCTTCGAAGGCCGCGACACGCCCGTCAGCATGCAGGCGAATCCGATGCGCGCGTTCGATCGCTACTTCGCTGGTGTCACCGACACGGGTGGCGTGTCTCCGGCCGTGCGCGAGCTGCGTGTCCGCAACAAGAGCGTTCTCGATGCGGTGCGCGAGAGCTACGCGGACACCGCGCGTGGCCTCGGCTCCGACGATCGCCGCCGGCTCGACGAGCACGCCGCGCGCATCCGGCAGATCGAGCTCGACGGAGTCGCGGTGTCGTGCTCGCGTCCGACCGGCATCACGACCGGCGCGGGCCAGCGCATGAACACGCTCGCGCAGATGCAGATCCGTCAGCTCGCGCAGGCGATGGCGTGCGATCTCGCGCCCGTCGGCCGCCTCGAGTTCCTGAACCAGCAGAACCCGCGCTTCGGCGTGAGCTCGCTCGACAACACGCTCGACGCCGCGCAGAACTATGACTGGCACGCGATGGTCCACGGCGATCCGCTGCCGGGCACGAGCATCGGCCTTCGCCCCGACGTCTCGGGCGCGACCTCGTACGACATGCGCCTGCAGGATGGCTATCGCTTCTTCGTGCAGCAGTTCGCGAACCTCATGGCGGAGCTCGATCAGCTGCCCGAAGGAAACGGCACCGTCCTCGACAACACGATGCTCGTGCTGTGCTCGGATCTCGGCGAGGGCCTCGGCCACCACCACGGCAAGATGGGCTTCATCATCGCGGGCAAGACGCTCGGCGGCCGCACGAACCACCACATGCGCTGCACCACGGGCAACGGCTTCTACACGACGTCGAGCTTCGAGGTCGTGCAGCTGCTCAACTCGCTCTGCGATCTCGCGGGCGTTCCCGGATCGCCGTCGTTTGGCCTCCAGGGCTACTTGAGCAAGGTCGGCCGCCCGCGCCGCATCGACGGTCTGTTCGCGTAGCTAGATGCGAGGACCGGTGCCGCGCTCGAGGCCGAAGAAGCCGCGGATCTTCGACGCGAGATCCTGACGCGCGGTCTCCATGCGCTTGGAGCGAACCTCCTCTTGTTCGTTCTGTGCCGCCGACAGCGCGGTGCGCCGCGCGAGGAGGACATCCGCGATCTGCTCGGCCATCGCGGGCGTCGAACGCAGCACCTTGTCGATCGCCGGCTTGTCGATGCGATAGGTGATGAGGTCCGTCGCGGCGATCACGCTCGCGGTGCGTGCCTCGCCGGTCATGAGTGACATCTCGCCGAAGAACTGTCCGGCGATCAGGCGCGCGACCTCTCGCTCGTTGGCACCTTTGCCGATGCGCACCGCGGCCTCGCCGTGCACGAGCATGTAGAGGCCGTCGTCGTGGTCGCCCTCGCGAGTGACCGCTTCGCCGGCGGCGAACGGCTTGTATTGCAGCTCGGTGGCGAGCTCGTCGTGCATCGACGGCGGAAGGCCCGAGAACAGGTCCACCTTCGCGAGCGCAGCGAGGCGGCGATCGCGCTCCTGCCGCTCCTTCCGCTCGTCGCGCTCCTGGGACTGGTGCGTCACGAACACCGACGACGCCGGGATCGAGAGCTGGATGCCGGCGCGGCGCAGCGCGAACCAGATGCGAATGCGAACGGCGCTGTCGGTACGGTCGTCGACAGAGAGGTCGGACAGCCAGTACCGCGCGGCGTACACGCCGTAGCTGTCCTTGACGCCGAAGAAGATGACGTGCGGTGACGGCGACGACGCCATGCGCGGGACCGGATCTGTCTTGAGCGCGGCTTCGCACGCGGCGATCACGTCGGTCGGCGGCGTGCGGAAATCGACGAAGAACTCGATGTGCCGGCGCAGGAGCGTCGCCTCGCCCGTGCGCCGTCCGAGGATCATCACCTGGCTCTTCACGAGCACGTTGTTCGGGATGATCACGGTCTCCCAGTTGCGCGTCTCGATCGACGTGTAGCGCCAGCGGATCTCGACGACGCGTCCCGTCGGTTGCCCCGGTCCGAGCGTGATCCAATCGCCGACGGTCACGCTCTTGTCCATCTGGAGCGACAGGCCACCCATCATCGCGCCGAGCGTGTCTTGCAGCGAGAAGCCGATGACGGCGGTGAGCACGGCACTCGTGGTGATGAGGCCGGCGACCGAGAAGCCCGCGCGTTTACCGACGATGATGAACACGACGACCGTGCAGATCGCCGTGATGAGATCGAGCAAGATGCGCGGCAACACGATGCCGACGCGCGGCAACGCAACGCGGAACGCGAGCGTCACTCCGAGCGAGACCATCGCGAGCAACATGAACGCGAGGGCGACCGTCTCCGCGATCTTCGCTTGGTAGCCCCACGCAGCCTGCAGCGCGGCGACGGCGACGGCGATCAAGTGCAGACCGATGAACGTCCCCGCGGCGCGCGTGTGATAGCCCTCGACGTTCTTGGAGCGACGCACGAGCTCGCGCACGACGATGTACGCGAGCAGCAAGAACGGCGTGCGCGCTTCCCAGAACTCGGTCGCGATCGTCTTGATGAAGTTCAAGTCCCGAACACCTTCGCGTGGCCCGACTTCGTCGCGAACAGCGTCCACAGCAGGGCAGGGAGCGCTTGATCGTGCGCGCGACACGCGGCGCGCCCTGTCAGCTTGCCGAGCTTGGTCGGCTGCCCTTTCTCGGTCGGTTCGATCTGCAGCGTGCCGTCATCCGCCTCGGTCACGATGAAGGTGTCCGCAGGGAACGCGGCCTTGGTCGCGTCGTCCTCGCGCTTGACCGCGACGATGTACTTCTTGGGGCCGTCGATCGCGACGTTCACCTTCATCGGATCCCACGCCGGCTTGTCCCCGGCGAGGACCGGCGCCGCGTCTTGACGCTGGCGCGACGCGAGCTTCGTGGTGCCCTCGCTGATCGACCAGCCGCGGAAGTCCGCCGCACCGTTGATCGTCAGCGTCGACGTCCCGTCGGGCGACGTCCACTCGATCGCGTGCTGGACCATCGGCGCCGCGATCACGAACGCGCCGAACCACACCGCCGCCGCGTCCGTATCGAGCCCCGTGACGGTGCCGAGCGGCTTCTTCTCGCCGTGCTGCTTGAGGATGACCTCGCCGGAGTCGAGCACCTCGATCACCCAGTCGAGCTTGGGCAAGCTGTACTTGCGCCCGTCGCGTAGGAGCTTGTTCCACGGCTCGGGCTGCTGCGTGCCCATCGAGACCTCGGTCGGCGTGAGCGTGCCGGTCATGCCGCACGGCCCCGTGAGCGTCCTGCCATCGGTGGTCGAGATGAGGAGCTCGCCTTCGAGATCCTTCCACTCGAGCGTCGGCGCCGCGCCGGTCGGCGGGTCGATCGGCTTGGCGTTCGGCATCGGCGGCCCCGACACCGAGCCCGAGCCAGCGGCGCCCGAGCCCGTCGGCGCAGGGGGCAGCTCGTTCTTCGGCTTGTCGTTACCCTTGCAGGCGGCGAGACCGACCAGCCCGATCCACAACAGCGTGCGGCGCATGCCGCAATCATAACTAATGAAGGAGCGCGGGCGTCATCACGGCGCTACGACATTGCCAGTTGAAGCTCCGAACCTGGCCCACCTCACCATGCGTGCGGAGGCCCGTGACGAGCGCGTCCGCCGCCGTGCGTAGCTCCGTGTCGGTGCGGCCGGTCGAGGCCCAACCCAACGCGACGACGTACGCCGACTCGCCCCAGTGCTCCTCGTACGGGTCGACCTCGTCGCTGCTCGCGCCGACGCCCATCCAGTAGAGCGGGCGACCTCGCGCATCTAGACCCGAGCGCACGATCGCTTTGGCGAGCTTGCCGAGCGCGGCGCGAACGTCCATCGCGCGCGCTCCACCGACGCGACGCGCGTGGGCGTCGAGGCCATCGGCGAGGATCGCGCTCATCCACGGGCTGCACCCGTTGCCCGACCAGTCCTCGCCGTGCGCGGCGGCCGTATGCGCGAAGCACCGCGCCTCGGGATCCGTTTGGCCGAAGCGATTCGCCGCTTGCGCTGCGAGCGCTGCCGTCACGACTTCATCGGCGCGTGCGCTGATCGCCGCCGCTCGATCGTCGGTCACGGCGAGCGCCCACTCGTGCGCGAGCAACGCGAAGCCCGCGTGGCGCTCGGTCCAGAACTCGTCGGTGCCGTCGTAGTTCGGATCCCACATCGTGTCGATCTTCGCGGAGACGGCCTCGGCCGCCTCGCGATAGCGATCGTCGCCGGTGAGCAGGTAGTGCAGCGCCATGCCTTGGCTGTAGAAGTACTTGAGGTCCGTCGACGCGTTCGGCACCGCGATCGCCGTCGTGACCCCGTTCGCGATGGTCATGCCGGCGCGATAGATCGCGGCCTCGTGATACGCCGAGCGCAGCGGATCCGCGTCGCCCGTCACCGCATAGCCGCGGTACATCGCGGTCACGCGATCGTAGAGCCACACGTCGCGGCTCGCCGCGGCGCTCACGAGGAACGCGTCGGTGTCCCACGCGCCGTAGTCGCAGAGCTCGCTCCACGCGTCGAGCGGTGTTCCTGCGATCTCGCTCTCGGGGATCGCGGGACCGGTGACGCCGCTGCCTGCGAGCACCGCGGCCGGCAGCACGGCCCACACGCGCGGATGCACGTTGTTGCCGGTGCCCGCGAGCGTGTCGACGACGGGCACCATCGTCGCGCCGCCGATGCCCGCGGCGTCGAGCTCGATCGTGAGCGTCGCGTTCGCGTCGGCGTCGACCTGCACCTGCACGCTGCGAACGCTCCCGTCTGGGTGTGTCGCGAGTGCGCGCGTCGCCGCGCCAAGCTCCGTCGTCCCCGCGAGCACGCGGATGCGCGATGCATCCATCAGCGTCGCCGGCGCGAGCGGAATAGCGAAGTTCACGCGCGTCGTTCCGGACGCACCGTCGGGAACGAGCTGCACGTCGAACCGCGCCGGCACCGGCTGCGGTGGCGTGACGTCGCCGTCGCTGCCACCGCCTCCGCCACCTCCGCCGTTGCTGCCGCCGAAGGGACTCCCCGGCTCGTCGATATCGTCGTTGGAAGCGCCGCATGCAGCGGCAGCGATCGCGAATGCGACAATCCACCCGTTCATGGAGCGCACGGTAGTGGACGTGTCAAACCGGCGCATCGTATGAATTCGCCCACACAAATTTCTCCGACGAGAAACCCGCGGCACGGCCGGCGTCCTCACGTGTGCGGCGCGCTAGGAGCGCGCGGCTCGCGCGTTAGTTCTCGACAAAGGCCTTCAGGCGCTTGCTGCGCGACGGGTGGCGCAGCTTGCGGAGCGCCTTCGCCTCGATCTGGCGAATGCGCTCGCGCGTGACCTCGAAGTCCTGACCCACCTCTTCGAGCGTGTGATCCGACTTCTCGCCGATGCCGAAGCGCATGCGGAGGACCTTCTCCTCGCGCGGCGTGAGCGTCGCGAGCACCTTGCGGGTCTGGTCCGCGAGGTTGACGGAGATGACCGACTCGCTCGGTGAGACGATCGACTTGTCCTCGATGAAGTCGCCGAGGTGGCTGTCTTCCTCTTCGCCGATCGGCGTCTCGAGCGAGATCGGCTCCTTCGCGATCTTCAGGACCTTGCGGACCTTGTCGAGCGGCAGCTCCATGCGCTCGGCGATCTCCTCGGGCGTGGGCTCGCGACCGAGCTCCTGCACCAAGTAGCGCGTCGTGCGGACGAGCTTGTTGATGGTCTCGATCATGTGCACCGGGATGCGGATCGTGCGCGCCTGGTCGGCGATGGCGCGCGTGATGGCCTGGCGGATCCACCACGTGGCGTACGTCGAGAACTTGTAGCCGCGCTTGTACTCGAACTTGTCGACCGCCTTCATGAGGCCGATGTTGCCCTCCTGGATCAGATCCAGGAACTGGAGGCCGCGGTTCGTGTACTTCTTGGCGATCGAGACCACGAGGCGAAGGTTGGCTTCGACGAGCTCGCTCTTGGCGCGGTCCGCCATGCGCTCGCCCTCGTGCAGATCGCGGAACGTCGAGCGGAGCTCGCCGGCATTGCCGCGCGCCTCTTCCTCGATGATGGCGACCTTGCGCATCGCCTGCTTGATCTGCTCCTCCATCTCCTCGAAGTCGGCGACCGTCATCATGGTCTTCTTGCCGACTGCACGAGCGCGCGCCGGGTTGGTGCGCATCTCGCGGAGCGTCTTGCGGATCTCGTTGGCCGGCATGCCGGCCTTGCGCTCGCACTCGCGGACCTCGGTCTCCGCCTTGTCGAGCTTGATGATGATGTTCTTCAGCTGCGCGACGATGCGATCGACCGTGGGCTTGTTGAGGCGGAGGTCCGAGAGCTCCTCGAACATCTGCGCGCGGTTGTCGCGCATCGCCTCTTTGGTCTTCTTCTTCTTGCCCTCGGTGTCCTGCTCGCCGAGCTTCTCCTCGAGCTTCTCGGTGTCGCGCTGGAGGCGCTTGACCTTGTCGATGATCTTGCAGACGCGCTCGACGTAGAACTGCTCGTTGAACTCGGCCTCGTCCTCGTCGATGTCCTTCACGACATCCTTCACGCGGACCTTGCCGTGGCGGAGGCGCTCGCCGATCGCGATCAGCTCCTCGACGGCGACCGTCGAGTTGAGCACCGCTTGCAGCATCTTGCGCTCGCCGTCCTCGATGCGCTTCGCGATCTCGACCTCGCCCTCGCGGGTGAGCAGCGAGACCGAGCCCATCTTGCGCAGGTACATGCGGACGGGGTCGCTCGTGCGCGAGTACGCGTACTCTTCGTCCTCGTCGACCTCGCCCTCTTCCTTCTCCTTCTCGATGCCGAGGCCTTCGCCCTTGGGCTGATCGATCAGGTCCGGACGGCGTCCACCCGCACCATCGACGACCTCGATGCCGTGCTCGCCGAGCGCGGACAGCCAGCCATCGATCTGATCCGTGGAGACCACGTCCTCGGGCATGTGGTCGTTGACCTCGTCGTACGTGACGAAGCCCTTGGTCTTGCCGAGCTCGATGAGCTTGTCGCGCATCGAGTTGCCATCGCGGCCGCCGGACACCGCGCCACCGCGCTTGCCCTTGCGAGTCTCTGCTTCCATCGCAGCGGCATCCGCTTCGCTCGACGCGCTCGGACGCTTGGCCGGCGGGACCGTGAAGTCCTCTTCGTCCTCGTCGCCACCAACAAAGCCGAGGCCGTCGCCGTCGTCATCGCCGAGATCGATCTCCGTGGGACCCGACTTCGCGGTGGCCTTGCCCGGCTTGCTCGGCTTGCCCGGACCCTTGGCCTTGGGCGTCGGAGCGAAGTCGTCATCCTCGTCGTCACCATCCCCATCACCGTCGCCGTCGTCGTCATCCTCGTCGCGCGCGCGGCCCGGCTTGGCGGCGCCCGCCTTGGCCGGCTTGCCTGCCGTCTTGGGCGTCGGGATCGCTGCCTTCTTCAGATCCTTGTCCTTCGCGTCTTTCGCATTCGCATCCTTGGCTTCCGGCTTCTTCTTGCCAGCAGCGTCGGGCTTCTTTGCCTTGGCAGGGGCGGCGGCGGGCTTCTTCGCTTGGGCTTTCGTGGCCATGACTAATCGACCTTCTTTTCTGCAGACGTCGCACCCGACTGGGCCAACAAATCCTTGAGTCGCGCGACTTCGTCGCGATCGTTCTTTCGTTCGGCGACAGCGAGCTGCGCGAGCAAGCTCGCGCGCTTTTGATCGCCGCGGCGGTTCGCGTCCTTCATCTCGCTTGCCATGTTCGAGCGAGATAGCGCAGACGAGCGAAGCTCGAGTCCATCCACCATCTTCACGAGCGCTGCACGCGGATCCTTGGTCTCGGCGTATTTGCCGGACAACACGTACTCCGCAGTGGGCTTGGGCAACTGCACAGGGGCGAGCTCCAGGAGGGGCTGTCCATCCCGAGCCGCGGAATACATGTCGCGAAGGCGCGCGTCCGTCAAGAGCCAAAAAGCCTTGTCTGCTTCGGCGGTTGCTATCAACGAAGGGTGGTCGGCCAGGAGGCAGATCACCTCTAGCTCGTCGATGGGTGGCACGGTCCGTGCGCCAACCCCGTGCGCGTCGTTTTGCCCCGCGCTCCCCGACGACCCAGACCGGCCTGGACCCGCTCCGGGACCCGAATGCGCGTGGTTGGGCGAGCTCGGGTATCCCGACGAGAACTGCCGAGGGCCGTTCTGTCCGTGTCCGTGACTCCCGTGAGCGCGCCCGATCGCGTTCACGACCACGGCGATGTCCACTCCCATCGCGGTCGCCAAGGTGTGGACGAGTAGATCACGTTTGACCGGGTTCGCAACTTTCGCGAGGAGCTTGCCGGCGTCCTCGAGCGCCCGCGCCCGCGCGTCCGAGTTGTTGCGCGCGCGTCCCCACACGTCGAATGCGAAGAACTCGATGCCGCCGAGCGCCCGATCGATGGACTCGCGCAACAGGTCCGCACCACCGCCCGCCACCATGCTGTCGGGGTCCGCGCCGGCGCTGATCTCGCCGAGCGTTCCGGCGCCCCGCGACGCGGCATTTCCCGGCCGCCGCGCCACGAGCACCTCGACGTCCGCTTCCACGCACAGCTGGAGCGCGTGCATCGTGGCTTTGTAGCCCGCCTTGTCCCCGTCGTAGAGCAGCACGATCCGCTCGGTCAGCTTCTTCAGCTTGTTCACTTGCTCCGCGGTCAGCGCGGTTCCGAGCGGGGCGACGACCTCGCCGAAGCCCGCCTGGTGGAGCGTGATCACGTCGAAGTTACCTTCGACCAGGACGACGCGTTTTGAAGTCTGCATCGCCTCGCGCGCTTGAGCGAGGCCGAACAAGAGCTGCGATTTCTTGTACAGCCGGCTCTCGGGGCTGTTGATGTACTTGGGCGGCTCGCTGCCATCGGGCGCCTTCTGCGCGCTGACCGTGCGCGACGAGAACCCCCACACTTCGCCGCCCGGCATCACGACGGGGCAGACGAGCCGATCGCGGTTGAGATCGTAGTAGCCGCCTTGCTGCGTCCGCGCGCGCACGAGCCCGAGCTCCATCGCGAGCTGCATGTCCACGCGCTTGGCCTTCAAGTGATCCGCGAGGAGGCCCCACTCGGCGGGCGCGTAGCCGAGCAGAAAGCGATCCGCGATCTCCGTCGACACGCCGCGCTTGGCCAGGTACGCGCGCCCCGGCTCGCCGCGCGCCGACGCGAGCATCTCGCGATAGAACGTGGTCGCGATCTTGTTGATGTCGAGCATCGCGAGGCGCTCGCCGCGCCGCCTGCGCTCCTCGGGATTCTCCTCGTACTTGGGCAGCTCCACGCCCGTCATCGCTGCGAGCTGCTCCGCTGCCTCGAGGAACCCCTTGCCCTCGATCTCCATCACGAACGTGAACACGTCGCCCTTCTTCTGGCAGCCGAAGCAATAGAACGTGCCGCGATCGGGATGGACGTTGAACGAGGGCGTCTTCTCGCCGTGAAACGGGCACAGACCCTTCCAGTTGCGCCCAGCCTTCTTGAGCTGCACGTGCTGGCCGATGACAGCGACGATGTCCGCCTTGTCACGGATCTGGTCTTTCACCTCGTCCGGAATCACTGCTTAACCCCTCACGCTCCCCGACGCTGTCGTCGAGGACCGAGCCTCGAACCATGACCCAACTGCCTCGAAAACGCGAGGCGAGCGCCGACCCTACTGAGCGGGTGTGACGTCTGCGGGTACGCCGGTGTCGGCCGGCTGCGGGCGCACGCCATCGACGAGCGCGTACACGACGAGGCACAGCGTGAGCGCGATCCACAGACCGAGGATGATCTGGATCGCCTTCGTGGTCCCCTCGGCCACCTTGGGACCGTGGTCTTCGTGACCGAGGTCGTGCCGGTGCTTCTTGCGCTGTGTCCCGGGGATCTCGGACTCGGCGGTGGCGCTCATCTCGACCGGAACGTGCCCGAGCGAACGAGCGTCGTCAACCCGATGGCCCTCAGGCTTTCGCGCCGGCCTGTCGCATGAGGCGCGCGAACGCAGCGCCCGTGGCCATCGTGATCTGCTCCAGGCCGTCGAGGACACCGCGCGTGCCGGTCGCGAGCCCGATCACGCTGATCACTTGATCGTTGATCATGATCGGTGCGCAGACGAGCTCGCCGTGGCGCGCACCGAGCGCGGCGAGCAGCAGGTAATCGATGTTGCCGAGATCGCCCGACGGGATGCGCGCGACCGTCTTGCGCTTGATGACCGCGGGCACGAGACCTGGATGATCGAGCGGGACCGCGATCGGCGGGATCTGCGTGCCGTCGCGACAGAAGCTCGTCCAGCTGACGGCGGCGTTGCCGCGCACGACGAGAAAGATCGCCGCGCGCGCGCCCGGGATGAACTTGTCGATCGCGTCGATCACGCGCTGCGCGACCTGTTCTCGATCGGCGCCGCGAAAGATCGCCTGCGCGGCCGCATCGAGCGTCTTGGGGGCGGCGAGTCCCGCGCGCGCGTTCGCGTGGAGGTGCTCGACGTGCGCGACCACGGAGTGCTGCTCGTCGGGCCGATCGGCGAGCATGTCCGCGAGCGTCTTCAAGTAGCTGCGCCGCTCGCGATCGAGTGGATCGAACGGCGGCGGTGGCGTGCGCGCGTCGGGCAGGGGACCCTCGGGCGCTGCACGATCGTCGTCGTCGCCCGCCATGTTGTGGCCGGACACCGACGACACCGCTTGCGGGATGCCATCGACGACGCTGATCTCGTCTTCCTCGTCGCGGCCAAACGTCTTCTCGACGGCGGGATCCACCGGCGGTGCGATCTGGAAGACCTGGCTGTCCTCGCTGCGCGTCCCCGCGGCGCGGATGAAGCGCTGATCGCGCGGGATGCCGTACACCTTCTCGAGCTGGTAGTGGATGCGCAGCTCGGCGGCGACCGAAGGCACGAGCTTGTCGAGCGCGACACCGAGGTGCGTGGCGATGACGTCCATCTCGACGGTCGAGAGCGGCTTGGCGATCGCGATCACCGCGTACTGATTCGCGAGCACGAGCGGAACGCAGAGCAGATGCTTCGCCACGTCGCTCGGCAGCTTCTTCTGGAACTCGGGATCCGCTCGCTCGAAGTGCGAGGCGAGCGCCGACGGCATCTTCAGCTGGCGCCCGAGCGTGCGCGAGAGATCGTCGATCTCGAGGTGCCCCAGCTCGACGAGGTTGGTCCCGATGCGCGCGCCCCACACGACCTGCGCACGGAGCGCTTCCGCGAGCTGCTCGCGTTTGATCAGCCCGGCTTGAACCAGGTGCTCACCGAGACGGCGCACGCGCAGAGTGTACGCTGACGAGGCGCAACGTCGCGAGAAACCTCCCCGGGGTTACCCCGAAGCTACCGGGACGCGTCGCGCATGAGGCGTGCGAACGCCGCACCCGCGCTCGCCGCCACGGACTCCGCGGTGGCGATCGGCGCTTCGGAGTCGGTGACGATCGCGATCACGCACATCACCTGCTTCGCGATCGAGATCGGAACGATCACCATCTCGCCCGACTTCTGCGCGAGCGAGACCATCAGCAGCTGATCGATGGGACCGAGATCCGTCGACGGCGCGCGCACCGTCGCGTTGCGATGCACGGACTTCGGAATGAGCCCGGGCTGATCGAGCGGCACCGCGATCTCCGGAGGCGACGAGCCGTCGCGAACGAAGCCCTTCCACGTCGTCGCGACCTGACCGCGCACCACCATGAGGCTCGCGGCTGCACACGACGGCGCGAAGCGGAACAGCGTATCGATGCACAGATCGGCGACGCGGTCGCGATGGGTGGCGCGGCGGATCGCGCGCGTCGCCTCGCCGAGCGTGTTGCCCTCCTCGACGTCGACAGGCAGCGCGATCGCCATGCGCCGGATCGCGATGCGCCCGAGTGACTGCGCTCGCTCGGACTCCGTCGGCGCGTCGGCGATCGTGCGCACGTAGCGGCGCCGCTCGCGTCCCGACGAGCGATCGTCCTCGACCGCCTGCGGGATCGAGAGCGCGTCCTCGACCTCGTCGCTCAGCGTGTCGAGATCGCCGAC
>JAEYYV010000156.1 GCA_023428295.1 Pseudomonadota bacterium
GGGCAGCCGTCGTCGTCCTGGAAGCCGTCCTTGTCCTCGGGCTCCATCGGGCACTTGTCGTCGCCGTCGGCGCCGCCGTCCCCGTCGTTGTCGAGGTCGGGGCAGCCGTCCTCGTCCTGGAAGCCGTCCATGTCCTCGGGGTCGTTCGGACACGCGTCAGCGGCGCCCACGACGCCGTCCTTATCGGGATCGTCGTCCTGCGGCGGCTCGACGATCTTCTCGACCTTCTTGCGGCCGAACTCTTTGTAGATCGAGAGCAGGAGCTCGAAGTCCGTCGTGAACCCTTCGTCCGCAGACGAGGGCGGGAACAGAATGCGAGCGTCCGCGCGAAGACCCCAGCCGTTATCGACGCGATACTTCGCGCCGATGCCGGCGTAGAGAACTTCGTCGGTATCTTCCGAGATGACGTCCGTGTTTGCGGAGTCGACAACGCTGAACGCGCCGCCGCCGACGAGAACGAACGGCACGAGCTTCGTCGCCGGATCCTTCGCGCGGAACTGGGCGACGAGGTGTGCGCGGTACGTGACGTTCCAGATGTCGAACACGAGGCTGCGCGACTCGCTCGGAACAACACCGACCTCGGCTTCGATACCGATCATGTCGCCGAAGAAGGCGCCCAGCCGGAGGCCGAAGAGGGCGGAGTTTCGCTCGGACGTCGCGTTGTCTACATCGGGGACACCGAGCTCGTTCGTTGTACTGAAAACGTGAATGCCGGCGGTGCCGCCGATCTCGACGTTGGCGGTTGCGGTGGTTGCGGTCGCCGCGAGTCCACCGGCCAGCGCGGCCATCAGGGTGGGTCGGAACAAGCGATTCAAAGCCATTGGATGCGTGCCCTCCTGAACGCGTTGATATCCGCTACCCCAGGTGAATGCCAGTTCTTGCGGCAACTTAAAGCCGCATCAAGTGATCGCCGACCTGGGTGGCTCAGCCGCGCTTCTTGCCCGCGAAATACGCTGGATCTACGCGCAGCGACTCTGGAATTCGCTCGCGCCGGGCGCGTGCTCGCTCGCGTGATTGCGAATAACGGAACGGTGAGGTGCAGGGTAGGTGGAGACTTCGGGGCAGATAAAGAGTCGCGCACGCGGGGCCGCCACCTGCTTTTCCAAACAGCTCGAACAGCGGGACACGGTGAGTCACGAGTCCGTGTCGCTCGATGTCGGCGATGTATTGCGGGGAGACACCGTCGGGGACGAGCACACCGCCCTTCACCTGACGCGAGTTTCCCGCGTATTGCTCGACGGCGTCGTCGGCGCTGAGCGGAAGGATGCGCTCGGCGCCGAGCTCGCGCGCGATGATCGCCGCGCTGTCGCCCCAGAGTCCCTTCGCGTAGTGCGCGAGCATCGGCGGGCCGTTCGTCGGGCGCAGGCCGTAGTGGACGGTGTCGCCGTGAAAGTGCGGATAGACGAGCTCGGCAAAGATGCGTGCGTCGTCGGGAACGCCGGCCCAGCGCGCGGCGAACTCGACGCCCTCGCGGCTCGAGCGCGAGCTCTTGGGCTCGAGCCCTTCATCGTAGTGACCGGGCACCGCGTAGGTGAGGACCACGCGATCACCGACGGTGGCGATGTCCGCCATGCCTTCCCAGCGATGAGGATTCTCCGTGTACGCGAAGCGAAGCTCGCTCTCGTGCGCGATCACGCCGAGGAGATCCACGTAGTACGCGACCTCGTCGCGGCGGTGCGCGAGCATGTTCGGCATCAGCGCGCGCAGCTCGGATCCCTCGTGGACCGTCACCCACGGGCCGTTCGCGGCGAACACGCGACCGGTCATGATGTTGTCGATCGATTCGATCACCTCGGACGAGCCCGCGGGGTGGATGTTGCCGTCGCCGTCGACCTCGAGCGCGGCGTGATCGAGGAATGGATCGTCGGCGCTCTCGAACTGATACAGCGCATCACCGCCGCAGGCGACGATCGCCTCGCAGATGGTGAGCCACTCGTCGAACGCGCGGCGCGGCGAGTACTCGAGGTGCGCGACCTCGCTCTTGTAGTTCGCGCCGGCCTTGTTGAGCGTGGCAGGGACGGGCGCGCGGACGATCAGCAGATCGCCATAGACGTCGGGCAGTGGGTTCATGGGATCACCGATAGACCCGGCTTGCGGGCGGCGTGACGTTCTGCGATCGCGGCGACCGCCTGGACCCACGCGGGCGTCGCGTTGAGCGACGGTACGAGCACGAGCTCCTCACCGCCGGCCGCCTTCCATTGCTCCACGGCGCGCACACCGATCTCCTCGACGGTCTCGAGGCAATCGGCGACGAACGCGGGGCAGAACACGGCCAGGCGCTTGACGCCCTTCTTCGCGAGCTCGTCGAGGACGACGTCGGTGTACGGCTGGATCCATGGCGTCTTTCCGAGCCGCGATTGGAAGCAGACCGTGTACTTGTCAGCGGGCAGATCGATGCGCGCTGCGATCGCGCGCGCGGTCGCGTAGCTCTGCGCTCGATAGCAGTTGGGGTTCGCGAGCGTGTCGCAACACGTGTCCTTCGCGAAGCAGTGCGCGCCGGGCGTCCCGGCTTTCGGATCCGTCTTCGTGATCTGCCGGACCGGCAAGCCGTGAAACGAGAACAGCACGTGGTCGGGCTTCGCGGAGGCGAGCACCGGCGCGCCGACCTTTGCGAACGCGTCGAGGAAGCCCGCGTCGTCGAAGAACGCGGGGACAAAATCGAGCGGTGGAACGGTCCACGCCTTCTGGGCGAGCTCCATCACGCGCGCGACCGCGGTGCCGGTCGACGACGACGCGTACTGCGGGAACAGCGGCAAGACGACGACGCGCTCGCAGCTCGCGGCGACCAGCTTGGTGAGACCATCGGCGATCGACGGCGAGCCGTAGCGCATGGCGAGCTCCACGACCCACTCGCCGCCGAGCGTCTGCGCGACACCTGCGGCGAGATCCTGCGAGTGATAGAGCAGGGGCGAGCCGCGCTGGGGATCCCAGATCGTCTTGTACGCGGCCGCGCTCTTGGCGGGTCTCGTCGGCAGGATGACGAGCTCGAGGAGGAGCTTGCGCCCCACACCGTTCATATCGAGGACCCGAGGGTCGCCGAGAAACTCGCGGAGGTAGCGTCGGACGGCGGGAGCCGTTGGCTCGTCGGGCGTCCCGAGATTGATCAATAGGAGCCCGTGCGGCATGCGGTGATGCCCCCATTGACGGGACGCGACCCGGAAAGTCAAGGCGGTGGACGAGGGTCGATCCGGGTATTCCAGAAGGGGCCGAAAACGGACGGATCCGCTCGCGAAATCGTTTCACACCTCACGAAATCACGGGAGCGGGTGGATCACGTTGGAATCCAGTAATTCCAACGGATTGAAAGATGTTCTGGTCATCCTGTTTGACCTATTCTGCGGCGGCTGCATTATCCGTTGGCCATGGCTGGGTACCCGGGAAATCCACTGCCGAAGAAGCTGGGGATCAAGGCAGGACAAAAGGTCTGCCTTCTCAACGCGCCGGGGTCGTTCGAACGCAGTTTAACGCGGGGTGACGACCTGACCGTCAGCCACGATCTGCGGTTCCCCCTGATCGATGTCGTCGTCATGTTCGTCGACTCGCTCGAGGAGCTGGAGCGCCGCTTCACGGACATCGTGGGTCGCCTCCATCCTGCCGGCGGCTTCTGGGTCGCGTGGCGCCGCAACTCGCGTCGCATCTCGCAGAACATCGTGTGCCGCATCGCGCTCGCGGCTGGCATGTCGGCGAACAAGGCGTGCGCCATCGGGGAGAGCTACGACGGCGTTCGCCTCGTGCTCCGCACCGAGATGCGCGAGGCCATGGCGTACCGCATGGAGCCGCCCGAGGTGACGCGCATCGGTCGCCGCACGCGTCGTCCCACCGCTCGCATCGCACCGCGGATCGCTCGCGCGAGTGGTTCGGGATCGTCGATGCGTCGTGCGCGCGCTCGCTCCACTCGCTAGCACGGCTGCACCTGCGCAATCGGCCGCGTGCTGCGGTAACGTCCGCGCATGTATCGCCTACTAGTCGTCGCGGCGGGCGTCGTGCTCGCGGCGTGCGGAGTGGATGACGACGATCGTCCGCAGACGCTCGAGTACATCACTGCAGCGGTCCTCGCGCCGAACTGCGGCAACGCGCAGTGCCACTCGTCGTTTCGCCGCGTCGACGACTACGCGTTCGACACCATCGAGGAGACTCGCATCACGCTCGACGTCTACGACGGCCTCGTCGTGCGCGGCGAGCCGAACGAGTCGCTCCTCTATCAGGTGCTCGTCTCGCCGGGCGGCGACAACCAAGCGCCGCGCATGCCGTACGACCAGCCGCTCGCCAATCGCGACATCGAGCTGATCTTCAACTGGATCGAGGGCGGCGCCGAAGGCACGTGCCCCGATGCTCGCATCCCGTCCTGCGAGGAGCCGTGATGCGCGCCTCGCTTGTCGTGCTCGCGTCGCTGGTCGTGCTCGCCCTCGTGGGCGGAACGGCCACCGCGTATCCGCAGTACCAGCTGAGCCACGATCAAACGTGCACCGGCTGCCACCTCTCGCCGGCCGGCGGAAATCTGCTCAACGAGAACGGGCTCGCAGCCGCCGAGTCGATGTCGCAGTTCGGAACGGCGCCGGAGTTCTTCTACAACGCGCTGGGCACGCCGGAGTGGCTGCACCTGGGCGGTGATCTGCGTGGCTCGGCGGGCTACCTCCAGACACCCGAGAAGGCCCTCGCCGCGTTCCCGATGCAGATCGAGCTGTACGCGACCGCGAAGTTCGGCGGCGTCTCGATCCACACGAACGTCGGCCAGCGTCCCACGCAGTTTGGCAACCGCGCGGCGACGACCGTGTGGGCGCGCGAGCACTACGTGATGTGGCAGCAGAAGGCCGACGAAGGGACCGGCGTGTACGCACGCGCGGGTCGGTTCTTGCCCGTGTTCGGTCTGCGCTTCATCGAGCACTCGCTGTACACGCGGCGCTTCGGCGGCGTTCCGCTCTTCGGCGACACGTACGGACTGCACGTGGCGTATATCGATCCGAAGTTCGAAGCGCACGCGACGGGCTTCATCGAGGATCCGCTGATCAGCCCCGTCGTGCACGACTCGGGCGGCGCGGCGTACGCGGAGTATCGCGTGACCGAGAAGGTCCAGGTCGGCGCGGGCGCGATGATCACGCGGAGCGACGACGACAAGAAGTTCCGCTACACGGCCACGGCGAAGCTCTACGTACCCGACGCGAACCTGCTGCTCCAGGCCGAGCTCCAGTTCCTGAACCACCAGATCGACGTGACACGCACGAACCCCGTCGGCGGCGCGCCGAACCAGATCATCGCGAACCTCGTCGGCACGCTGTCACTGACCGACTTCCTGCAGGTCGATCTCGGCCTCGGCTACTTCAACACCAACATCCGGATCAGCGAGCTCGACCGCGAGTGCGGCGACATCAACGTTCGCTACACGCTGACGTCGCACCTGGAGCTGCAGCTCAACACGCGCTTCGAGATGTTCCGGTTCGGGAGCGGTGGCCCCTCGGGCGCCTACGCGCTCACGCAGCTGCACTACCGCCTGTAGTTTCTTTTCGTGCGCTGTTAACGGTGCGCGTCTCTCGTCGTCTTCACCCGCATACGGAGGATGACGATGACGATGAAGAAGCCGATGCAGAAGCTGCTCGCGGTCGCGATCGCGATGACCGCCTCGACCGCCACCGCCGCGCCGCGCACACTCCCGAATGGTGCGCCCGCGCCGGGCAACACCGTCGCCAAAGGCGAGCGCTACGGATCCGCGATCACGGACACCAAGCGCGCGCTGCGCTCGGCGAAGAAGGAGCTCGTCGCCGCGATCGACGCCGAGAAGGTCGCGGCCGCGGACCTCACCGCGCAGCCGCGGACGCTCGCGAACGGCGCGCCCGCGTGCGGCAACACCAGTAGCAAAGCGGCGACGTGCACCGTCGAGCAAGCCGACGCCGAGTGGAACGAGCGCGTGCAGCGTCTCGTACAAGCGGGGGTCACCGTGCGCGCGGCGCAAGCGCGGGTCACGTCGCTGACGACGAGGCTCGCGAAGCTGGCGGACGACTCCGACGACGTCGCGCTCGCGACGAGGTCCTGACGGCTCACCTTACGACGGCCTTACACCGACGCGCGCGGTGCTCGCCTAGGCTCGTTCTTGGCATCACCTACTGCCAGGAGGTTCTCGTGAAGGCATCCAGAATCGCGACGCGGGCTCCGATGAAGAAGCTGTTCGCGGTGGCGCTCGTCGGCACGGCGTCGACGGCGATGGCCGTGTCGTGGTCGGCATCGCCTGCGCCTGTCGACGAACCCGTCGTCGAACCCGAGCACGAGCTCGTCATCGATCCGCTCGTTCTGCGAAGCGGATCGCCCGCGTGCGGAAACGTGACGCACAAGGGCACCTCCGGTTCGCGCGCGTGCACGACCGGCGAGCGCGTGGTGCACGTCATCGTGCGCTCGGCGGTGACGAACGGTCGTTAACACCTCGCCGACTCGCTCGTCTTGCACGAGTGAAGGAGCACACCGATGAACTTCGAACTGTCCTGGCGCGGCGGCGCCACCGAGAAGCGCTTGCATGCACGCCGTCCCGGCATCGACGACCTGCCGTGGGGAACGTTGCCGCTCGCGCAGTACCCGGCCGGCTACGCCGTCGAAGCGCGGCGCATCTGGAGCAACGGCGTCTTCACCGAGTACGCGAGCGCCGCGGCGTTCAGCGCGCTGACGACAGCGCTGCTCCAGTGCAATGCGCCGGTCGACTTGATCGCGATGAGCGCCGACATCGTGGTCGACGAGCTGTTTCACGTCGAGCTCAGCTCGCGGCTCACGATGGAGCTCGGCGGCGCGATGCCGCTCGCGTTCGACCTCGCGAAGATCGCGCCCGTCACCACACCCGGCGCGCGGCCGCTCATGCGCGCAGCGGAGATCGCGGTCGTCACCTCGTGCGTGAGCGAGTCACTCAGCGTTCCGGCGATGGCGCGCTCGAAGGCGCTCGCGGGCGAGCCCCTCGTTCGGGCCGTGCTCGAGCGGCTGTTGGCCGATGAAGGTCCGCATGCGCGGCTCGGCTTCTGGTTCCTCGAGTGGGCGGAGGGCGAGCTCACCGATCAGGAGCGCGCGCAGCTCGCGCGGATCTGCGTCGACACGATCGGCGTGTACGCGCCGCTGTGGCAGGAGGATGACGGCGGCGCGGTCACGGGACTCGGGGGACACGACGCCGTCGGACGCGCAGCGCTGAAGAAGGCGGTGGAGGTCACGATCGCGAGGCCGCTCGCGCGTTACGGCATCGAGATGGACCGCGCCGCGCTCGCCGTTCATTTGTAAGGTGTGTGTATCGCGACAGATCGTCGGGGCTGAACCGGCGTTGCAGCTCCAACGATGATGACCAAGGCGATGATCGCGATGGTAGCGGTAGCGGCGCTGGTGCTCGGTTCCTGGCGCGTGGCGCACGCGTGCGACTGCGGCGGGACCCTCGCGTCGGGGATCGCGCACGCAGATGCGGTGTTCTGGGGCGAGATCGTGGCGGAGGTCCCGCACGAGAAGCACAGCGCACGCTTCACGGTGGAGGTGAAGGGCGTGTGGAAGGGCAGCGTGACGAAGCGCATGTACGTGTTCACCGATGCGAGCTCCTGCGGCTTCAAAGGTCTCGGCAAGGTGCGGTTTCTGTTCGTCACGACCGAGCAGGACTCGCGGCTGTGGGCGCACCTGTGTGACGGCTCGCAGCTGGCGACCCAGAAGGTGCGCGATCAGGTCACGAAGATCGCGGGTCCTGCGCGCGCGCCGAAGCGCTAGCCTGCGCGCGCATCGAGCAAGCGCTAGGATGTGCGCGTGGCGATCGAGCTTCGCAAGACGATGTGCAATCGGGACTGCCCGGACGCGTGCTCGATCGTGGCGACCGTCGAGGACGGACGCATCACGAAGCTGCAAGGCGACAAGGACCATCCGGTCACGCAGGGCTTTCTGTGCCGGCGCACGAGCCAGTACCTCGATCGGCACTACTCGCCCGAGCGGCTGACCTCGCCGCTCCTGCGCAAGGACGGAGTGCTCGTGCCCGTGACGTGGGACGAGGCGCTCGACTTCATCGCCGAGAAGCTCGTCGCGATCCGCGAGGAGTCGGGCCCGGCGGCGATCTTTCACTATCGCTCGGCGGGCGGCATGGGAATCGTGAAGAGCGTGACGAGCTACTTCTTCGAGCTGTTCGGTCCGGTGACGGATCGACGCGGCGACATCTGTAGCGGCGCAGGAGAGTGGGCGCAGATCGAAGACTTCGGCGACTACGAGGCGAGCGCGCCCCAGGACCTCGCCAACGCGAAGCAGATCATCGTGTGGGGCCGCAACATCTACGTGTCGTGGACCCACGCGTTGCCCGCGCTCAAGGCGGCACGCGCGCGCGGCGCGGGCGTGATGCTCGTCGATCCGGTGCATCACCGCACCGTCGACTTGTGCGATCGCTACGTGCAGCCGCGGCCCGGCGGCGACTTCGCGCTCGCGATGGCGGTGGCGCGCGTGGTGATCGAGCGCGGATGGATGCACGAGGACGCGCGCTCGTGGTGCGATCACCTCGACGAGTTTCGCGCGCTCGTCATGCGCGAGCCGCTCGCGGCGTGGTGCTCCGAGGCGGACGTCGACGAGGACACCGCGGTCGAGATCGCGCGTCGACTGCACGACGGACCCACGACGATCCTCGTCGGCTGGGGCATGGGCCGCCGCAACAACGGCGCGGGCATCGTGCGCGCGCTCGACGCGCTCGGCGCGATCACCGGCAACATCGGTATCGCCGGCGGCGGTGTCTCGTTCGAGGCCAAGCGCCGGCGTCCGTTCGACACGTCGTTCGTGAAGGGCACCGCGCCGCGCACGATCTCGGAGATCCAGCTCGGCCGCGGCATCCTCGAAGCAACGGATCCGCCGATCCGCGCGGTGTGGATCACCGCCGGCAATCCCGTGGTGATGCTGCCCGACTCGGCGACCACGGCGCGTGCGCTCGAGACGCGCGAGCTCGTCGTGGTGGTGGATCACGTGCTCACGGACACCGCCGAGCGCGCGCACGTGGTGCTTCCGACGACGACGCTGCTCGAGGACGACGACGTGATCGGCTCGTACGGACATCACGTCATCGGCGTGTCGCGTCCCGTGGTGCCCCGGCACGAGAGCGTTCGTTCGGACCTGGAGATCGTGCAGATGCTCGCCGCGCGCGTCGGCCTCGGAGAGGCGATCGCGGGAGATGCGCGCGCGTGGAAGCGTCGCGTGCTCGCGCCCATGGAAGAGCGCGGCATCACGCTCGAGCAGCTCGAAGAGCAGGGCCCCACCACGCATCCGCTCGTGGGTGCGATCGCGTTCGAGGGGCGCACGTTCGCCACGCCGTCGGGACGCGTGAACCTCCTGACAGCGCCGGCCTCCGCACCCGCGGTGCCCACGCCGGAGCTGCCGCTGTTCTTGATGTCGCTGTCCACGGATCGCGCGCAGGCCTCGCAGTGGGTGCGTCCACTGCACGGTCCGCTCGAGGTCACGGTGCACCCCGACGCTGCGAACGGAGTCGAGCATGGCGCGCTCGCGCGGCTCGAGTCGGCGATCGGATCGATCGAGGTGCGCGTGCTGCACGACGACAAGCAGCGACGCGACGTGGCGATCGTGCCCAAGGGCGGTCGCTACAAGCTCGGCCAGTGCGCGAACGCGCTGATCCGCGATCGCGTCACGGATCACGGCGAGGGTGCCGCGCTCGGTGACGAGCTCGTGCGCATCGCGCCGCACGCGTGACGCATTGCATACATGGATCCGCACACGGTTCGCTCGCACGAGCTGCGTTACGATGCGCGCGTGAAGGCACACGCGCTGCTGCGGATCGCGCTCGTTCCTCTGATCGCGATCGTGCCCGCCTCCGCGCTCGCGCAAGACGACGAAGGGATCGAGCTTCCGGGCGATCCGCCGGCGACCGATGCTCCTGCGCCGGGGCCAAAGACCACGGCGACGCCACCGTCGGTGGACGCGCCGAGCGCGTCCGCGCCCGATGCCGCGCCGAAGTTCACGATCGAGCCGTTCGGCTTTCTGCGCCTGCAGTACCGCGTCGTGCAGAACGATCCGTTCGTCGCGTTCGTCGGACGCGATGACGGCTTCGAGCTCCAGAACGCGCGCTTCGGCGTGCACGGCGCGATCGTGGGAAAGCGCGTGAGCTACCGGCTGTCGATCGACGGCGCTGTCGACGAGCGCACGCAGGTGAACATCCCCGACGGCAGGCTGCGCGTCGGACTTCGCGACGCGTACGCCGATGTCCTCGTGTCCGGCAGCATCACGCTTCGCGCGGGCTACTTCCGCACGCTGTTCGATCCGGATCTCGAGGACGACACGCAGCGCGAGTTTGTCGATCGTCCGATCGAGAGTCGCGGTGTGCGGGCGACGGAGGGCTTCCAGACGCCCGGGCTGCCGCCTGGCCGATCGCTCGGCGCCGCGATCCGGCTCGAGCCACCGCAGCCCGAGAGCGGCGCGAGGATCGGCTTCGAGCTCGCGCTGCAGAACGGCGCCGACGAGTTCGCGAGTGACAACGACAACGACGTGCCCGCGGTGTCGGCGAGCGTGCTCGCGCGGCTGCCGAATCGCACGTGGCTCGTCGCGAGTGGACGCTGGAATCGGCGCACCGAGGGCGCGCTGCCGCTGCAACGCGACGAGGATGACTTCCAGGGATCCGCGGGCGCGCGCGTCGCGCTCGGGCCAGTCGCGATCGGCGCCGGAGGCATCGTGCAGCGCACGCAGTTTCCGACGACGGGCGGCCCCGTCCGTAACGCGTATGGTGCACACGCGATGCTCTCGTTCACCGTGCCCGGCGCGACGCCGATCGGGGTCGGCTATCGCTTCGGCATCCTCGATCCGTCGAGCTTGATCGTCACGGATCTCGTGATGGAGCACAGCGTGCGCGCCGTGGTGTCGGTCCCGTCGTTGCGACTTCGCCTGCAGCTCCAGCTGACGTACGCGGCGGAGCAGGGCGAGCGCGATCTCG
This sequence comes from Pseudomonadota bacterium, assembly GCA_023428295.1. Taxonomy (GTDB): domain Bacteria; phylum Myxococcota_A; class Polyangia; order Haliangiales; family Haliangiaceae; genus JABFXX01. The sequence goes on from JAEYYV010000156.1 coordinate 10,910, forward strand.
CCAACAACCGTGCGCAGCTCGCGGCGGAGCTCTCGCTGTGAAGCGCGCGGGCGTTGCGGCACTGGTCGCTGCGCTCGCCGCGGCGTGCGGTGATTCGTCACCCGCGGCGCGCGCGCAGCGCATCGGCGCGCTCGACGACGTGATCGGCGGACCGCACGCGGTGGGGCGCATCGGCGACTTTCTCCTCGAGAACGATCAGATCCGGCTCGTGATCGCGGACACCGGCGTGACGAACGAGCCGGGCAAGGTGTCCACGTACGGCCGCGTGAACACCACGTACGGCGGTTCGCTCGTCGATGCGGATCTCGTGCGCGTCGGCGCCGAGCGCGGCAACGGCAACGACCAGCTCGCGGAGCTGCTGCCGGGCTTTCTGTTCTCGGTGATCAACCCGACCAACGTCTGCATTCCGGTGCGCGCGACCGGCAACTGTCCGACGGAGGCAGACAAGGCGAGCGGCGCGCAGCTCGCGGATGGCAGCGATGGTCGGCCTGCCGAGGTGATGGTCATCGGCACGGGCGGCGATCTCTTGCAGATGGTCTCGCTGCTCAACACCGGCCTCGTGTTCCCCGCGAACCTCGAGCTGCGAAACATCTATCGCCTGTCGCCTGGCAAGAGGTACGTCGAGATCGAATCGATCGTCACGAACAAGGCGCCCAACGGCGGCGTGCATCCGTTCCCGTACTTGAACCCGACGCAGCTCGACGACCTCCTCGGCGGATTCGTTCCAAACCTGCCGATCCGTCTGAGCGTGCCGATGGGGCAGCTGCCGCTGTTCGGTGGCGAGCAAGAGCTGTTCGCGCCCGGCGTGGCCGGCTTCAACGTGCAGTTCGCGATCGAGGACACGTATCCGCTCGCGGGTGGGTTTCCCGCGTTCCCGGGCATGGCGGTCGATTTTCTCGCGACGAAGGGTGACGGCGTCTCGTACGGACTCGCGATTCCAAACGCACCGTCGAACTACGTGTCGACGTACGCGAGCGGCTATCCGATGCAGGATCTCACGCCGTACTCGATGGTGATCCCGTTCACGTACGCGGGCGTCGCCGGCGTGTTCATGGCCAACCCACCGGCGCAGCTCGGCGCGGGCGAGCAGTTCTCGTTCACGAGCTACTTCGTCGTCGGGAGAGGCGACGTCGCGTCGGTCGCGGAGACGATCTACGAGATGCGCGGCGTGCCGCTAGGAACGTTCGGTGGCTCGGTGGTCGACGCGCTCACGTCGGCGCCCGTCGCGCGCGCGAGCATCATCGTGCTCGACGGCAAAGGCGGCGTGGTCAATCAGATCGAGACGGACGCGCAGGGCGGCTTTGTCGCGCGTCTCCCCGCGGGCACGTACAGCTATCAAGTCATCGCAGACGAACGCACGGTGCCGGCCGCGCGGCCGCTCGTCGTGAAGGCGAACGAGAAGACGGGCGTGTTCATCACCATGGATCCACCAGCGACGCTGATCGTCTCCGTGCTCGACGAGCAAGGCCGCGCCGCGCCGTCCAAGATCCAGCTCGTCGGAAACTTCGCCCCATCCGATCAGGGCAAGGACCCGCGCGCCTTTCTGTACTCGTTCCAGAAAGGCGAGGGCCGGCGCATCACCGCGTTCGACGGTGGCACGCGGTACATCGAGCGCGCGTACTGGACCAAGGACGGCAAGCTCACCGCGCAGGTGCGGCCGGGCACGTACGAGCTCGTCGTGACGCGCGGGCCGGAGTACGAGATCACGACCAAGCAGGTCACGCTCACCGCGGGACAGTTCACCGCCGAGCAGCTGCGGCTCGAGCCCGCATACACCACGCCCGGCTGGGTCGCGGGTGACTTTCACATCCACAGCCGCCCGTCGACGGACTCCGGCGTGCCGATCGAGACGCGCGTGATCAGCTGCGCCGCGGAGGGCCTCGAGGTCGCGGTGGCGACCGATCACAACTACATCACCGACTACGCGCCGGTGATCGCGGCATCGGGACTCGATCCGTGGCTACTCGGCATTCCCGGCGTAGAGCTCACCACGTTCGAGATGGGCCACTTCAACGGCTACCCGTTGAAGATCGATCCCGGAAGCACGCGCGGTGGCGAGTTCGTGTGGGCGAACCAACCGCCGCAGAAGCTGTTCGATCAGCTCCGCGCGCTCGCCGTGGATCCCGCGAAGGGCGTCGTGCAGGTCAACCATCCACGCCAGACGGTACTCGGCTACTTCGCGTCGTTCTTCATCGATCCCGCGACGGCCGAGCCGTACACGCCGGCCGGCATCCTCGGCGTGTTCGCGCCCTACGGCGACGAGTTCGAAGCGGACAAGTTCAGCTACGACTTCGACGCGATCGAGCTGCTCACGGGCAAGAAGACCGAGAACGTTCACGACTTCGTCGCGCCCTCGCCGTTGCCGCCGGGGCCACATCCCGATCCACAGCCTGTGCCGGGACAGGTCGTCGTCGGTGCGGACGGGCGACCCAAGTTTGCTGGCATCGTCGAGACATGGTTCACGATGCTCGATCGCGGACACAAGGCGACGGGCATGGGCACGAGCGACACGCACGGCTTGCTCGGGGACGAGCCCGGCTACGCGCGCACGCTGCTCTACGTCGGCGAAGGCAAGGACACGCCGGGCGGCTTCTCGCGCGACAACGTCATCGACGCGATCCACGCGCATCGCGCGATCACCACCAACGCCCCGTTCATCGAGATGACGACGGACGCGGGCGACATGATCGGAGACACCGCGCGCGCGAGCGGTGGTGGTCTCGACGTTCGCATTCGCGTGCGCGCACCGTCGTGGGCGAAGGTGGATCGCCTCAAGGTGTACACGTCCGGCGGCGCGCTCGTTCCCGGCGGTGACCTCGCGATCCCCGCAGCGCAAGGCACGGACTTCGAGGCCGTGGTTCGCGTTCCCGCTCCGCGCGATACGTGGGTCGTCGCGGAAGCGACGGGCACGCAGAACATGTTCCCCGTGAGCACGCCGGTGGAGTTCCCGCCGCTCGACGCCACGGTGATCATCACCGCGCTGTCCGCAGGACTCGATCTGTCGTCGCTGCCGATCGCGAGCAACCTGCGGCCGATCACGCAGCACCCCGCGACGCCGTACGCGATCACGAATCCGATCTGGATCGACGCCGACGGAAACGGATGGACCGCTCCGTCGCGGCCGCTCCCTCGCTCCGTGCGACCGTCGCCCGCGCGCCCCGACGTCCGCGCGCAGTTTGCGAAGTTGCCGGAGGTGTCGCGGTGAAGCCACGTGGCATGACGCGTTTGCTTCCGGCAACTGCAGTTGCCATCTGCCTGGCAGGCCAACCCGCCTGGGGGCACCGCCTCCCCGAAGTGCGCACGATTGTCCTCCAAGTGGAGCGCTGCGAAGTGGCGTTGCTCGTTGGCTTTCAGCCGGCTACGGGCAAGGAGACGGACACCATCCTCGCGCGCGTCTCCGGCGCTCCCAAGAACCTCGGGCTCGCCGCGCTCAAGGCGGAGCTGACGACGCGCGCGATGGCGCCGCTCTCGCTCTCGCTCGACGGAAAACCGCTCGCACCGGCCAGCGCGCAAGCCAAGATCGGCGTCGATCCCGGCGGCACCCGGCCGATGGTCGTGGTGCTCGTGACGTATTCACTGCCCGAAGGTCGCGCGCTCACGCTGTCCTCGCGTGACGGCAAGAGCACGCGCATCTCGTGGCAGGACCGCGAGAGTGGACGCGTCGTGATCCCGGCCGCTCCTGCACAGCACGAGTGGCACGACGCCGTGGCCTCCTTCTTGCTCGAGCTGTCGGGACCCACGGGAGCCTCGACATGCGCACCACGCTCGCCACCTTCGCCCTCGTCGCCACGCTCGGCTCGTCGCTGATCGCGTGCACCAACGAGGCGTATGACCCCGACGCCCCGGCGATCGATCCGTACGCGCCGCGCATCAAGATCGTGACACCGGCACGCGGAACGTTCGCGGGTGATGTCTCGAAGATCACCGTGAAGGGCACCGCGTTCGACGACCATGGCGTGACGTCCGTGCAGGTCAACGGCGTGGAGGCCGCGCTGCTCGCCGACGGCACGTTCGAGGTCGACGTCCCCGTCGAGCCCGGAACGTTTCTGCTGCACGCGGTCGGCAAGGACGCGCAAGGCAACACAGGCAAAGAGACGCGCGCGGTGGTGACGGGTCCGATGGAGCCGATCGCGCAAGCCGTGCCGCAATCGATCAGCGCCGCGCTCACCGCGCAAGCGTTCGATGCGATCGGTCGCGGACTCACGGGCTTCATGACCGGCCCGGGTCTCATGCAGACCGTGCAGCCGCTCAACCCGGTGTTCAACGTCGGCGCACCCAACGGCCCCGATTGCCTCTACGCATCGGGCTCGATCACCGGCATCTCGATGGCGTCGTCGTCGAAGATCACGCTCGCGCCGCAGCGCGGCGGCATCTATCTCGACGCGGTCCTCGATCGTCCCGTCGTCAACATGGCGCTGTCGTACGCGGCCGCGTGTGTCGATGGCGGCCGCCCGATCTCGATCGGCGCGACGAAGATCCGCATCACCGGCATGTTGAAGCTCGGCGTGAACGGCACCAAGTTCGAGGTCCACCTCGACGACGAGGACGTGAAGATCACGGGCTTCAACGTGGAGCTCGGCGGCATCCCCGGTGCGGTCGTCAACATCCTGCACCTCGACACCGCGATCGGCCCGATCCTCGCGTTCGTCGCCGAGCGCTTCGCGGTGCCGTACGTGAACACGGCGCTCGATGGACTCAACGAGACCAAGACCATCAATGTGCTCGGCACGATGGTCGACGTGAAGGTCAAGCCAGCTCGCATCCAGAGCGATATCCCCGGCGTGATCGTGGAGCTCGACACCGAGCTGCGCGCGCGTGGTGATTCGTCGTCGCCCGGCTTTGTCTACGTCACGAACCAGGTCCCCACGATGGATCTCACGCGCGCGTTCGAGCTCGCCGTCGCGGACGACGCCGCGAACCAGCTGCTCGGCTCGTTCTGGGCGGCCAAGGGGATGGACGTCGGCATCGATCTCGCGAACGGCTCGTACGGCGAGGTCGGCAGGCTCTTCGATCGCGTCGAGATGAGCGCGAAGGTCCCGCCGTTCGTCGATGCGAGCGGCCCACACGGTGGCGAGCTGCGCCTCACCATCGGCGACTTGCTCGGCACGTTCAAGAACGGCCCGTCGATCACGACGCAGGTCGCGATCAATGCGCAGATGAAGATCAAGGTCGTCCCGGGGGTCAGCGGCGCGCTGCGCCTCGACGTGGGCTCGCCCGACGTGTACATCGACATCCTCGACGAGAACGTCGATGGCGCGAACCAGCTGTCGAACGCGCAGTTCGAGGCGGTCTCGTCGTTTGGCATCGGTCGCATCGTGGCGCTCGGCTCGGGCGCTGTCGGTGCGGTGCCGCTGCCGTCGTTTGGCGGCGTGTCGGTGTCTGGCGTCGACGTCGGTCCTCGCGAGGGCTACGTCATCGTCGGCGGCGAGATCGACTGAGTCTCACCGTTTCCTGGCTGAGATGACGCAGCGCGCGTAAGGCGTGCCACAGCGGATCACCCGTCGCGTACTCGACACTTGACCCGAAGGGGCGTGTCGAGCGACACCCCAAGCGAGGGTTCTATGAAGAAGATCCGAGTGGACTCGTTTGTCCTGATCGTCGCTGCGCTGATCGCCTTTGGCGGCTGCGGTGGCGGTTGCGACTCGTGCGGCATGCAGCCGATTCCCGGCGGGTTCCCGTCGGAGAAGCGAACCGCAGAAGCGGTGCAGGTGCGCATCACGCCGACCGGCCTCGGCAAGATCACGGCGGATCCCGCCGGCGTGATCGGCCCGCTCGTCGGCGACTCGATGAACGGAAAGATCAACTTCAACATCCCCGCGTCGTGCGGCGGTGACACCGAGATCTGTTGCGTGGGCGGACAGCCCTCCGCGACGTGCGGTCCCCTCGAGATCGATCTCAATCGCGTCGGCAACGAGGCGCCTCGCCTCGAGCTCATCCCCGACGGCAACACGTCGATGCACGTGACCGTGCGCGCCCGCGTGAAGACGCTGATGAACCTTCCGATCAAGGCGACCGTCGAGATCCTCGGCTTCCCCACCACGGTGAACTGTCAGATCGGTCTCAACACGATGGGCGACAACACGCCGCCCGACATCAAGATCGATATGGACATCCAGTTCAGCCAAGATCCGACGACGGGCACCACGCGCATCAGCGCCGCGAACACGGCGCTGACGCAGCTCGACGATGGTGACATCACCGTCAGCGGCGGCGGTACGTGCACGCTCGCGGGCCTGGGCATCGGTCTCGTGAAGAACACGTTGATCTCGCAGATCAACGGCACGCTGAACGACACGATCAACGAAGCGACCTGCGCGAGCTGCGATGGCGGCAACGTCGCCACGTGCAACAGCCCGTTCGCCACCGCGTGCACCAGCGGCACGTGCATGGTCGGCACCGGCGCGAACGCGCGTTGCCTCCAGGAGACGGGGCTCATCGGCCGCATGGTGGGTGGCGCGGTGCTGTCGAGCTTCTCGCCCGGTACGACGGGCGCGATCGACATCTACGAGGTGCTCGGCGGCTACGCGAAGACCAACGCCAATGGCCTCTCGCTCGGCATGCTCGGTGGCATGCAGCCGGCCGGCGCAGATCGCGATCGCTGCGGTCCGCGCGGCACCGAGCCCGCGTACATCGACATCGCGGAGCTGCCGCTCTTCCAGGGCAACGTGCGCACCGACGACGGATCGAACACGCCGTTCGACATCGGCATCGGTCTGCACAAGACCCAGCTCGAGCAGTTCGCGTACGCGGGCTACGACGGCGGCTTCTTGTGCCTCACGATCGGCAACGGCACCGTCGAGCAGCTGAACACCGACACGCTGTCACTGCTCTCTCGCTCGCTCGGCGACCTCGTCGATGGCAGCGCGCCGATGGCGATCGGTCTGCGTCCGCAAGAGCAGCCGATCATCATCCTCGGCAAGAACACCTTCATGCCCGACGGCTCCGGTGGTCAGACGCTCGTCGAGCCGCTCCTCGACATCACGTTCCCGAAGATGGAGATCGACTTCTTCGCATCGATCGACGACCAGTACACGCGCGTGTTCACGCTCGTCAGCGACGTGCACCTGCCGATCGGCCTTCTGCCCGCGATGGGCGAGCTGACGCCGGTGATCGGCGCCGTCGAAGACGCGTTCACGAACGTCAGCGTCAAGAACTCCGAGGCGGTGCGCGAGACGCCCGAAGCGCTCGCGAACACGTTCCCGCAGATCCTCGGCCTCGTGCTGCCGCAGCTCTCCGGCGGCCTCGGCTCGATCGCGCTGCCCGAGCTCGGCGGCCTTCGCCTGGAAGCGACCGGCGTGACCTCGGTCGACAACAACAACTTCCTCGCGATCTTCGCGAACCTCACGACCGCCGTCTCGGCGCCCGTCGACACGACGGTCACGCTGACCGGCGTGTCGGAGCCCGCGACCGAGCTCGCGAAGAACCCGCGCATGTGGAAGCACAACCAAGGCCCCGCGGTGTCGCTGTACCTGGGCGACGCCACGAACCTCGAGTGGCAGTTCCGCACCGACCGCGGCTTCTGGAGCCCGTGGTCCACGAACCGCCGCCCGACGATCGCGCCGAAGACGTTCTGGCTGCCCGGCAAGCACACGATCGAAGTGCGCACGCGAGAGATCGGCAAGCCCGAGACCATCGACACGACGCCCGAGATCATCGAGGTCGAGCTCGGCACCGACGTTCCGATGAAGACGTCCGCGCGTCCGGGGCCCGCGCCGTTCCACGGTCAAGCGAGCAACGCCGGTTGCAGCTGCGACGCGAGCGGAACCTCTGGCGGCACCGCGCTGTTCGCGCTGATGCTCGCCGCGTTGATCCTCCCGCTCCGCCGGATCGCGCGTCGTGCGCTGCGCTCGATCAAGCGCACGGGCCTTATCGTGTGGACCGCGGCGATCGCGATGCTCCCGGGCTGCTCGTGCGGTGACGAGCCGTGCGGCGACGTCGAGTGCTTGCCGGGCTCGCCGGAGAACGGCGGCATCGGTCGCTATACGAGCATCGCGGGCGATGACCAGCGCGTGCTCGTCGCCACGTACGACACCGGCCTCGGCGACCTCGTCGTCGCCGACGCTACGGATCCGGACAAGCTCGAGCTCGTCGCCGTCGACGGCATTCCGGACATCACGCCGATCTACGATCCGAGCACCTACCGCAACGGCGTGTCGAGTGACGAAGCCGGCCCCGACGTCGGCACGTGGACCGCGATCGCGCTCACCGCGGATCACCTCGGTCGCGTCAGCTATCACGATCGCGACGAGGGCGCGTTGAAGTACGCGTACGAGACCGCGAAGGGCAAGTGGAAGGCGTACGCCGTCGATGTTAGCGAGAACGGCGAGATCGTCGGCACGCACACGTCGATCGTCGTCGACGCCGCGAAGCACCCGGTCATCGCGTACATCGCCACGGGTGTGGACGACGGTCAGGGCCACAAGAACACCGAGCTCCGCATCGCGCGCTCGCTCGTGGTGACGCCCGAGGACGCGAGCGACTGGAGCATCTCGCTCGTCGCGCAAGCACCCGGCTCGTGCGCCGGCCTGTGCGGCAGCGGCTCGGCGTGTATCGCCGACGACACGGGCCTCGAGTCGTGCATCGCGACCGCGTCGAACTGCCCGTCCTCGTGCGATACGGGTGAGGCGTGCATCGCGGGCTCGTGCACCGACGAGCTCCTCGCGCCGACGACCGCGGTCCTCGCGAAGGGCACGGGCCTGTTCCCGAGCCTCGTCGTGTTGCCCGACGGCCGCCTCGCGGTGACGTACTACGATCGCTCCACGCGCTCGCTCAAGATCGCCGTCGAGAACGCGACGAACACCGGCAACTTCACGGAGTCAGTCCTGGACGAGACACCGACGCGCGACAACGGCATGTGGTCGTCCGCGATCGTCGACGGCACGGGCACGGTCCACGTCGCGTATCAAGACGCGATCGGCGACCAGCTCATGTACACGACGTGGAACGGCCAGCCCGGAACGCCCGAGGTGGTCGACGATGGGCAGCGCCAAGGCGATCGCCCGCACTCGGTCGGCGCCTCCGCGGCGATCTATCTCGTCAACGGCACGCCCGCGATCGCGTACCACGATGGCATCTCCTCGGACGTCTATGTCGCGAGCCGGCAGAACCCGTGGGCGCTCACGAACGTCGCGCCGGGCCCACTGCTCGATGGAATCTCCGTCGACGGCACGACCGGCCCGAACGGCGCCGTGTACCTCGCGTGGGACTCGATCGACAAGAACACGACGCCGGTGCACAACCTCGTCGTGAAGCGCCAGTAGGCCTGCCGCGTGGTGATGGTTTCTGAATAGCGATTAGATCTGGCTACCTCCAAAATCGTCTTGGGGTAGTGACGTCCGTTCGGATATGTCCCGCCGTATGCGCCATATCCTGTTCTGCACCCTGGTCCTCGTCACCGCCTGCAAGAAGGACGAGAAGACCGCACCCGCGCCAGAAGCGAAGCCGACGGAGGCCGTGGCAACGAAGCCGACGGAGGTCGTGAAGTCTGCCGAGCCCCCCGAGCCCGCCCAGCCCGCGGTCGCCGTGCCGACGGCGTCCACGCTGACCGTCCCGCTCAACGAGCACGACGAAGTGAAGCTCGGCTGCCTCGGCTGGTCCGAGAAGTCGAACGCCATCGCGTGCGTCACCGGCGAGCTCGATCGGATGGGCGACGACGTCGCGCTGTCCTTTATCAACAGCACCGAGCCGCCGCTGAAGCTGGCGCGCACGCTCGACGACGCGCTCGTAAAGGCGTCGAACACCGCGCTGGCGAACTACGTCGCGTTCGACAAGCCGTCGACGAAGCTCGAGGTCGGCAAGCCGACCGACGTCGGTGGCATGACCCTCAAACAGACGACGAAGCAGACGCACCCAGGCGGCGAGAACCAACCGCCGACCGATCTGATCACGGTGACCGCGGCGTGCGGCGGCAAGACGGTCAAGCTGTTCAAGCGGGAAGAGGAAGGGCTCTCTGTCAACGTCACCTATCGCGCGGTCAGCGGTGGGACGTTCGTCGAGATCAAGTCTCACGTCGGTCGCGAGGGCGAGTATATCGACCGCTTCGAGGCGAAGCTGCTCGACAGCGGCTGCGTGGTGAAGTGAGCACCACCGCGAATCGCTCGTAGCGGCTCACGCCGTTCGCGGTCTGCCGCCCTGCAGATAGCGAGTGAGCTCGTCGCGTCGACGATGTTCACGTCACGAGCGCATCACCACGCCGACTTCGGGCAGCTGCGCGTACCGCCGGTGCACGTCTCTTCCCCTGACAGGTCGTTGCAGTACTCGAAGCAGCCGATGCGCTTGTAGTCGCCGTTGCCGTTCACGTAGCCGATCGACAGCACGTCGCCGTTGCGCGGGAGGTTCGGGTTCAGCGCGCCGGAGGCGAGCTCGATCGGCGGGTAGAACGACGCGTCGAACGCGCCGAAGCCGTTGCCCACCTGGCCCGGTCGATCGATGTGGATGTCGTGGTCGGCGATCACGACCTTTCGCGTCTCGCTGCGCATCGACATCGATGCGACGCCTTCGTAATAGCCGACGATGCCGCTCGCATCGATACCGACGAGATCGCCGTAGAGCAGCGCGTCCGTGCGAACGAGCGGCGCCAGCACTGGCGCGAAGCGCGTGACCACGCCGGTGTCGAGGATCGCGCCGCCGGCCTTGCGCACGACGAGGCGGAGGTCATCACCGGGCAGCACGGACGCGGGGACGATGACGTTCACTTGCGTGCCCGACGCCACGGAGGTGGCGACCTTGCGGCCCGCCCACGCCTGCGCGGGCGGCGAGGCCCACAGCTCGACCTCGACGTCGTAGTTGCGATTCGCGAGCACCGCGCCGAGCTCCATCTGGACGATGTCGCCGTTCTCCGACGCGACGAGCGCGCCGGCCTTGGGCTCGGCGAGGACATCGACTTGATCGCGCGTGCACGTGCGGCAGTGCGTGCTCACCGAGAAGCTGGTCTCGGTCGCGAGATCGAACGAGCCGACGACGACGAGGTGCTCGCCGCGCGCCTTGCTGCTGACCGTCAGCTCGATGTCCGTGCGCGCGGTGGAGTAGCCAGCGGCGCCGATCACCTCGCGCGCTCCGTTCTTCAGCGGGCCGAGGACGGCGACACGAACATCATCGCCTTCCCGCTGCGCGCTCGCCACGATGTCGAGCGTGACTGGCGCGGACGACGTGCCCGCGAGCCACACGGGATAGACGCGGCGGCCACCCGTGCTCGCGTAGCCGTAGACGCGCTCGCCGACGTGAAGCGTCGGTGCGGTGTCCCACGACGCGTCGGCCTTGCCGCCGGCTCCGCCGAGATCCGCTTCCTGCGCGAGCTCGAGATCCGAGATCGAGTCCGTGCAGGCGACGAGTGATACGAGAGCGACCAACGAGGCAAAACGAAGCATGGGGGCGAGGGCTCCAGTCGAGGTGAGGATGGGCCGCGCCAAATGCACGCTCTGCGCCGCATGCGTGGTGCGAGCAGATCGCCGCGCGTTGCGTGATAACCGAGGAGAGCTGCGCAACTCGCGCACGAGACATGGCGCGACACGCGTGCGGAAGTGGCGCGCCGAGCAGCCAATGAAGAAGCGTCGCGCAAGTCGACTTGCCGCGGACAACCGTGGGCACCCGAGCCTCGTGCACGCGCCGTCGGAGGCGGGGGCGTGCTATGGATGCCCGTTCTATGCGCCTCGCACATTGTTCGGACCTGCACCTGCTCTCGCATGACGGTGCGAAGTGGATGGAGCTCGCGAACAAGCGCTGGATCGGCGCGATGAACCTCTTGTCGACGCGCTCGCGCCACTATCACGTGGCTGCGTTCGACGCGATGATCGAGGACATGAACGCGCTCGGTGTCGAGCACGTGCTGTGCACCGGCGACATCACGAACCTCGCGCTGCGCCAGGAGTTCGAGTTCGCGCGCCGAAAGTTCGACGCGCTCTCGCTCGGCACGAATGGCGTCACGTGCGTGCCCGGCAACCACGACGCGTACGTGCAAGAAGGCGTCGGGCTGTTCGCCGAGACCTTCGGCGAGTTCGCGACCACCGATGAAGGCTGGGCGTGGCCCGAGTACACGCGCCGGGACGTCGAGGACGATCTGCACTGGCCGATCGTTCGCGTGCGCGGCGATCTCGCGATCATCGGTTGCTCGACGAGCCGGCAGACGCCGTGGTTCACCGCGTACGGCCGTCTCGGTGAGGGCCAGCTCGCACGCCTCCAGACCGCGCTCGCGGATCCGCGGCTCGCCGGCAAAGTTCGGATCGTCGCGATCCATCACCCGCCCGCGGGCAAGCGCGCGACCAGCAGGATCCGTGGCTTGCGCGATCACGCAGCGTTCGCCGAGGTGATCGGTCAGAGCGGTGCTGATCTGATCGTCCACGGACACGAGCATCGCGATATGCACGAGTCACTCGTGGGCCCGGATGGCAAAGTGATCCCCGTGCGAGGCATCTCGTCGGGCACGTACTTCCACAACAAGCCAGATCGGACCGCGCGCTACCGCATCTTCGATATCGACGGCTCCGGCGTTCGTGGTGACCACGTACGGGTATGGAATCGAGAGCACGGACGCTTCGAAGTACCGACCCCACCACAACTGACGAGCGGGATGGAACCGGGCACGGTCCGGCAATCCTAACCGGCGAACTTGACGTGCCTTTACGGCGTGAGATACGCACCGTCCGGGGAACCTCCCCGGACCCCACGAAGGTTGTTGCCACCATGGGTGCACAGAAAGTGAAGCCGGAGTCGATGCCGAACGACGAGATGGATGCCGACGCGATCGAAGCGGCGGATGCCAAGTACGTCATGCGCCCGTGGACGCATCCCAAGGGCGAGCCGGTCATCGTCGCGAAGGCCAAGGGCTGCACCGTCTGGGACATTCACGGCAACGAGTTCCTCGATCTCACCGCCGGCTACTTCGTGAACAACGCGGGTCACTGTCACCCCGCGATCGTCGAGGCGGCCACCAAGCAGCTCTCGCAGGTGCTGCAGGTGTCCGGCAAGCACGGCACCGTCGCGGCGATCAAGCTCGCGAAGAAGCTGGTCGACGTGATGCCCAAGGGCATGGCCAAGGTCTTCTTCTCGACGGGCGGCAGCGAGAGCAACGAGTTCGCGCTCAAGCTCGCGCGCCAGTACACGAAGAAGACGGACATCGCGTACCTGATGAACGGCTACCACGGTCTGACGCTCGGCGCGCTCGAGGTCACCGCGAGCGAGAAGTATCGCGAGAGCGCCGGCAAGCCGATGGGCAAGGACAACTACGCGCTGCCGATGTCGTATCCGTATCGCAACGAGGTCGGCACCGACGCGGAGACGCTCGAGAAGATCGAGAAGCTGTTCGACGCGCACCCGAACACCGCGGCGCTGATCGCCGAGCCGATCCAAGCCGTCGGCGGTCTCGCACCGTCGCGCGAGTGGTGGCAGAAGGTCGATCAGCTGCGTCGCGCGCGCGGCATTCTCTTGATCGCCGACGAGGTCCAGACGGGCCTCGGCCGCACCGGCAAGATGTTCGCGTGCGAGCACTACGGCCTCGAGCCCGACATCATCACGGGTGGTAAGGGCCTCTCGGGCGGCGTCGGATCGCTCGCGATGACGGCCGCCACCGACGAGGTGTGCAAGGCGTTCTTCGGCGGCACCACGCCGACGTCGGGCGGCAACGCCGTCAGCGCGGCCGCGGGCCTCGCGATGATCGAGACGATCATCGCCGAAGGTCTCGTCGAGAACGCCGCCAAGATGGGCCGCTACTTCACCGAGGGTGCGTGGGCGCTGAAGGATCGGTGGATCGGCGACGTTCGGTTCTCGGGCCTGCTCGGCGGCATCGAGCTCGTGCACGATCGCGACACCAAGAAGCCGCTCGGCAAGACCGAGATGGCCAAGGTCAAGGACGGTCTGCACGACGCGGGCATGCTGATCACGGTCAGCGGCTGGCACGGCAACGTGCTTCGCCTCCAGCCGCCGCTGTGCGTGACGCCCGCGGAGATCGATCGGTTCCTCGCTGCGCTACGCGAGGTGCTCGTCGCTGTTCGCGGCAGCTGATGTTCGCGATTTGCCTAGGTGAAACGCGCGTGATCTCCCAGGTTCTCGAGGTGAAACCCGAGTGATCGGTCCGGCCAATCGGTCGTGCCGTTCGTATCTTGAGCGGGTGATGAAACCAGTTAGAGTGCAGCCCCGATGAACCTCTTCGCGTTCCGCAAACAGTTCGACAAGCTGAGCCATCCGCTCGTGTCGAGCCTCGCGAAGCTCCCGTTTCACGCGAACTCGTGGACCATCTTCGGCGCGCTGATCGGGCTCGTCGGTGGTGTGGTGATGTTCTACGGCCACTGGTGGGCAGGCTTTGGCCTCCTTCTCGGGCGGGGCCTCGTCGATCACATCGATGGCTACAAGGCTCGCAACTTCAACCAGCGTTCGACGTTCGGCGCCGTGATGGATGATGTCTGCGATCGCTGGGTGCTCGGCATCATGTACGCGGGCGGTTGTCTGAACCTCAGCTACGACTATCCGCACATCCTGATCGTCTTGGGCTTCGGCATCACGGGCGCGCTGACGAACGTGATCATCAAGCTGTCGATCTACGCCGAGTCGCAACAGGACATCTGGCGCAAGGAAGGCAAGATCGGTCACCCCGTGGATGTCGTCGGCCTGTTCGGCTCGGCGGAGTTCATCATCTACTACGGCACCGGCGTGTTCTTCACGGCGCTCCTCGACGATCCGCGTCCGCTCCTCGCGGGCGTGTGGGCGGTCGCGATCATGAGCCACGTGTCGCTGCTCCAGCGCGTGCGGTTCGCGTGGAAGCGCTATCGATTCGTGGACCCCGGCCTGCGCGAGGTCCAAGAGCCCGACGCGAAGGCAAGCTAGAGAAAGTAGCGAATGGTGACTGCAACGACCGCTGACGTCCCGGCCGAGAAGGCCGCACCACCAACGCGCGTCGTGTCGCCGATCAACCCGGCGAACGCGGTCACTGCATCGCGCTTCATCACGCTGCCGTTCTTCGTCATGGCCGTCGCCGACGGTCAGCATCAGTGGGCGACGCTGTGGATCCTCATCTGCGGCATCCTCGACAAGCTCGATGGCGCGGTCGCCAAGCTGTTCAACTGCAAGAGCCAGTTCGGCGAGATCTTCGACGCGATCGCCGACGGCATCTGTTATGGCGTCGCGCTCGTCGTCATCGCGTACTACGGCTGGGCACCCGCGATTCCGGTCGCGCTGATGCTCGGCATGGGCATCGCGAACACCGTGATGCGCTTCATCTACGGCAAGCGGGCAGGGCGCGCGATCAACTACAAGAGCCACGCGATGGAGCGGCTGGTCGGTCTCACCGCGTTCATGATCGGTATGGCGACGAGCGGCTTCGAGGTCGAGTTCATGTTCTGGGGCTACGTGCCGTTCAACGCGATCGTCATCCTCTACGACGCGAAGCGCATGTTGATCGATCCCATTCCTCCCGCGCCGGTGAAGGCCTGACCATGACGGATCCGATCCTCGCTCCCAAGACGTTCGACACCGTGATCACGGTGCTGGTCGCGCTCGGCGTGTTCTGGGTGATGCTCGACGTCCTGCACCTCACGCGTCTGCGCGGCAAGGACATGAAGGACGCGACCAACCGCGACAAGCTGTTCGGCTACATCGTCGGCATCGGCATCGGATGCTTCGTGACGGTCGGGATTCTTCGCCACCACGGCGTGGTGTAGCCGCGCGATGCATTGCCCGTCAGGGCCGCAGCGCGAGCGACTGACCGTGCGCGAGGATCTCCACGCCGCCGACCTTGCGCGCGGTCGCCACCTTCTCGAGCCGCTTCTTCGCCATCACGGCAGGAGAGAACGGCAAGTGTACGGTGCCCCAGTGCACCGGCACGAGCGCGCGTGCGCCGAGACGCTCGTAGATGTCGAGCGCGCAATCGGGGTCGATGTGGATGCCGCGATCGAGCGCGGTCTTTCGCCAGCGGTAGTACCAGACCGGCATCATGCCGCCGATCGGCAGAAGCGAGGCAGCGAGCGAGAATCGCTTGCCGATGTCGTCGAATACCGAATGGTCGGAGAAGTCGACATCACCCGCATGATGCACGGCCACACCATCGGCACCGACCACGTACCCGAGCGCCTCGGGCGTGCTGGACTTGCGCCAGCGGCCCTGGTCGTGGCGGGTCTCGACGGCGGTGACCTCGAGGCCGCCGATCACGATCTGGTCGCCCGGAGAGACCTCCGTGACCTCGCGGAAGCCGAGATCGGCCACCACGTGCTTGGCTCCGCGTGGGACCACGAGGTGGGTGTCGCGGTCGATCGCCTTGAGACTCCACCGGTTCAGGTGGTCCACGTGCGAGTGGGTCACGAGGATCGCGTCCACGCGTCCCGCTCGACGGGCACGGGACCGAAACAGCGGGTCGAACACCACGCGCCCCGCCGCGAACTCGGCCGTGGCGGTGGCGTGGCCCAACCAGGTTACCGACGGGCCGGCGGAGAGCTCGCGCGGCGCGCCTGCACTAGCAGCCGGTGGCACTGTGCTGCTATAGCACGGGGCATTCCGTGCTGATGTACCTCTTGATCGGTATGGCCGCTGGTGTTCTCACCGGCGTACCGATCGGGCCCGCGAACGTCGCGGTGATCGACGCGGCCTATCGCTTCACGATGCGGCGAGCGATCGCGGTCTCCGCCGGCGCGGCGATCGCGGATGGCTTCTGCGCGGCAGGCGGCGTCCTCGGTATCGGTCCGCTCCTCAAGACGTATCCGTCCGTGCCGCCGATCCTCTCGGCGATCAGCGGAATCGTGCTCATGGTCTACGGCTTCCTCACCGCGCGCAGCCAGCCAGTCCAGCCCGCGACGCCGCCATCGGATGGCTCGGCATCGGACTCGATGCTCCATCGCAAGGAAGCGATCACCGGCTTCAAGGTCGGCGTCGCGCTGATCCTATTGAACCCCGCGGCGATCGTCACGTGGGTCCTCATCATGGGATCGATGATCGCGCCGCCCACGCAGCTCGATGGCATCGCGTGCGCGTTCGGCGTCATCATCGGCAGCTTCGGCTGGTTCGCCCTCGTCGCGTACCTGACGCAGAAGGGCAAGAGCGTGCTCGGCGACAAGGCCGCGTGGATCCCGCGCGTCGTCGGGATGCTCTTGATGGTCTACGCGGTCTACTTGATCGTAAAGGCCGTCCGCTACGCGGTGGCCTGACTCGCGAGACGTCAGTTCTCGACGGCTTCGAGCAGCTCGCCCATCGTCTCTTCGACGCGAATCGCGAGCTCCTTGGGCAGCGGCGCGCCGTTCTCCGCGACGAGCGCCGACAGCTTGCGCGCCGTGGCCGCGATCGCCGCGCGCATCTTCTCGCGCTTGTCGGCCTTGCTCTCCGGGAACACGAGCTCGCCGAACTTCTTGGCGAGCACGGGCTTCTCGAGCCCCTCTTCGAACGCGCTCTTGTAAATGGTGCGGAGCGTCTCTTCGTCTGCTTGTCCCTCGTTGGTCGCGCGCTCGACGAACTCGACCGTGGCGATCGACGGAATGGGCGCTTCGTAATGATCCGTCCGCGCGCGCTCGATCACGCGAGGCGCGCTCGTCTCGAGGAAGCGATAGCTGCCGAGCAGCTTGGCCACCGTCGAGCCGCGCAGGTGAAGCTCCTTGCGACAGTACGAATCGAAGTCGGCAAAGCCCCACTTCGCCCACAGCTTCTTCTCCGATGCCCGCGACAGCGCCTCGGCGAGCTCGAGCCACGTGCGCTTGAATGCGCGTGCCTTCTGGAGTGTGTCGGCGCGCTCGGGATCGCTCGACACCGCGAGCATCCGGTCTTCCATCATCTGATCGGTCTTCGTGAGGATCTTCGAGGCCATCGCGAACGGCACGCTACGAAAGGGGTCTGATCGTCCTCAGATTTTCGTGGGGTAGAACCCAGATCTTCGACAGTTACATCGCGGCACGAGTCGTGCTCTTCTCCAGAGAGCCATGCGGTGTCACGTCGTCCTCAGCGCGCTCCTCGCCCTCGGTGGGCTGACGGCGCTGACGGGCTGTCCGCTTCGCTCCACGGAGCTCAACGCAGATCCGGGCCGCGGCGACGACGACGGAGCGCCCGGCACCGGCGCGCCGCAATCGTTCTGCACGACCGACAGCGACTGCGAGCTGGCGTCGGCGTCGTGCTGTGATTGTCCGTCGTTCGCGACGAGCCGCGACGCGCCGACGCACGATGCGTGCAGCGGCATCGCGTGTCCGAATCCTCCGACGTGCGCCGCGAACGTTCGTGCGGCGTGCGATCTCGAGCGGTCGCAATGCGAGCTCGCGTGCGTCGAGATCGCGTGCGCGACCGAGTGCCCCGACGGATACGCGATCGATCCCGCGACCGGCTGCCTCTCGTGTCGATGCGCCGCACCCGTCGACAGCGGATGCTCGATCGATGCGGACTGCGTGCAGACGCGCGAGGACTGCTGTGGCTGCGCGCGCGGTGGTCGGGACACCGCGGTGCCTGCTGGATCGCTCGCGACGTACGATCAGATGCTCTCGTGCCCGCCCAGCCCGCAGTGCCCGGGCCTCGACACGTGTGACCCGGACTCGGCGCCGCGGTGTATTCAGGGCTCGTGTCAACTCACCGACGCGCGGTACCCGTCCACCGCGTGCACCGGCGCCTGCCCGTCGGGGACCTGCGTCCTCAACCGCGATCCCGACGCCACGACCCATGGGGTCGGTGTGTGTGTGTCTCCTTGAGGTGCTGGAAACCTCTAGGCGTCGTGACACGTTATAATGACGCGCGATGAGTGATGGACACCCAGCATCCGGCTCTATGTCCGGCGAGACGCCGTCGTTGGTCGGACAGGTATTGGGTGGCCGATACCGCCTGATCAAGAAGCTCGGCGAAGGCGGCATGGGCGAGGTCTATGCGGCCGAGCACGTCCACATCGACAAGAAGTTCGCGCTGAAGCTCCTGCGTCCGGAGATCGTGTCGAACAAGGAAGCCGTGTCGCGCTTCTATCAAGAGGCGCGCTCGTCGAGCTCGATCGGTCACCGCAACATCATCGGCGTCGAGGATTTCGGCGAGCTCCCCGACGGGCGCTTGTACATGTGCATGGAGCTCCTGAACGGAGCGCCGCTCAACGACCTCATCACGCAGCCGCAGCCCGTCGAGCGCCTGCTGAACATCATGATCCAGACGGGCCACGGGCTCGCCGCCGCGCACGCGAAGAACATCGTGCACCGCGACATGAAGCCCGAGAACATCTACGTCACCGTCGGCCCCAACAACGACGACATCCCGAAGCTCCTCGACTTCGGCATCGCCAAGGTGGCGGGCAACGACGGCCAGAACAACCTGACGCGCACGGGCACGATCTTCGGCACGCCGTTCTACATGGCGCCGGAGCAAGCGCTCGGAAATCCCGTCGACGGACGCACCGACATCTACGCGATGGGCGTCATCATGTACGAGGTGTTCGCCGGCTCGCTGCCGTTCCAGGGCGAGTCGTTCATGGGCATCCTCACGCAGCACATCACGACGGACCCCGAGCCCGTCGCGCAGCGCGCGGCCAAGGCGCAGCGCTCGTTGCCACCCGGCCTCGCCGACGTGATCTCGCGCTGCCTGCTCAAGGATCCGAACCAGCGCTTCCAGACGATGGACGAGCTGGTGAACGCGCTCGTGCAGATCTATCGGACGATCGCGGGCGCCGGCATGAGCACGTACATGGAAGCGTTCCCCGTCGGAGCGAGCGCTTCGCATCAAGTGCCGAACGCGCCGGCGACCGGCGCGCACAACATGTCGAAGGCGCAGACCGTCGGCGTCGGTGGTCCGCCACCGGGCATGACGGGACCGAACACGCCGCCGCAGGGGCAGAACCCGTACGGACCGTCGGGAGGGTGGCAACCGCCACCGCCGTCGGGAACGGGACCGGTTCCGCTCGCGTCGAGCGCGTCGGGACCCTATGGCGCCGCGTCCTCGTCGGCCGTCGTGCCGGTGAAGAAGAGCAGCGCCGGCATCATCATGGCGATCGTCGCCGTGCTCGCGGTCGGCGGTGGCATCGCGGCGTTCGTCGTGATGTCGAACAAGGACGAAAGCGGCGACTCGCCGGGTTCCGGATCGCAAGTGGCGGTGGCGGGCGACGCAGGTACCGCGCTCGTCGCCGACGCGGCGGGCAGCACGCAGACGTCGATCGACGCAGCGGACGTGACCTCCAACACCACGCCGGATGCGGGAGAGGCACCGACCACCACCGATGCGGCCGTGGCCGATCCGCCGGCGGATGCCGCTGTGGCAACCGCGCAACAGGACGCCGGGTCGGACACTCCACAGCTGACCCCTGACGCCGCTGTCGCGGTAGAACCCGCAACGGTCAGTGTCGAGCTCGTGACGGCCGCCAACATCAAGTTCGACATTTACGAGAACGGCGAAAAAATCGGCGAGGGTCCCGGAACGTTCGAGCTACCTAAGGGTACGAAGAAGAAATTGGTCCTCAAGGCAAAGGGCTACAAGGACCAGACCATCAGTATTGATGGGAAAAAGAAGGCAGTTGCCCTCTCGTTCGCGAAGATTCCGACCACTCCGAATCCACCCAACCCACCCACCCCGAAGTGCACCGGGACCGCGGCTGACTTGAAGAGCTCCGCCCCCAAGGGGTGCGGGACTCTCTATTGCAAGAGCCACCCGACCGACGCGAGATGTGAAACCTACGAGCCGTGATCCGTCGCACGAGCTGCTGAAGAAAGAGGATTGCCGATGCGCCAACAGAACCCAACCATCCTTCGCTTGATCGTCCTCTCGTTGGCGCTCCTGTTCGTGTCGTCGACGGCGTTCGCGGATGCGCGCACCGAAGCGCGCACGCACTACCAAGCGGGCGTGAAGTTCTACAACGCGCAGGACTACCGCTCGGCGATCCGCGAGTTCTCCGCGGCGCAGCAGCTGATGCCAGCGGACTTGAACAACTACAACCTCGCGCTCTGCTACGACAAGCTCGGCGACGCGGAGCCGGCGGTGCAGTACTACCGCGCGTTCCTCGACAAGCAGCCGAACAGCGACAAGCGTGCAGAGATCGAAGCGTCGATCGCGCGCCTCGACAACGCGGCGAAGTCTGCGGCGGCGAAGAAGGCGGAGGAAGCGCGTCGCGCCGAGGAAGCACGCAAGGCAGAGGAGGCGCGCATCGCAGCGGAAGAAGCAAGGAAGGCAGAGGCTGCACGCAAAGCAGAGGAAGCGCGCCTGGCCGCCGAAGCAGCGAAGCGCCCGGCGGGTCCGCCGGACACGCTGCCCGATCCGGAGCCCGTGGGCAGTGGCTCGATCGGCGTTCCGTCGACGGGTGCCGCGGTGTCGACGGGGGATGCGCAGCTCGATCGCGTGCAGTCGATCAACATCGATCAGATTCGCGACGAGCGCATGGGCGCGGGCATGGTGACCACCGCGCCTCCGCCGGGCCCCGACGCCTCCGCGGGCATGGCGCCGACGGCACCGCCGGCAACCCCCAATGCTGGGATGCCGGCGAACGCTGCGGACGCGCAGCCGATGGGGCCGCAGGATCAGCCGAAGAAGGTGGACCCCGTCTACAAGAAGTGGTGGTTCTGGGCGATCGTCGTCGTCGGCGCGTACGTCGTCTACCAGATCGCGACCGAGGACTCGTCGGACAACATCTCGCGCACGCTGCTCCCCACCGGTCCCGCGGCGCAGCCCAGCCAGGGCGGCGCGGTTCTGTGGCGCTTCTAGTCCGCTTCTAGTCCGCTTCTAGTCCTCCGCTCGTCATCCACCGTCGCGCTGATCGTATGCTCGCGCGGTGAGCGTCACCGAGGCCCATCTCATCGCCGCGACCCAGCGGCTCCGCGAGCACCCACACGATCAAGGCGCGTGGCTCGAGCTCGCCGCGATTCATCACGCGCTGGGCAACGCGGAGGACGCCGAAGCGCTGTTTCACACGATCGGTGAAGGCGCGCGCATCGGCGGACAAGTCGCGCTCGCCGTCGCGTGCGGTCGTCACCTCGCGGAGCTCGGCAGCGTGCACGGGCCCGAGCTCGTCGACGCGGTCGTCGAGAGCTATGCGGCCGGCGCCGTCCGTGCCGACGCCGCGCCCACGGCACCGGAGGAAGCGCCGACCGTTCCGGCGGGGAGAGGCACGCCGCTCGAAGAAGCGCGCGCGCTGGTGACGGCGCTCTCCGCGTGGCTACTCGCGCGCGAGGTCAACGCTCCGGCAGCGCCGCTGCTCGCCGGACTGTCCAAGCCGGGTGCGCGCGCGCTCATCGGCGTGATGACGGCGCGGGCGTTTCCCGCAGGTGCCGTGATCATCGAGGTCGATGCACCGGCAACGGCGATGTACTGGCTCGCGCACGGGACGCTCGGCGTCGCGCGCGGAGGAACCGAGCTCGGCGAGCTGCACACCGGCGCGCTGTTCGGTGAGATCGCGCTCGTCGGCGGTACGAAGCGCACGGCTCGCGTGACCGCGCGCGAGGATGCGTGGGTGCTCGAGATCCCCGCGCGCGCCGTCGAGACCGCCGCGCAGAAGCATCCCAAGCTCGCCGAGGTGCTCGCCCACCACGCGCGCGCGCGCCTGCTCGCGAACCTCTCGCGCACGAGCGAGCTGTTCCGCGCGCTCGGCGACGACGATCGCGACGCGCTACTCGCGAAGTTCTCCACGAAGATCCTGCCCGCCGGCACCACGTTCATCACCGAGGGACAGCGCAACGAGCAGCTGTGGGTCGTCGTCTCTGGCAAGTGTCAGGTGAAGTCCGCGGGCGCGCCGCTCGCCGATCTGGGACCGGGCGCTGCGGTCGGTGAAATCTCGCTCGTCAGCGGTGCTGCCGCTGTGGCGAGCGTCACCGCCGTCGAGCCCGCGGTGCTCTTGTGTCTGTCCAAAGAGGACTTCGATGTCGTCGCGAAGAAGCACCCGACGCTGCTCTCCGAGGTCGAGAAGCTCGTCGTCGCGCGCGAGACCGCGTTTCACGCGCTGTTCGAGGACGCGTCGGATCTCATCGTCTGATCGCGCCGGCTGCACACAAGTAGAGCCTCGGGTTGTAAGCTCGGCGCATGCGGTTCGTGCTTCCTCTCCTCGTCTGCACCGGAGGCGCGCTCCTGTCGTGCGTCGACTCGGGAACCGGACCGCAACCCAAGCGCGTCGACCCGGGCTACGTGGGCAAGCATCTGTTGACCGCACCTCCGGCGTTGCCCACGCGCGTCGACGCCAACATCGGCGACAAGGTCCTCTACCTCGGCAACTCGCTCGGCCAGACGCGGCTCGCGCCTGGACAGTCGGTCAAGGTCACGCACTACTGGAAGGTGCTCGCACCTCCCGGTGACAACTATCGCGTGTTCATGCTCGTCCACGGTGCGCCCAACACCGCCGACTTCATGAGCCTCCCGATCACCGAGATGCAGCGCGCGCACGGCCCGGCGACATGGCGCGCGAACGAGATCATCGAGGACGAACAAGAGATCGTGCTGCGCCCCGATTGGCGCTCGAACGAAGCGACGATCTACGTGGGCCTCATCGAGGTCGGCAAGCACGGCACGCTGGATCGCATGCCGGCCACCGGGCCCAACACGCGCGACAACGCCGTCATCGCGGCGAAGCTCGACGTGGATCTGTCCAAGGCGCCGCCGCCGCCCGGCACGATCCACATTCCGCGCGCGCAGGGGCCGATCGTGATCGATGGCATCGCGGACGATCCGGGATGGATCGGCGCCGTGCAGTCGCCTGACTTCGTCACCGCGGAAGGCAGCCCCGAGCCGATCGGCAAGGCCAACGCGCGGATGGTCTGGGACGACCAGTACCTCTACATCTATGGCACCGTGATCGACACCGACATCCTGAGCGAGTTCACGAAGCACGACGATCCGCTGTGGAAAGCCGATTGCCTCGAGATCTTCGTCGACGCGGACGCCAACAAGCGCGGGTACGTCGAGCTGCAGGTGAACGTCAACAACGCGACGTTCGACTCGTGGTTCGCCACCACGCGCGCGCAACCGGGCGACGAGTCGTGGGACTCGGGCATGGTCACCGCGGTTCAAGCCAACGGCACGGGCGCGCCAGGCGACGCGGATCAATCGTGGAACGTCGAGATCGGGATCCCGTGGGCGGCCGTGAAGGGTCGCGACGACGCGATGAAGATCAACACGCCCCCGCTCGTCGGCGATCGCTGGCGCATGAACATCGTCCGCGCGGACTACCGCACGGGGTCCAAGAGCGCGTCGGCGTCGTCGTGGAACCGCATCACGTACCAGGAGTGGCACGCACTCGATCGCATGTTGACGATCGTCTTCGCCGACACGCTCGGCGGCGTGGTCCCGAGCTCGCCGCCCGATCCGCGCCCTGCGCCCGCCGATCCCACCGCACCTGCCGCCGGCAGCGGCGCGCCGACGATCGCACCGGCAACCGGAAGCGCCCCACCGGCAGCGGGAAGTGGCGCGCCAGCGACGGGAAGCGCCGCACCGGCAGTGGGGAGCGGCGCGGCGAATTGAAAGTCGCTTTCAAATCTTCGCGCGCCTGCTAGGGTCCGCTCGATGGCATCTGCCAAGGGTCTGTTGCTCGATGCGTTCTCGTTCGTCACGCGCGCGGCGCGGATCACCCAGACGCGGGATGTCGGTCCAGGCGTTCGCACGATCGTCCTCCAGGGAGCGGACCTCGGGGACGTGAGCTGGACGCCCGGCGACAAGATCCAGCTGCTGTTACCGAGCAAGGACGTGCGCACGTACACGCCGTCCCGGTTCGCGAAGGGCGAGCTCGAGCTCGTCGCGTTCGATCATGGCGACGCACCGGGCTCGGTGTGGTCTCGGCGGGCGAAGGTCGGCGACGAGCTGCGCTTTGTCGGTCCGCAGCGATCGCTGCGGCGTAGCGCGCGACCTACCGTGCTGTTCGGTGACGAGACGAGCTATGGCCTCGCGCTCGCGCTCGCGAACGCGGCGTCGGAGAAGCTGACCTCGGTGTTCGAAGTCGGCAGCGCTGCGCAGACCGATGTCGCGAGAGAGCTCGGCGTCACCGCGACGTGCATCGTGCGCACCGCGAGCGACGCTCACGTTCGCGAGGTGGCGGATGCGATCGCGAGCGCGATGCGCGACGCGCCGAGCAGCGAGCTCGTGATGAGCGGCCGCGCGCAAGCGATCAAGCTCGTGCGCGATCGCCTGCGCGCGCTCGGCGTGACCGGCAAACCCGCGAACAAGGCCTACTGGTCCGTCGGCAAGGTCGGCTTGGACTAGCGAGGCGGCGTGTTAGGCTACGCGCATGCGATTCCTCGTCGGTGCTGCGCTCGCGGTCCTCGCGACAGCGTGCCCTCCGAAGTCTCCGCAGACCGTCGGCCAACAGCCGAGCTGGCGTGCCGGCGAGGGTCCCGAGACAGCCAGCGCGTCGCCGGCAAAGGTGATCAGACCGGTCACGTTCGCACCGTCGAGCGAGCCCGCCGAGCGCTACAACGAGCCGCTGAAGCTGCCGCCCAAGAGCGAGCTCGGCGATGCGGTGATGGCGGCGCTCAAGACCGCCGCGCAGCAGGCGGGGACCACGGTGCCGATCGCAGATGCGCGGCTGTTTCGTGCGTGCGCCGAGCTGGCCGAGGTGGTGCCCGAGGAAGGCGTCATCGGCTACAGCCTCGTCGAGTTCGCGCTCCAGCGAAATGGAATCATCGAGCCGAGCCCGCACTTGCTCGTGGTGTGGGGCGACATCGAGTCGCCGCAGCTGATCGTCGAGCAGCTGCAGCCGCGGCTCGTCGAGATCTTGGCGGACGGCGCCACCGCGCGCGTCGGCATCGGCGCGGTGAAGCGATCGCGTGATGGCACCGGCGCGGTCGTCTTCGCGCTGCAAGGCTCGGGCGTGACCACGTCGCCGATTCCACGGACGCTGCCCGCGAACGGCGCGCTGCTGCTCGATGCGGTAGTCGACGCGAAGTTC
Source organism: Pseudomonadota bacterium (assembly GCA_023428295.1). Lineage (GTDB taxonomy): Bacteria > Myxococcota_A > Polyangia > Haliangiales > Haliangiaceae > JABFXX01. Next base: position 36,684 of record JAEYYV010000156.1, read on the forward strand.
AAGGATCCGGACGTCTTCGTCACGTACAACGACGGCTCGACGGAGCGCTTGCCGCTCAAGCTCGGTCACGCGGGTGGCTTCACCACCACCGTGAAGTGCGGCACGCGCGTCGGGCGCCAGCAGATCGAGATCACGGCGTCGGATACTAGCGGCTCGACGGTGCTCGCGAACTTCCCGGTGTGGTGCGCGACCAAAGCGCCCGCATCGCTGACGGTGGATCCGTCCGCGGAGGATGCGCCCGTCGCTACCACGGAAGAGGCGGAGAGGCGGCTGCTCGCGCTCGTCAATCGCGATCGCCAGGCCGCGGGCCTCGCGGCGTTGCAGTGGGACGAGCGCGTCGCCAACGTGTCGCGCGCACATAGCGAGGAGATGCGCCGCACCAAGAACGTCGCGCATATCTCGCCGACGACGGGATCCGCGGCGGATCGCGTGCGCACCGCGAAGATCAAGACAGCGGTGGTGCTCGAGAACGTCGCGCGTGCGTACGGCGTCGGCGAAGCCCACCAGGGGCTCATGAACAGCCCCGGCCACCGCGCCAACATCATGGCGCGCAGTGCCACGCACATCGGCATCGGTACGGTGTTCGGCGAGGAGGTTTCAGGGCGGCGAGAAATTTTCATCACGCAGGTGTTCACGCGTGTGCCGCCGACCGTCGATCCGGCCAAGGCCGCCGAGCTGGTCGCGCAGAAGATCAACGCGGCCAAGCCCGTGGCCACGAGCGCTCGGCTCGCCACGATCGCGCAGCAGCTCGCCGATCAGCTCGCCGCTGGAAAGACCCGCGAGCAAGCGTATCCGACGGTGAAGAAGCAGGTCGATGCGCTCGGCAGCGTCTACGCGCGCGTCGGTAGCGTGATCACCGCCGCAGCGGATCTGGACTCCATCGACGGCGGATCGCTGCTCGGCGAGACAAAGACCGACGACATCGGCGTGGGCGTCGCGCAGGGGGCACACCCCGAGATTGGCGAAGGCGCGATGTGGATCGTCGTGCTGCTCGCGCAGAAGCGCTGAGAGTTTCGCCGACCCCGGCGTTACCCGTACCACCTCTTCACGACGACGAGAGACGGACGACTCACATGCTACGGTCGACTCGGGAGGTTTGCGTGGAACACGGGGATCGAGCCAACGAGCTCGAGTGGCAGCTCGATCAAGCACAACGAATCACCCACCTCGGTAGTTGGGTCTGGACCAAAGCGACGAACGGCGTCGTGTGGTCCGACGAGCTCTATCGAATTCTCGGGATGCCCGTCGGCGCCCCGGTGACGATCGAGTCGCACATCGACGCGCTGCACCCCGACGATCGTCAACGCGTGACTCGCGTGGTCGGCGCCGCCCTCGCAGCGGGACAACGCTTCACGGTGCTCGTACGGATCCGCCGCACCGATGGCGCGATGCGCGACATCGAGATGATCGGCGAGCCCACGTTCGATGCAGCGCGCGAGATCACGGGCCTCATCGGAACCTCGCGCGACATCACCGACGAGCTCCGTCGCGAGCAGACCATTCGCTTGTTCACGGACATCGTCGACGGGCTCGCGATCGGCGTGTCCGTCTGGCGGATCGACGACGCAGGCGAGCTACGGCTCGTGACCGCAAACCCCGCGTGCGAGCGACTCGTCGGTGTCGCGGTGCCCGAGCACATCGGCTCCTCGCTCGCGACGTGCTTCCCCGCCGCGCTCGCGACCGACATCCCCGACATGCTGCACGCGATCGCGAGCGGTCAGCCGCGCCGCGAGCTCGCGTCGTGCCGCATTCCGCTCACCCGTGGCGCAACGACCTTCGCGGTCAAGGCGTTCGTGCTTCCCAACCAGCACATCAGCCTCTCGCTCGAGGACGTCACGCAGCGCGTGCGCGATCAGCGCCTGCACTTTGCGGAGCGCCGCGCTCTCGAGATGCTCGCCGCGAGCTTTCCGCTCGAGGACATCCTCGCCACGATCATCTCCGTCATCGAGGAGCTCTCGCCCGAGACGCTCGCGTCGGTGCTGCTCTACGACCCGGCGACCCAGCGCCTTCGCACCGGCTCCGCTACGTCGCTGCCGGAGGCGTGGAACGAGATCGTCGACGGTACGGAGATCGGGCCGTCCGTCGGCTCGTGCGGCACGGCGGCGTTCCGTCGCGATGCCGTGTTCGTCCGCGACATCGAGAGCGATCCGTTGTGGGAGCGCTTCCGCGACGCGATCCGTCCGCACGGACTGCGCGCGTGTTGGTCGACGCCGATCCTCGCGAACGATGGCCGCGTCCTCGGCACGTTCGCGATGTACTACCGCCAGCCGCGCTCGCCGGAAGCGGCCGACGTGGAGCTCATCGCGAGAGCGGTGCACGTCGCCGGGATCGCGATCGAGCGGCGCCGTCTCGACGACAGCATCGCCTCGATCACAGCGCCGACAGGAACGCTGCGAGCGCCTTCTTCTCGCGGGACGTGAACTTCCAGTTGAACTGCTTGTTGTAGTGCTCGACCACGTCGTTCAGCGTCTTTGCCTGGCCGGAGGCAAAGTACGGTCCGCGCGACGAGAGACCACGCAGGAGCGGCACGGCCATCTTGCCAACGTCCGACCATAGGCCGGTAGCGCCCGCACGACCGAGGTTGTTCACGACGCGCCGCTCGCCGGTCGTCTTGTTGCGCAGGTGGACGCGCGGAAGCGCGGGGTCCTTGATGTCGACCGCGCCGATATCGAACAGCTGGTACACGGAGCGCGTGCCGACGTTCGGCGCGTTGTGGCAGCCCGAGCACGTGCCGCCGCTCGCGTTCGTGCGGAAGTTGAAGATCTCCTGACCCTCCGCGATGAGCGCGCGCGCGCGCCACTTGGCGGTGTTACGGCCGCGAGGCTTGTCGCATCCGAGCCACGCATCGAAGATGTCGAACACCTTGCGCGTCGTCGGTCCCGTCGACGCGTGGTTGATGCCGATGTAGAAGTCCTGCCGCGACAGGTGCACGGGACCACCGCGCGCGCCGTCCTCGTCGAGCCGTCCCGCCTCCTTGTCTTCGATCTGCGCGAAGTAGTTGTAGAGCATGAAGTCGGTAGCCTCTTCTTGCTCGGCGTCCGTCGGCACGTACGTCGTGGCGGCGTGCAGCTGGGTCGCGCCGACGAACAGCCCCTTGAGCGTCGCGCGCATGTCGGGCTGCGGACCCGGCGCCCACGTGACGGATGACTTCTGCGAGACGCCCGTGAGCGGGTTCGGTTTTCGATAGCCGTAGAACTCCGTCAGACTCGTGGCGTTGCAGCGATACGGATCCTCGACGGCGGTCACCTCGAACTCCGCGGTGGGCTGCACGCGCTGGATGCCTGCGCGAACGCTGCCGCGCTCGAGCGTGAGCTTCATCGCGTCACGGCGCTTGTGCTTCGTGGAGATGTCGGACTCGGCGCACTTGCCGTTGTCGAACGTGGCCATGAACAACGGATCGGTTCCGTTGCTTCGATCCCAGAGAAGCTGTGCATGGGAGGTCGTCCATCCACCCTCGAAGCCATGGCACGACGCACACGTACGTCCGTTCGTGCCGAGGTCCGCGAAGAACGGGTTGTTCTCCTCGAGCTGACGCATCGAGCCGAGCGGCGAGTACGCCTGCGCGACACCAGCGCTGTTGCGAACCTTCGACGACGAGTCGTGGTCGTGATGGTGGCCGTTAGACTCCTGCGTCGTATCGCCTTCGTTCTCACTCTCGTTGTCGTCGACAGCGCAGCCGACCGACATCAGAAGCGGCATCGCGAGCACGGACAAAACTCTTCGCGCCATGAAGTGACCTCCCGGTGGTGAATGGAATCGAGCGAGGCGACAGAGAGCACGGTGCATGCCGTCGTGAGACGAGAGCTAGGAGCCTAGAAACTATAGAAGCGCTGCTTCATTTCTGAAGTAGCGCTTCATTCGTGGTGCATCAGCCGTGATGCTCGTGGTTCACGGCGCCATGCATGCCGTCGCCGGCAGCTCTGGCGGGCACTTCGCCCACTCGTCGGGAATCGGCTCTCCCGTGAGGGCCTTCAAGAACTCGACGAGATCGGTGATCTCGTCGTTGCTCAGGAACAGCGGCTGGATCGCGGCCTCGCGATGTCCGACGAAGCCGTCGGTGCCCGCACCTTCGTTGTAGAACGCGACCACGTCCCACAGATCGGTGAAGCCACCGGTGTGCATGTACGGCGCGGTCAGCGCGACACTACGCAGTCGCGCCGTCTTGAACGCACCGCAGCCGGGCGCCGGATCGGATCCGCTGCACAGGACCGGAAGATCCGCTGCCGTGACGGGCGTGACCTTCGCGGCGAGCGCTGCACCCATATCCGGATCATCGCTGAACTCGCTGTTCGCGTTGAACGGATACGTCGCCTGGAACGTGCCGGCCGAGATGAAGCCGTAGTCGCGCGCGAGCGCACCTTGGGGGACACCGATGTTGTGGAACTTGAAGTCGCTAAACGTCGGGCCGTTGTGGCACTCGTTGCAGCCTGCTTTGCCGACGAACAGCTTGGCGCCGCGGATCGCCGACGGAGACATCGCGTCTTCGTCGCCGTTCATGTACTTGTCGAACGGCGCGTTCTTGTCGATCAGCTTGCGTTCGTACGCCTCGAACGCCTTGCCGATGTTGGTCGTGATGCGACCCATCGTCTTCTGATCCTCGGCCGTCATGCCCATCCACGCCGGCGTGCGGTAGTTGCCGCTTGGCGGGAAGCGCGTGGTGTCGCTGATGTCCGGCATCGGACCGAACGCGGCCTCGTACGCGGCGCGCGCATCGGGATCGCTATAGATGAAGTGCGCCTGATCGAGTGCGCTCGAGCCGAAGTCCGTGAGCACCGACCACAGCGCCGTGAAGTTGCCGGCCCAGTGGTTCATCTCGGGGACGAACGCGACGTTGAAGATGGTCGGCGTGTTGCGCGTGAACACCTGCGTGCCGAACGTCGTCGTCCCGGCGCGCGCTTTGGTGTCGGCGCCGCCGAGCGTCAGGTCGTGACACGTGCGGCAGTTGCCGGCGCCCGTCACCGTGCGCTTGTCGAAGAACATGCGATGGCCGAACTCGGCGGCCTTGACGTCGTCGGCGTAGCGATTGGTCGGGCTCTTGGGAATCGGCGTCGAGTCGTCGAGCACCATCGGCTCGAGGAGCGCGCGCTCTTCATCGGTGAGCGCTCCTTGATCGGTGCAGCCAGCGAGTATGGCGGTGCTGGTCACGAGCAAGCCCGCCGTAGCGAAACGCAGATAGATCGAAGTCATAGTCATCCTCCTCGAGAGATAAGTTCGCTATTCGGCGTAGCTGCCGTAGGGCAGGCCGTCCTTCTTGGTGTGGGGCTTGGCGCGGCCCTTCTTGAGCTCGAGCTCGAGCGTCACGACGCCGGCCTCGGTCACCTCCGCTTCGGCGACGACGGGCTTCGCGTTGGGCGCCCATGCGACCACGCGGTGCTTGCCGGCCGGGATGCCCGTCAGGCGGAAGAAGCCATCCTTGCCCGCGCGCGCGTAGATGCTGCTCGGCGTGACGAGGATGTGGCCGACCATCTGCGGGTGCATGTTGCAGTACACGCTGACGACGCCGGGCTTGGACATCGTGACGGACTTCGTCTCGCCTTGGCGGTAGCTGCCGAGATCGAACGAGTGGTCCGGCGTCACCGAGAACACGTTGTGGAAGAACGCGTCCATGTTCGGGAACTGGACCGTGGTGCCCTTCTGCACGACGAGCACGTTGGGGAGGAACTGCTTGCCCTCTTGCTTCATGGACGCGGTGCCGCGCGTGGTCTCGGTGATCGTGTCGATGTAGACGATCGCGTCGCCCACGCCAGTCACCTTGCCGACGACCGTGCCGACGCCCTCCGCCTTCTTCACCTTCGGCTCGAGCGTCTTCGCCTTGGGCTTCGCGTCGGTGAACCCGACCGTGCCCTTGTCGGGCGCCTTCGGCTGAACGACGACGGGGGCCTTCGCCGGCTCGACGGGCGTGGTCACGACCTTGGGCTCGTCCACCTTGGGCTCGGTCGCCGACACCGCTTGCGAGTCGAACATCGCCTTGAGCGCCTCGAGGTGCTTCTGCTGCGCTTTGACGAGCTTGTCGATCTGCTTCTGCTGCTCTTCGATCTTGCCCTCGAGACGTTCGACGTCGACCTTCGTCGCGTTCGCGGGCTTCTTCTTGTCGGCGAATACGTCGGGCGCGAGCGAGGTCACGAGCGCCGTGACGAGGAGTGTGATGGAGATGTACTTGGTTCGCATGAGAGGTCCTTTCAGAAGGCCATGACGGCCGAAGTCGTGATCACGTCGTCGGGAATGCTCGGCGTATTGCCGTACTCGCCGTTGTGCGAGAACTCGGCCTTCACCATCGCTTGCGGGTTGAAGATGAGGCGGACGCCTGCGACCGCGCGGTAGTTCTTGGTGATGTAGAGACGCTCCATGCCTTGCTGCACGAGCGCGTCGCGCATCTCGGCGCGACCGAGGATTCCGATGATCGGCGTGAGCAGGACGTTGGCTTCGACGAAACCGCCGTTCTTGAGATCGAGAGAGTACGCCATGGTCAACTCGTCGCCAGGCGCCTTGCCGCGGAGCCACGATGCTTTGAGCACCACGCGCGACAGGTCGAGCTCCGCGTCCGCGCCGACAAACCACATCTTGTCCGTGCCGTCGCGTGCGCCGTCCTGCGTGCCCCACGAGCCCGAGGGGCCGATCTCGAACGTGCCGCCGGCGATCGGCAAGCGAAGCGCGGCGCGACCCGAGACCGTCTTGAACGCGTTCGTATCGGTCTCGGTGAAGAAGTGGAACTGCTCCGTCGTGAACGCGCCGTTCGTGACGGCGGCCGCGAGGATGATGCGGTCGTTGAACAGCTTCGTACGCGCTTTGACGCCGACGGCGGTGCCCGTCGTGTAGCGCGCGATCAGCGACGGCGTGATGCCGAAGCGCTGCGGCGCCTTGCGCGACTTGTACTCGATGCCGACGACCGAATCGATCTTGCCGACGAAGATCGACGTCTTGCCGCTGTCGGTCGGCATCCACTCGAGCTGCGCGAGGTCCACGTCGAACGAGTCGCCGAAGCGGAACTCGTTGCCGGTGCGTGGCGTGAAGTTGACGCTGGAGGTGAAGAGGGCTTGTGAACCGAGACCCGCGTTGACGGAGAGATTCAGCTCGTTCACGAGGAACGTCGGCGTTCCCTCGGAGTTCACCGCGTCGAGGCGATCGACGCCGGGAACCTTGCCCAGGTCAGCGACGTCACCGCGCGAGTTGATCTGCGTGGCGAGGAGATCGCCGTAGAACACCCAGCCGATGTCCTTGTGCTCGGGGAACATGACGTGCGCGACATCGCGGCGAAGACCGGAGCCGTCACCTTGCGTCGCGAAGAAGCCGACGTCGCCATACCCACCGAACTTGATCGGAAAGCGCGACTTGCGGCTGTTCTCTTGCGTGCGGAGCTGCTGCTCGACATCGGCGAGCTTGGCTTCGAGGTCTGCGGTTTTTTGATCGAGGTCCACCTCTTCGGTGACCTCCTCGTCGGTGGTCTCGAGGGCTTCCTCGGGTGCCGCTTCGGGCTCCGGTTCAGCGGGTTGGGCGAGCGCGGGGCTCGCGACGAGCAGAGAACAAGCCAACAGTCTCTTCATGAAATCCTCCGAGGCGAGCGAATCGCCGACAGAACGAACAGCACAGCGAGCAGCACGAGCACCGGCGGCGCGAACAGCATCCATTCGACGACGCGAAACCGTTGCGCGACGGTGTCGAGCGAACCCACGAGAACAAGACGATGCGACTGCGCGGTCTCCGGCAGCTCGACAGCGCTCGCGAGGTAGCGCAGTCCGTTGCTCGTGACCACATGAGGCGCAGCCCCCGCGCTCTCGTTCGCGACATGTGCGAACACGTCCGCGAGCAGCGGGTCTTTGGACGACGTCAGGACGACCTTGTTCGCGAGCGCACTCGCGACGCCAACGCCGGACTGATCCGCGACGCTGGCGAGCTGTGCCTCATCGATCGGTTGACCGACGGCGAGGTACGCGACGATCGAGTCACCGAAGCGAATCGACTTGATGCTGAGGTCCATGACCTTGCCGGCGAGGACCCAGGAGCCAACGCTCGCGTCGTCGGTGTCGCGCGCCTTCTTCACGACGGCAGACGACGACAGATCGAGCCCCTCGAGCTCGGAGGCGCCGGCTTGTGCGAACACGCGTCCCTCCGGCGACAGCACGAGCAAGAAGCCCGCGCGGCGCAGCTTCGCGAGGTCCTGGAGGATGTCTGCGACCGTCGCCTGGTCCATCCCCTCGGTCGCGAGCGTCGATTTGAGGCGCGGATCCTCGACGAGCACGCGGCAGTGCGCGCTGAGGTTGGTCTGCGTCTGTGCGCGCAGCGCATCGAACGACTTGCGTGCGGATGTCAGCTGGTGCGAGGTCTCCTCGCGAACCGCCGACGCGAGCTGGTTCCGCGCGACGAACGTCCACACGGCCGCCATGCCCACCGCGAGCACGAGGATGACGATGCCGATCCACAGCCGCGATGGCGATTGTGGAAGCGGATGGCTCGTCATCTGACTGCCGACGATCCGTTGGACGATACTTGGCGCACGCTCGCCGCTTGTCGACGCACGCGTGCCATCCGTCACCCGTAGCTGTAGTTGGTTCTCGCTCATGTCCACCCTGACTGATCCCGCGCGAGCGCGGATCAATCTGCGACGAGGCGATCGCCCGAGAGCTTCCAACGCTGGAAGCCGGCCGTCGTCTCGAGTTGCTGCTGCACGATCGTCTTTCCCCCGACGACTACGCGCACCTGATGAGTGCCGCCGAGAACATCGACGACGTCACCAGCCAAGTACTCCGTTCCATCGACCACGACGCTCGCGCCGCGCGGAAGGTCCGCGAGCACGAGCCGTCCCTGTGCGGGCTCGAGCACGAACTTCTTCGCGAGCTCGCCATTGGCGGGCACGTCGATCGGCTGCGCGATCGTCGTGAACCCCGCGAGCTCCACGCGAACGATGACTTGCTTCGCCGCGAGCCCGGTGAGCGTCGCGGGCGTCTTCATGCCAGTCGGCTCGCCGCCGATCGAGATCGCTGCACCTTGCGGCTCGCTCTCGACGAGGAGCGTGCCCGGGGCCTTGCGCGCTTCGCTTCCCTCGGACGATCCCGAGGCGGCGTACACCACGCCGAGCACGCAGACGATCCCTGCGAGGGCCATGGCGACGATCGCGGGGCGGCTCGCGAAGCGGCGCACTCCGGGAAGCGGCTGGGCGGCGACATCGGACGTCGACCCGTTCGCGAACGTCTCGAGGCTCGCCGCGAGCTCCGCGCGAACCTCCGTGCGGAGCTTCATCACGAGCGAGATGTTCTGGCCGAGCGAGCACGACTGCGAGATCGCGCGCTTCGCGTTGGCGCGGCGCGTGCCGAACAGCTCCTCGACCATCGCCGCGACGATGCGCGAGTCGAACTTCGGCTGCGTCGCCATGAAGTGCTCGAGCGCAGCCGACAGCTCCTGCGCGGTGGAGTGGCGGTCATCGGGCGCTCGCGACAGCGCGCGCATCACGATCGCGTCCAGCTCGCGCGGCACGTCCGGCCGGTAGCGGCTCGGCGGCGAGACGGGATCGTTCATGATCGCGTACAGCGTCGCGGCGTCCGTCGGGCGGCCGAACAAGCGGCGGCCCGTGAGCAGCTCCCACAGCACCACGCCCGCGGAGAAGATGTCCGAGCGCTGATCCACGCCGCGCGCGAGGACCTGCTCGGGCGGCATGTACGCGATCTTTCCTTTGATGGTCCCGGTGACCGTCGCTGTCGTGTTCGTCTTCGCGACGCCGAAGTCGATGATCTTCACCTCACCGCCGTACGTGATGATGATGTTCGCCGGGTTCACGTCGCGGTGAACGAGATCGAGCGGGTGGCCCGAGGTGTCGGTGAGCTCGTGCGCGAAGCCGAGGCCCGCGCAGATCTGCATCACGATCCCGACGGCCACGTGCACCGGCATCCACTGCTTCGTCATCGACAGCTTGCGGAGCACGCTGCGCAGGTCTTCACCCGGCAGGTACTCCATCACCGTGTAGAACTGGCCGTCGAGCTCGCCGAACTCGTAGGTGCGGACGATGTTCGGATGGTCGAGGCGCGCGGCGATGCGAGCCTCGTCGATGAACATGCGGATGAACTGCTGGTTCTCGTTGAAGTGCGGCAGCACGCGCTTCAGCACGACGACCTTCAAGAAGCCCTCGAGGCCCTTCTTCACGCCGAGGAACACTTCGGCCATACCGCCAACGGCGATCTCGCCGACGAGCACGTACTTGCCAAAGCGCTCACCAACGATGTTGTCGTCATCAGTGGTGGATTGGTGGACTGGCGCTGTTTGTTCGAACTCCCCCGGTTCCACTGCGGAGTCTTGCGAGATTTGTAGTTCGTGCGTCATCCGCCCGCCCCGGGAAGAGCAGGGAACGTGCCGCACGCAACCTCGTGAGATCACGATGACTCACCATTCGACGATGAAGCACGCACGCGAAGCGCCCCCAGCGTTACCCCGACGAATCGACGAAGGATCACGGTGTTGGGCCGGATGTTTCAGTTTTGAAGCGCTGCACCACTCGTGAAGCACGGCACGGTGCTGCGATGCGCATTCACGTAACGACGCCGACGAACGTCATGGGATCAGGAAGGTTGTCCCTATATTCAAATATGAAACATCGATTGACTTCCTGATTGCGGTCGTGCGTATTTGCATCTCACATGAGCCGAGTTGTTCTCGCGGTGGTGAGTGTGGTGGCGGCGTCGTGCGCTGCACCGGTGGCGCACGTCGAGCCGAGCGGTCCGCTCGCGCCAGCTCCTCTCGCGCGGTTCATGCGCGAGGAGCTGAACGTGCCGTTCGCGTTCGTGATGCTCGAGACGGCAACGGCACAGCGTGAGCGCCGCGTTCATCGGGCCGCGGTCGCGTTGCGCGAGGCAGCGCACGATCTGATTCGCTGGGACGATCCGCCGGTGGTGTCCGACGAGGGGAGGGATGTGTTCTTCGCGTATGCGGAGAACCTCGAGCATCACGTGGGGCAGCTCGAGGATGCTGCCGCTCGTAACGAAGTCGCGCGAGCGGTCGATACGGTCGAGCAGATTCGCCAGACGTGTAACCACTGCCATCGCTTCTTTCGCCCGACGAGCATCATCTCGTCGGACGTCGCGTACGACTGGTACTCCCTCGATTTCGGAGGTATCCGATGAGTCACCGCATTCTCTTGGCCGCGCTCCTCGTTGTTTGTGTCGGAGCGTGTCCCAAGCAGCCCGTTCCCGACAGCGCGAAGACCCCGGATGCCGGAATGGCCGCGCTCGCGGCTCTGATGAAGAACCAGATAAACCCAGCGTTCTCGAAGCTGACGTTCCTCGTGTTCCATGGCGACGAGCTGCAGGAGGATCCGAACGCGGTGCGCGCCGAGATGGCTCGCGCAGCAGGGACGCTCCGCACGTCGATCGGCGAGCTTCGCGACTGGCGCGAGCTGTCGATGATGCAATCGATGGAGGGCCGCGAGGTGTTCAACACGTATGCGGGCAGCGTGGATCGCCAAGCGCAGAAGCTCGTCGACGCGATCGCCGCGCGCGACAACGACACGGCCGCCGCGCAGATGCAGGACATCGCCGACACCTGCAACAACTGCCATCACTTCTTCCGCCTGCGAATCGAAGACTCGGTCGTCCCGGCTCGCTGACTACGGTACGGTCGCGAGCGTGAACTTCTTGGTGACGGCGCCCGTCGCGGGCACGTCGACCATCTCCGTGAGCGGCGCGTAGCCGGCGAGCTCGAGGCGGATCGTGACCTGTGCGCCGGAGAGCCCCGTCAGCGTCGCTGGCGTCTTGAGTCCGGTCGGCTCGCCGCCCAACGAGATCGCCGCGCCTGTCGGCACGCTCTCCACGTGGAGCGTTGCGTGCGCGGCCGCGGGTTTCGACACGGCTTGCTGATCGCTCGAGGCGCCGGACACGAGAAACAGCACACCACCCGCGATCACCAGCACCATGACAGCGGCGATCGCGAGCGCTGCGCCCCGGCGTGGCGGTGCTTCGACGACGGGCGTCGTACTCTCGGTGGATCCAGCGGGCGCGGTGTGATCGAGCGCCTCCGCACGCTCGGCTTGGACATCCGTCCGCAGCTTCATGACGAGTGCGATATTGCGTCCCAGCGAACGCGTTTGCGCGATCGCACGCTTCGCGTTCGATCTCGTCGATCCGAATAGGTCTTCGAGCATACGAGCCGCAGCGCGACCGTCGAACTTCGGCTGCGTCGCGAGGAAGCGCTCGAGCTCCATGCCCAGCTCTTCGGCGCTCTCGTAGCGGTCGGCGGGCGTGCGGGCGAGGGCGCGCATGCAGATCGCGTCGAGCTCGCGTGGGATCTCGGGGCGCAGTCGACTCGGCGTGCGCATCGGATCGTTCATGATGGCGTACATCGTCGCGGCCTCGCTGTCGCGGAGGAACAGCGGGCGCCCCGTCAGGAGCTCCCAGAGCACGACGCCTGTCGAGAAGACGTCCGAGCGCTGGTCCACGCCACGCGCGAGCAGCTGCTCGGGTGACATGTACGCGACCTTGCCTTTGATCGTTCCGGTCTGCGTCTCGCTCGTGGTCGTCTTGGCCACACCGAAGTCGATGAGCTTCACCTCACCGGAGTAGGTGACGATGATGTTCGCGGGATTGATGTCGCGGTGGATGAGGCTCAGCGGCCTCCCAGAGGTGTCTGTGAGCTGATGCGCGAAGTGAAGCCCCGCGCACACGTTCGCCATGATGCCTGCCGCAATATGCAGCGGTGTTTGCTGTCGCGAGAACGACAGCTTGTCGAGTACCTTCGCGAGGTCCTCACCAGGTAGGTATTCCATCGTGGTGAAGTACTGGCCATCGGCTTCTCCGAACTCGTAGGTACGTACGATATTCGGGTGCTCGAGACGCGCGGCGATGCGCGCCTCGTCTACGAACATCTGCACGAAGCTCGGATTCCCGCTGTACGCGGGGAGCACACGCTTGATCACGACGGCCTTCTGAAATCCCTCGGGCCCACGATGCACACCGAGGAACACCTCGGCCATTCCTCCGACGGCGAGCTCGCCGACGATGAGGTACTTGCCGAAGCGCTCGCCGATGATCGCCGCTTCCTTCTCTTCGCTCGCTCGCTCGCTCGCTGGTGCGATGAGGATCTCGGGGTCCGATGTCTCTGACCACTGCTCTTGTTCTGTCACCCGCGCATCACGCTACACGTTCGCTGCTCGTTTCTCGACGTGAAAAAACGTGAGTCGATGATTGTGTAAACGACACAACGATTCTTCGAAGTCGTGTTGTGTGCGCGAGTTGCCGCAAAATGCGGCACTTCACTTTCGAAGCGCGATCATTCACTCTCGCTCCTCTCGAATGTCAGCTGCTGAACGCCTCGAGCGAATCGCGCCACGCATTCCGGTCTTCTCGCCGGTCCTCGCATCCAACATCTCGCACTGCTGGATGACGAACCTCAGTGCAGGCGGCATGGGTCTCATGGGTCTCTTCGAGAACGCGTCCGTTCCGCAGCGCGGTGACGACATCGAGATCGAGTTCGGCCTCGGCAACCACGCGCCACCGATCCGCGCCATCGGGCGCGTCGCGTGGACGAGCCGACTGCACGCAGGAGGTCGCCTCGGCTTCGGCGTGCAGTTTCGCGAGATCTCGCAGCAGGGACGCACGCAGCTCGCGATGTTTCTCTCGGAGCATCGCCCGCGCGTCGTCGTGGCGTGTGCCTCGCCCGAGGAGCGCGAGATCGTCGAGGAGTGCCTCGGCAGCTTGCGGCTCGAGCTCGTCGACAACATCGCGGACCTCGATGCAGAGATGCTGCGTGGTAGCGCGTCGATCCTCCTGTTCGCGAACCACGTCGATCACGTGACCACGTTCCTGGCCACGCTGCACGACACGCGCTCGGGGATGCGCATCGGCATCGAGCTGCCGTTCGCGTCCGTGACCCTCGTGACGGGCCTCGACTCGAACGAGGTGATGCCGCTTTTTGCTGCAGAGAAATTCTCGGAAGTGCTCGCGTCACCCGTGGATCGCGTCGCGCTCGTTCGCGCGATCGAGCGCAGCTGCGAGCGATGGGCGCTGGAGCTGGAGCTCCGCTGGGCATCTCTGCAGCTCGAAGGGCTCGCGACGCCGCCGCCGCGTCCCAAGCCGGTCACGAGCGCGCCGCCCGCGATCCGCACGTCGGTCATTCGCGTGAGCGACGAGATGAAGCGCGTGTACGAGCTGATCCAGACGGTCGCGGTTCACGACGTGCCCGTGCTGCTCACCGGCGAGACCGGCACGGGCAAGGAGCTCGCGGCGCGCGAGATCCACGCGCTCAGCAAGCGCGCGGACACGCCGTTCATCGCGCAGGACTGCGGCGCGCTCACCGAAACGCTCCTCGAGAGCGAGCTGTTCGGCCACGTGCGCGGCGCGTTCACGGGCGCGACGACGGATCACCCGGGGCTGTTCCAGATCGCCGATGGCGGCACGATCTTCCTCGACGAGATCCAGAACACGTCCCCCGCGCTCCAGGCCAAGCTGCTCCGCGTGGTGGAGGAGGGCGAGGTGCGCCCCGTCGGCGGCGCCAAACCGCGGCGCGTGGACGTGCGCTTGATCGCCGCGTGCAACGTGGATCTCAAGGAGGCGGTCGCGCAGCGCCTGTTCCGCGCGGACTTCTACTACCGCCTCAATCGCTTCCCGATCGCGTTACCACCGCTGCGCGAGCACCCCGATGACATCCTCCCGCTCGCGCGCTACTTCGCGCAGATCCTGTGCGTGGCACTCTCGCGTCCCGAGCAGCGCATCGAGCCTCGCGTGGAAGCCGCGCTCCGTGCGTACTCGTGGCCGGGCAACATTCGCGAGCTGAAGAACGCGATCGAACGCACGCTGCTCCTCACCAAGCCGACCGAGCCGCTGCGCTGGGACGCGCTGCCGGAGGAGGTTCGCGAGGGCGTATCGACGCAGCCGATCGATCTGCAGAACTTCGAAGCCAAGGTCGCCGAGTTCGAGCGCACGCTCATCATGCGGGCGCTCGAGCGCAACGGCGGCGTCGTACGACGCGCGGCGAAGGATCTCGAGATCAACGCGGTCACGCTCGCGCGCAAGATGCAGAAGCTCGGCCTGAAGTCGCCCAGCTAGCGCGAGCCGAGCGCGGCGAGCGCGGCGATGTCCACCGCATCGGCCGCGGCGTACAGCGACTCGCCGTCGGTCGGCGCGACATACTCGGGGACCTTCGCGCCGACTTCTTCCGTCACCGATCGCGCGAGGTCGGCGAACGTCGGCTGCGATCCCACGACACCCGCGACGATCGAGATGATCGCGTGTACGTCGTCGATGGGCTGCGCGGGCGCTCCCACGGGACCGAGGCCCGCCGCCATCAGCGTTGGTGATGCGCCCTCGTCGAGCACCACGGTGCGCGGCGAGATGGCGCCGTGGACCCCGCCGAGCTCGTGGATCGCTGCGGCTGCGCGTGCGAGTCGCTTGAGCAGGCGCACCGTCTCGATCGGCGGTAGCTGCGGCGACGCGTCGGCGAACGATGCGCCCGAGGGTGCCTCGAACACAGCGACGCGCGTCGCGCGATCGAGCGACAGCGCGCGCTGCACGAACGGGCTCTGCGCGCGACCGAGCAGACGAGCGCGCTCGATCGCGAGCGTGGCTTCCTCGCTCGAGTCGAAGCGCTCGATCACCACGGACCGATCGAGCACCGTGTCCACGGCGCGCGAGAGCTGCGAGATCGGTGTGGTTCCGAGCGGCGTCTCGAACTGATAGCGCGGCTTTGCTTCGCCCTCCTCGGCGAGCTGCGCGATCGAGTGTGGGCGACTGTCACGCCGCGGCCGCATGCCCACGCGCACGCCACCGCTTCCGAGATCGAGATCTTCGAGCTGCCGCCGCAGGTCGGCGAGCGTGGCGGTGCGCTCGCGCGGGTTCTTGACGAGCAGCCCCGCGAGGATCGGATCCCACGCCGGCGATACATCCGAGCCCGTCGACGACGCTGCCGGTGGCTCCTCGCCGAGGTGCTGCGCGACGAAGTCCGGCCCGAGGAAGGGCAGGCGGCCGGTCACCGCTTCGAACAGCGTGATGCCGAGCGCGTACAGATCCGCGGCGACCGTGATCGGCGCACCCGTGATCTGCTCGGGCGACATGTACGCGAGCGTTCCGATCAGGCCGCCGGTCTGCGTCTGCCCGAGGTCCACCAGGTGCGCGACGCCGAAGTCACCGAGCTTTGCCGTTCCGCGCGCGTCGAAGAAGATGTTCGCGGGCTTCACGTCGCGATGCACGACGCCGCGGTGGTGCGCTGCCTCGAGCCCCGACACCACGTCGAGCGCCATGCGCCGCAGCTGCACCGGCGCGAAGCGCTCGCCGGCCGCGAGGCGCTGCGCGAGCGAGCCACCCGGCAAGTACTCCATGACGAGGAAGCCGCGCTCGACGGAGACGTCGTAGACCTCGACGAGCGACGGATGCCGCAGCGTGCTCGCGAGACGCGCCTCGCGCACGAACCGCTCGTACGCTTGACCGCCCCGCGCGCCCGCCGCGAAGAACATCTTGATCGCGATCTGGCGATTCGTGACCTCGTCGGTCGCGAGGAACACGCGCCCGGATGCACCCGCGCCGAGCAAGCGATCCAACCGATAGCGCCCGGCGACCAGCTCGCGATCGCGCGACGCCTTGCGGTCGGTGCTCTCGTCGCGCCACGAGCGGAGATACGCGTCGAGATCCGCCGACACCGTGTCGTCGGTGGCGCGCAGCTCGAGCAGCGCATCGCGCGCGCCATCGCGCAGACCCATCGCTGCGAGCGTCGCGATCAAGTGCCGCTGGGCCTCGGGCCGGAGCGCGGGCGTCTTGCGCGACTCCTGGAGCAGGCGCGCCGCCTCGGGATACGCACCGCGCCGCGCGAGGATGCGGCCGAGCGCGAGCTGGATCGGCGCCTTCTCGGCGGGCGAGGCCAGATCGAGCGCGCGCTCGAGGAGCTTTCCCGCGTCGCGATCGCGGCCCACCTGCTCGAGCAACCGCGCGGCGTCCAGCTCCTTGCGCGCACGCGTGTACAGATCGATCGCCTTGTTGATATCGCCGAGCTTCTCCGCGAGCGGTGCCGCCTCGGCGTGGCGCCGCATGCGCACCAAGATATCGAGCGCGGCCTTCGCTCCGTCCTCGGTGGCCGTGAGCACCGCGAGCAGCGCTTCGATCGCCGGCGCTTCGCCGACCTCGAGCGCGTACCTGAGCGCGCGCGGCTGATCGCCCGCGAGCGTTGCCTGCTCGAGCGCGGCGCGGAAATCCCACAGCTTCTCGTAGAGGTCCGCCGCACGCGCGTGATCTCCGGCCGCGATCGCTGCCTTCGCAGCAACGTCGGGATCGTCGGAATTGCCTGCCACGTCCCGATGATGGTACCAGAGCGCCCATGCACCAGAAGAGCGCCCACCGCTCCTTGCTCGTCGTCGGCTCCGTCGCGTTCGATGACATCGATGGACCGTTCGGTCTGCAGAAGGATCTGCTCGGCGGATCGGCGTCCTTCATCACGCGCGCCGCCGCGTACTTCACGCGCAACGTCTCGGTGGTGGCCGTCGTCGGCGAGGACTTCCCCGCGAAGTACGTCGAGGAGATGTCCGCGATGGGCATCGATGTCTCCGGCATCGAGCGCGTTCCCGGCGAGACCTTCCACTGGGTCGGCAAGTACGCCGACGATCTCGCGACCCGCGAGACCATCGACACGCGCCTCGGCGTGTTCGCGAACTTTCAGCCGAAGCTGAACGACGTGCACAAGGACGCCGAGCTCGTTCTCCTCGGCAACATCGATCCGGCGCTCCAGCTCGACGTGTTGAACCAGGTCCGCCGCCCGGCGCTCGTCGCGACCGACACGATGAACCTGTGGATCAACATCAAGCGGGCCGACCTCGAGAAGGTCCTCGCGAAGACGCAGACCATCATGCTCAACGACGAGGAAGCGCGCCTCTACGCGGGCGAGCACAACCTCCGTCGCGCGGCGGCCGCCATCCTCAAGGCGGGCCCCACCTCCGTCATCATCAAGCGTGGTGACGCGGGCGCGCTCCTCTTCTACGGCGGCGGCGTGTTCGCGGCGCCCGCGATGCCTCTCGCCGACGTGAAAGATCCAACCGGCGCGGGCGACTCGTTCGCGGGAGGTCTCATGGGCTACCTCGCGTACGCTGGCGACCTCTCGCCCTCCACGATCCGCACCGCGATGATCATGGGCAGCGTGATGGGCAGCTTCGCCGTCGAGAGGTTCTCGTGCGACGGCATCCGCGATCTCTCGCAGGCGCGCATCCAGCAGCGCTTCGACGAGCTCGCCGAGCTCGCGCACTTCGAGCGCGTCCGCCTCTAGTGCCCACCTGGATCGTCCTGCTTCGCGGGATCAACGTCGGCGGCCACGGCCTCTTGCCGATGAAGCGCCTCGTCGAGCTGATGGAGTCCATCGGCTGCACCGACGTCCGCACGTACATTCAAAGCGGCAACGTGGTCTGCACCAGCAAGATCACGGCGGCCTCCACGCTCGCGCAGAAGATCGGCAAAGCGATCCTCGCCGGCCAGGGCTTCGAGCCGAAGATCATGGTGCTCTCGCGCCGAGAGCTCGAGGCCGCCATCGCGAACAACCCGTATCCCATGGACGATCATAAAGCGCTGCACCTGTTCTTCCTCGCGGAGCCGCCCACACCCGAGAACCTCGCGCGCCTCGCTCCGATCAAGCACGAGACCGAGCAGTACACGCTCGCCGGCAAGGTCTTCTACTTCTACGCGCCCGTCGCGTTCGGCACGTCCAAGATCGCCGCTACCTTCGAGAAGGTCGTGAAGGTCCCGGCGACCGCACGAAACTGGCGCACCGTCATGGCGCTGCACGATCTCGCGAGCCCGGATAAAGTCGCTCCCGATGCTCCGGCTGCTCCTCGCAAGCGTGCTCCTCGTCGCGTGCCAACCGCCGCGCGAGCAACTGCCACGAAACACCGTCGCTAAGCCGACGATCGTCCGCGCGCCGCACGTCTGCGAGAGCCTCGCGCCGCGCGGGAAGACCCTTATCGTCGGCCCCGTCACCGACGAGAACGGCGATCCCGTCGG
>JAEYYV010000196.1 GCA_023428295.1 Pseudomonadota bacterium
GGCCGATAGCCGTCGGGGATGCGGACCCACACGCGACCGTGATCGAGGGGCGCCTCGAGGTGATAGAGGCCGTTCGCGTCGGTCACCGCGAACGTCGAGCGCTCGAACGCCACGACGGCGTTCGGGACGCCGGGCTCGTTCTCCTGGCGGATGCCATCGCCGTTGCGATCGGCGAACACCACACCGCGGATCGGCGTCGTCGCACAGCCGCTGCACAGGGCAACGGCTAGCAACGCGCGCGCGGGGCTCATACCCGCAATGATATGCCGAGAAGCGGCGCTCGACGAGGAGCGCTCAGAACATGTTCTCGATCAGGTCACACAGCGTCGGGTCTCCCGGGCAGCACACGTTGAGCCCGTTGGCGCCGCCGTACTGATCGGTGTGCACGCAGACCTTCGAGCCCCTCGACGGGTAGTAGTACGCCCAGAAGAAGCACATCTCGTCGTTGGCGGACTCGCCGAAGCCGACCACTTCATTGCTCGTGTTCATGTAGGAGCACTCGAACTCGAAGCCGCCACCCGTGGGGATGTTGAACTCCGGCTTGTGCGTGACGGTGACGGGCTCGCTCCACGAGAACGGCTCGGGCTTGTACACGTCGGTGAACGGGCCGGTCTTGCTGGGACCGACGCGCACCTGCACGTCGAGACCGAAGTGGTGCGTGTGCCCCGTGATCGCGAAGATGTTCGAGTCGGAGAGATCGATGTAGTTCGGCACCTTGAAGAACTGCTTCAGGTGGAACGGCGACATCTTCGGGATCCGGATGTCCGGCGATCCGATGAACAGGATGTCCGCCTCGTGCTGGATCTCCGATGGATCCGACAGATAGAAGTTCACCGTTGCCGTCGCATCGACCGGCTCGTCGGTGGCGTTCAGGTAGTGCATCTCCAGCTTGATCATCTGGTTCGGCTGGAACGTGTACGCGACGCCCTCGGGAAGGAACAGCGCATCATCCGCGCGCTGCGTGATCATGATCGGCGCGATCATGCCGGTCGTGTTCAGCGCGCCCGTGAACGGCTGGCAGTCGATCGGCGTCAGCTGCTCGGTCGTGTCCATGTTGTCGCGATAGACGATCAGGTGATGCGAGCTCGATCCGAGCACGTTGTGCAGCTGGTGCACCTTGACCTCGGTCGTGTTGGGCAGCCGCATCCACACGCACTTCGTGGCTTCCTTGCCGGGATCCACGCGGAACGTCGGATACGTCAGCGACAGCTTGTCGCCCATCAGCGTGGGAGCGTCCTCCGGTGGTTCCGTTCCGGGACCGGATCCATCGTTTCCGCAAGCGAACAGCAAGCTCAGCGAAGTTACGAAGACAGCGCGCATCGAATACCCCCCTATTGGGCGGTCGGACTGTACCGACCTCCACCGTCGGGAAACAAGGGTTCATTTCGGCGCGGACCACCCGTCGCTACGGGCTCAGGCGCGTGATCTTGTAGCCCTTCTTCTCGAGCATCTCGGGGACGCTCTTGGGACCGACGAGGTGCAGCGTGCCGACGGCCACGAAGCCGCCGCCCTCCGCGTGCATCTTCTCGATCGGCGGGATCCACGCCGCGTTGCGGTTGTAGAGCATGTCCGCCTGCTGCTGGTCGTACTCGGCTTGCGAGTACACCTCGAGCGCCTTGTCCTTCTCGCTGTCGTTGATCGCGAGCAGCTTGGTCTCGTCGCCGGCGATGTATGCATCGAGCATGTCCGCCATCTGCTGCTTCGTCTTGTCGAGGCTGTCGAGCATGAGCTGCAGCGCGCGCACGTCCATCCACTTCGCGAGCACCTGCGCCGCGTCCGCCGCGTCCTCGAGATAGACGATCTTCTTGTTCAGGCGCAGTGCGCGTCCTTGCAGCACGCTGTCCATCGCCGAGGTCTCGGGCATGAACTGCAGCGAGAGCATCGTCGCCGCGACCATCGGCTTCATGCGCTGGATCTTGTCGACCGTCGCCTTGCCGAGCGCCTTCTCGAGCGTCGCGTACTGCGCCGGCGTGAGCTCCTTCTTCAGCGAGCAGCCGACGCACTCGATGATCTTTGTCATCTCGGGACCTGCCGCTGACAGATCCGTCTCCATCGCGAACGCGGGAGATCCGTCGAGCTTCTCGAACACGATCGCCGGCAAGCGCGACTCCGCGTCGACGCCCTTGTGGATCGTGCCGAGCAGGTAGCTCGTGATGCCATCCTTCTCCACGGACCACAAGAACGGCCTGGGCAGTGGATCTTTGGCAGGCGCGGGCTTGGACCACGGGTCGGCCGCAGCGGCTCCGGACGACCCCGCCTCGACGTTCGGGTCGGGTTTCGCTTCGGGTTTCGCTTCGGGCTTCGCCTCGACGGCGGTCGGTGCATTCGTGGTTTCGGCCGGCGCTTGTTTCGTCGGCTCGGCTTTCTTGCAGCCGATGCCAAACGCCGTCACCAACGTCACGATCAGCAGTGCGCGGTTCATGCGGCTGCTTTAGCACGCGTGCGATACGCACGCTCACAGGAGGGCACCTCGCTGCTTTGCGAGGATGACCGAAGCGTGAGTCGCTGAGGCGCGACGCCCGCGTGCGCCGTCGCACCGAGGTCGCATCGGAGTGCGTGCAGGCCGAAACCAGCGAGGCCGCCGCGATCGCTCGCGACGGCCCCTTCGTTCCTTCGTCGGATCAGCGGTTCGCGCTTAGCGCCAGCCGCCCTCGATCTTGATCCAGACGCCGCCGCGCTGCTCCCAGCGCGCATCTTCCCAGCGCTTGTTCGCGCGCGTGCGCTCCCAGTGACCCGGGACCCACTCGTACCGGCCGTTCGTCCAGTTGTACTGGCCGCGCACCCAGACGTAGCCCGCGCGTTGCGCGCCCGGGGTCTCCGTCTGCGGCGGTGGCGGTGCTTGCGACGGACCTGCCGACGGGTTCGCGATCGGCGGCGGAGCGGCGATGGTTTGCCAGCTGCCCTCGATCCACTCCCAGCGTCCGTTGCGCTGCTCCCAGCGACCGTCGATCCACTGCGAGCTCGCGCGCACGCGCTCCCAATGTCCGGGCGTCCAGTCCCAGTTGCCATTGCGCCAATCCCACTTGCCGCGAACCCAGACGTGACCGGCTTTCTGGCCGTACGTCTCCTGGCGCAGCGCGGGTGGAGCGGCGGTCGGGTAGAGCGGTGCAGCTTCCCATTCGCCGTCGAAGCGGACCCACACGCCGTTCTGGTTCTCCCAGCGCGCTTCCCGCCACCGCTTGCCCGCGCGCTCCTTCTCCCACCGACCCGGACGCCACTGCCAGGTGCCGTTGCTCCACTCCCACTCGCCGCGCACGAACGTCCAACCGCGGCGCGGTTGCCAACTCTCTTCTTTCAGTGCGGGCGGCGGTTGGCGCGGACGATCGTCATAGTCTTCCCAGTCACCGGCGATCTGGATCCAGACGCCGTTCTGGTTCTCCCAGCGCGGCTCGCGCCAGCGCTTGCCGCGACGCTCCTTCTCCCAGCGACCCGCCTGCCAGGTCCACTTGCCGTTCTTCCACTCCCACTGACCGCGCACGTACGTCCATCCACGGCGACTCGTGATCTTCTCTTCGCGCAGCGGGGGTGGTGCTTCGCGGGGACCATCGAAGCGATCGTCGTCCCAGCCAGCGTCGACGCGAATCCACATGCCATCGCGCTGCTCCCACGTGCGTTGACGCCATCGCTTGCCGCGGCGCTCGCGCTCCCAGTGGCCGGCTTCCCAGACCCACTGGCCGTTCTTCCAATCCCAGCTTCCGTCGATCCACACGTAGCCCGCGCGCTGGGCGCCGCGGTTCTCCGTGCGAGGAGCGGGTGGTGCCTCGCGTGGACCATCGTAGCCTCGATGATCGCGAACATGTGGCTGGGCCGACGCGGTCTCTACCGTGGTCGCGAGCGTGGTGAACCCCAGCGCTCCGGTCAGCACCCAGCGAAATAACTTCGAACGCATGTGTAGCATCCAATCCCTCCTAAGCGGACGTGCGACGCCAATCTACCCGCTTTATTCAGGCGCAGGTGGCAGGATGCTGGGAACTCGCCATGGGTGTGGGAGTGACGAGCACAGCGCAGCGTTTGATCTTCGCGGGGTTCGCGTGCGCGATCGCGTGCGGCGATGATCCCGCGGGGCACGATGCCTCGGCGCTCGAGAGATCGATCGCTACATCGATCGGCGCTCGACTGGGGGTGCCCGTCGTGGCGCGGTGCATGGGCCTCGTCGGATGCATCACGCGGCTGCCCGATGGCGACGTGATCCCGATCATCACGTGGCCCGGCACGAACGGCGAGTGGGAGTGGCGCGTGGACGGGCTCGTGGTCGCGAGCGACATGTTCGAGCGCTACCTGCGCGATGTTGTCGCCGAGCTGGGCGCCGCGCAGGAGGTTCGCTGCGCCCCCACGCTTCGCCGGATCGCACCGGGCGATCGCGTCGAGTGTTGGCTCGCGAACGGCGGCAAGGCATTCGTCACGGTTCGCGCGGACGGCTCGACCTCGGTCGAAGTCGAGCTCGACAAGCGTGCGGCCGACGCGCGGAGCGAGGTCGTCACGCCGGCGCTCGACGAGCAGATGACGCGAGCGTCGCGCGCGCTCGCGAACGCCGACGAGGAAGGCGAGGCGGCACCGATCGATGCAGGCCCACCGAGTGAGGTAGAGTCCGCACCATGAGATTGGTCGCGGTGATCGCGAGTATCTGCGTGGCCGCGTGCTCGGGCCCGTCGAAGAACGAAGAAGGTCCGCGTACGCCACCCAAGCGCCGCACGGGGGCGGTCACGCTGACGATCATCGGCACCAACGATCTGCATGGCGCGATCGATCGCTTACCGCTGTTCGCGGGCTACATGGCCAACCTTCGCGCCGCACGCGCGGCCGACGGCGGCGGCGTGGTGCTCGTCGACGGTGGCGACATGTTCCAGGGCACGCTCGAGTCGAACCTCGAGGAGGGCAGGCATGTCGTCGCCGCGTACAACGCGATCGGCTACACCGCGGCCGCTGTCGGCAACCACGAGTTCGATTTCGGTCCCGAGGGGCCAAAGGCAACGCCCGACAGCATCGAAGACGATCCGCGTGGCGCGCTCAAGCTGCGCGCGAAGGAAGCGAAGTTCCCGTTCGTCGTGTCCAACATCGCCGACGAGAAGAGCGGCGAGCGCATCAAGTGGCCCAACATGCCTGCCTCGACGACGGTCGAGGTCGCTGGCGTGACGATCGGCATCATCGGCGCGAGCACCGAGGCAACACCGTTCACGACGATGCCCGCGAACTTCGCCGGCCTGAAGATGCGCCCGCCTGCCAACGAGATCGCCGCGGAGGCCAAGGCAATGCGCGCGGCCGGTGCGTCGCTCGTCATCGTCACCGCGCACATCGGAACGAAGTGCGAGAAGTACGACGTGCCGACGGACATCTCGTCGTGCAAGAAGGACGAAGAGCTGATCAAGCTGATCGATGCGCTGCCCAAAGGCGCGGTCGACGTGATCGTCGCGGGCCACACGCACGCGGTGGTCGCGCATCGCATCAAGGACATCGCGGTCATCGAGTCGTTCTCGTCGGGCCGCGCGTTCGGCCGCGTCGATCTGCGCATCGCGCCCGACGGGCACGTGTCGAGCGTGAAGATCCACCAGCCGCGCATGCTGTGCGAAGGAGAGGATCCCAAGGGCGGCAACGCGATGCCCGTCGCGGAATGCAAGCCCGGCGAGTACGAGGGCAAGCCCGTCGTCGCCGATGCTGGTGTGCAAGCGATCGCCGACGAAGCCGCTGCCGCTGCTGCTCCGAAGCGCAACGAGAAGCTCGGCGTGATGCTGACCGGCGTCGTCGCGAAGTCGTACGGGCTCGAGTCCGCCGAGGGCAACTGGTTCACCGATCTCATGCTCGCGACGCAGCCCGCGCACGTCGCGGTCACCAACGGCGGCGGGCTCCGCGCGGACTTGCCCGCGGGCGAGCTCACGTACGGCGCGCTCTACGAGGCGATGCCGTTCGACAACCGCTTCGCGCATGTCGACGTGAAGGGCGCGCACATCCGCCGCTTGATCTCGACGAACCTACAGCGCGGCGGCGCGATCCTGTCGTGGGGCGGCCTCACCGCCAAAGCGCGCTGCAAGGCCGGCAAGCTCGAGGTGGACATCAAGGTCGCGGGCAAGCCGCTCGACGACAACGCGGCGTACAAGCTCGTCACGAGCGACTTCCTCGCGTCGGGCGGCGACGGTCTCATCGGACGCCTGAAGCTGCCCGAAGGCTCGGTCGTGGTAACCAACGACGTGATCCGGGACGTGCTCGCCGAGCATCTACGCAAGCAAACGGGAATGAAGATCGATCCTGCCAAGCTCCACAGCCCGAGCCTGCGACGCATGGACTACGAGGGCTCGCGCCCCGTCGAGTGCGGCGACAAGTCCAAGCCCAAGCCGGTCGAGGAGCAGCCGGAATGAGCTGGACACCGAACAGCTGGAAGCAGAAGACAGCGCACCAACAGGCCACGTATCCGGACTCCGACGCGCTCGCGCGTGTCGTCGCCGAGATGGGCCGCCTCCCGCCGCTCGTCACGTCGTGGGAAGTCGAGCAGCTGCGTGGCGACCTCGCGCGCGCCACGCGTGGCGATGCCTTCGTGCTGCAAGGCGGCGACTGCGCCGAGTCCTTCGACGACTGCCGGTCCGAGCCGATCGCCGCGAAGCTGAAGATCCTGCTCCAGATGTCGCTCGTGCTCGTCCACGGCACGCGCAAGCCGGTCATCCGTATCGGACGCATCGCGGGCCAATACGCCAAGCCGCGCTCCGCCGACAACGAGACGCGCGGCGGCGTCACGCTCCCCGCGTACCGCGGCGACATCATCAACCGCGACGGCTTCACCGCCGAAGAGCGCGTGCCCGATCCGATCCTCATGCTGCGCGCCTACGAGCGCGCGGGCCTGACGCTCAACTTCATCCGCGCGCTGACCGACGGCGGCTTCGCCGATCTGCACCACCCCGAGTACTGGGACGTCTCGTTCGCCCAAGGCGCCGCGCGCGAGCAATACGAGCGCATCGTCACCGCGATCCGCGAGTCCCTCGACTTCGTCTCCGCGATCACCGGCGTCGAGTCCGAGGTGCTCCGCCGCGTCGACGTCTACACCTCGCACGAGGCCCTCGCGCTCCCCTACGAGCAGGCCCAGACACGCCAGGTCCCGCGGCGCTCCGGTTGGTACAACCTGTCGACGCACTTCCCGTGGATCGGCATGCGCACCGCGCAGCTCGACGGCGCCCACGTGGAGTTCTTCCGCGGCATCCGCAACCCGATCGGCATCAAGGTCGGCCCGGCGATGACCATCGATTGGCTCCTCGGCCTCCTCGATATCCTCGATCCCACCAACGAGCCGGGCCGCATCACGCTCATCCACCGCATGGGAGCCGCCAACGTCGGCGCGAAGCTCCCGCCGCTCATCGAAGCGCTGCGCTCCGCCAACCGCCAGGTGCTGTGGGTCTGCGATCCGATGCACGGCAACACCGAGACCACGCCGCAAGGCATCAAGACGCGCCGCTTCGACAACATCGTCAACGAGCTCGAGCAGTCCTTCGCGCTTCACACGCAGCTCGGCTCGCGGCTCGGGGGCGTACACGTCGAGCTCACGGGTGAGGACGTGACCGAGTGCGTGGGCGGTGCGCGCGGCTTGACCGAGCTCGATCTCGAGCGCGCGTACAAGTCACGCGTGGATCCGCGGCTCAACTACGAGCAGGCGCTCGAGATGGCGATGCGGATCGCGAACCATCTACGCCGCTAGAACGAGCCGCTCAGCGCGAAGCCCACCTGATCCGGCGCGAGCACCGGCGCGAACGCCGTACCGTCGGAGATCTGCTCTTTACCGGGCGCCGTGAAATACAGGATCGCTCCCGCCGCCACCGCGCCGAGACCGACAACGAAGAGGCCCGTGCCGAGATAGCGCAGCCGCTTTTGCGCCGCGTCGTACTCTTCCTTGGTGGCCATCGGGTCTTCGTAGTTGTCCTTCTCGATCTTGCCGTAGATGCCCACGCCGATCAGCGTCGCCACGCCTGCGGCGCCGAGGATGATGGCGCCTTTGCGGCGACCCGAGCCACGGTCGACGTACTCGGCGACCGCGTTCTCGTCGAGCTCGATCGTGAGCGCTTTGGACTCGGCGACAGCGAGGGACAGTGTCTGGATGACCTTCTTCTTGCCCGTCGCGCGCGAGACGATCTCGTGGGTGCCCGCGTCGACTTCGACGCGACCGTAGTCGGTGGGCTCGACCTTCTTGCCGTCGATGCGGATGTCGGCGTCGGGCACGCCCGCGACGGTGATCGAGAGGATGGACACCTTCGACGCGTTCTGCGCCGTGTGCTCTTTGGCGGCGTTCTCGTAGTCAGTGAGCTTGTTCTCGAACGCAGCGGCTTGGGCCTTGCGGAACCAGTAGAGCGAGGAGGCGTACTTCTCGAGCTTCTCGTAGCAGAGGCCGAGGTTCAGCATCGTGCCGGTCGCCGTGACGTCGAGCTTGATCGCTTCTTCGAACAGCTCGCAGGCCTTTCGCGGATCCTCGGCCGTCAGCGCCTTGCGCCCTTCGGCGAACAGGCGGTCGGCCTTCTCTTGCGGCGTCTCGGCGGTCGCGACTGAGAGCGAGGCGCACACGAGCAGGATCGCTCCCCGGGTCCGTAGCATGGTGCGATCATACCTCGACGCGCGGGCTGATCAGAAGCGGCCGACCGCGGTGATGCCCGCACCATCCGGTGTGGCGTGGGGCAACAGGGTCACGCGAGGTTGCGTGGACTCCGTGCTGCTCTTGCGCCCCGTGTACCAGAGGACAGCGCCGACAACGATCGCGCCCGCGCCCGCGAGACCGACGACCGTGCCGACGTTGCCGAGGGACAGCGCGTTCTTGCGCTTGGTGTAGTCGTCGGGGGAATCGCAGGTGTTGGCGTTGTCGTCGCACGTGGTGACATCCGCGTAGCGGCTGCGTGCGACCAGACCGACCACGATGCCCGTCGCACCGGCGAGCGCGCCCGCACCGCCGACGATGACGCCGATCGTGCGGCGCTTGCTGCGGACGGTGACCGACTTCTCGAGGTTGGGGATCGCGACGTTGTGGTGCTCGCCTTCCGCGATCGCGAACGTGGTCTCGTAGGGAAGGTAGCCCGGCGCGCTGACGACGATCACGTGGGAGCCGGGATCGACCGCGAGCTTCGCGAGCTTGTCGAGCGCGTACGCTTTGCGATCGATGACGATCGTCGTGTCTGGCAGCATCGGCGGCACGAACTCGATCGTCACGTGCGGAATGCGCGGCTGGAGATCCTCGATGTGCGTGACCGCGGCTCTTCTGCTGGCGGCCGCTGCCTCGTCGGGACCCTTCGCGAGCGTCTCGGACGCGATGTCACGCGCGAGCGTGAACTTCTCGAGCGCGGACGCGAGTCGTCCGAGCTTCTTGTCGCACAGCGCGACGTTGAGCAGCGTCCCGAGCGCGTGCGGGTTCAACTCGTAGGACTCCGCGAACTTCACGCACGCGCCGTTGAGGTCGATGTCGCGCAGCGCTTGGGCTTCGCGAAACAGCGCATCGGCACGCGCGACGTTGTCGTCGCTGGGCTTGTCCTGCGCGAACGCAGACGCCGGCGCGAGAAGCGCGATCGAGAGACACAGGGCACGCATGGCTATCTCGGGGTGCAGCCGCGAGGATTCTCGAACGGATCGCACGCCGGCGCCTCTTTTGGCGCAGGCTCTTTGGGCGTTTCTTTGGGAGCTTCTTTCGTCTCCTTGGTGCCGGTCTTCGCGGTAATCTTGGTGCCGGTCTTCGTTCCCGTGGTCTTGGCAGCGGGCTTGCCGACGGTCTTCAAGACGTCGACCTTGTCGGTGTTGGGCTTCGCGTCGCTCGTCGCAGCCTTCGTGTCCCCCGTCGCGGGTGTCGTGTCCCCCGTCGACGGCGTCGTGTCGCCCGTCGGCGACGTCGCGTCGGTTGTCGCGGGCGTCTCGCCGATGTTCTCGCCGACGGCCTTCTCGCCCGCTGTCGTGCCCAGCGTTTCTCGGGTCGGCTTCGCCTCGGTTGATGGCGGCGGTGCAGGGACGCTCGGCAACGTCGGGGTCGGCTCGACGACCCGCTCGCTACTCGCGGGCTCGTTCGTGCGGAGGCCGAGCGCGACGCCCACGCCAACACCGACGAGCGCGAGCAGCGACACCGCGACGACGAGGCCCTTCTTCGACGAGCGCTTCTGCGTCGGGCCCCACTCGCTCAGCGCGCGCGCGGGAGCAGACCGCTCGTGAGGCGCCTGCATCGGAACACCACTGGCGACCGGCAGCGGCGTCGAGAATCGATTCTGCACGGGCACGTTGCCGTCGGTCGTCCACGGCTGCGCCTGGATCGGCTGGCTCTTCGGATCGCGGATGTGGTTCGGAACGCTGCGCTGTCCGGTCTGCGTTTCCCAGATGCCGCCGTCGCTGCGGCGAAGCATGCGCTGCATGCGCTCGACGAGCAGCGAGCCTTGATGAGGGTCGTGACAGAACGGAACGAGATCGCGCGCGAGATCCGCCATCGACGCGTAGCGCTGCTCCGGTGACTTCGCGAGGCAACGCAGGACGACCTGCTGTAGATCGGGCGGCGCGTTGCGCATCGGCTGCGGCGGATCCACCGCGACCTTCACGCACATCTCGGAGAAGCTCTCCGCTTCGAACGGCTTTCGCCCTTCGATCAGCTCGTACATCACCGAGCCGAGCGACCAGATGTCCGTGCGCGCATCGACGAGACGCGCCGAGCGCATCTGCTCGGGCGACATGTACGCGGGCGTTCCGAGCAGCGACTGCGTCTGCGTCAGATGCATGTCGGTGCCCATCGGCGCCTTGGAGATGCCGAAGTCGAGCACCTTGATCAGCGCGGTGCCGTCGGGACGCCACGTGACGAACAGGTTCGCCGGCTTGATGTCGCGATGAACGATGTTGATCGAGTGCGCCTCGGACAGCGCCTCGCAGGTCTGCAACATCAGCTCGGCGGCCCACGGTACAGGGACGCAACCGCGCTCCTCGATGAGAGCCCCGAGGTCGATCCCCTCGAGGAACTCCATCACCATGTACGGCGTGCCGCTCTCGAGCGAGCCGACGTCGGACACGCGCGCGACGTACTCGCTCTTCAGCTTCACCGCTGCTTGCGCTTCGCGCATGAAGCGCTCGACCGCGTCGGGATCGAGCAGCACGTCGGGCCGCAACATCTTGATCGCGACGCGCTCGTTCAACTGCAGGTGCGTGCACTCCGCGACCACACCCATGCCGCCCTGACCGAGGATCGACTCGACCTTGTACTTCCCCAGGAAAACCTGGCCGATGCGGACCGCCGAGTCCGCTGCTGGTCGAGGCGTTTGACCCACCGCCGAAAAGGGTAGCTTGGTCCAACCTCGGTCTCAACCTCTCGCAACGTGTAGGATTTCACGCACCGAGACAGTGCGGCCTTACGCTGCACCCGATCGGGTAGACATCGGCCCGGCGACCGCGCTGGCCGCGGCCGTCAGTGCTGGATCTGGTGGATCTTCAAGACGTTGGTCTGCACGCCCGAGCCGACCGGCACGGCCATGGTGATCAGCACGTTCTCGCCTGGCACCGCCAGATTGCGCTCGATCAACGTTGCTTCCACGCGATCGAGGAGCTCCTCGGTCGTCGCCGTGGATCCGATCAGGACGGGGGTCACCCCCCACACCATCGCCATGCGGCGGTAGCTGACCTCGTCCGTCGTGAGCACCACGATGTTCGCCTCGGGGCGGTACTCGCTCACGAGCCGGGCGGCGCCACCCGAATCGGACACCGCGACGATCGTCTTTAGCTTCATCGACTTCGCCGCGACAAACGCCGCGTGCGCGATCGCGTTCGCGCTGACCGCGAGCTCGATGCTCGGCGGCTCGGTGTTGGCCTTGTAGTACGCGCTCTTCTCGATCTCCTCGATGATGCGCGCCATCGTGCGCACCGCTTCGATCGGATGCGCGCCCGAGGCGGTCTCGCCCGACAGCATGAGCGCGTCGGTTTGATCGAGCACCGCGTTCGCGACGTCCGATGCTTCGGCGCGCGTGGGGCGCGGCTGCTGGATCATCGACTCGAGCATCTGCGTCGCGGTGATGACGATCTTGCCGCGCTTGTTGGTCTCTTCGATGATGCGCTTCTGCCAGAGCGGGACCTTCTCCGGTCCGAGCTCGACGCCGAGATCACCGCGCGCGACCATGCATCCGTCAGCTGCATCGATGATGTCGCCGAGCCGCTCGAGCGCTTGCGGCTTCTCGATCTTCGCGATCACCGGGATGCGAACGTTGTCGACCGTGAGCAGGCGCTTTGCCTCGATCACGTCCTCCGCGCGGCGCACGAACGAGAGCGCGACGTAGTCGACGCCGTGGCGCAGCGCGAAGCCGATGTCGGTGCGATCCTTCTCCGACAGCGCGGGCGCGGACACGTCCACGCCGGGCAGGTTGATGCCCTTGTTGTTCTTGAGCGTGCCGCCGGTGACGACGACGGTCTTCACGTTCCGGTCGTCGACGGCGAGGACGGTCAGCGAGAGGTAGCCATCGTCGAGCAGGATCTGATCGCCGGGCTTCACGTCGTGCGGCAGCTGCTTGTAGACCGTGGAGACGCGCTTCTCGTCGCCGATCACGTCGTCGGTGGTGATCGTGAACTCGGCGCCGCTGCGCAGCTCGACCGATCCCTTCTCGAACTTGCCGACGCGGATCTTGGGCCCCTGTAGATCGAGCAGCGCCGCGATGGCCTTGCCGCGCTTGTCGGCTTCGGCGCGGACGATCTGCAACATCTTCGCGTGGTCTTCGTGCGTGCCGTGCGAGAAATTAAGACGTGCGACGCTCATCCCCACATCGATGAGCTCGCCGATGCGCTCCGGCGTCGACGAAGCGGGACCCAACGTGCAGACGATCTTCGCGCGTGGCATTTCGTCGCGCAGTTAACCACGAATCAGGAACGTCGCCGAAGTCGTCGGCATGCGGAATACCTTGCCGATGATCAGACCGAAAGGTTATGACCCCGCCCCGATGAACCGATCGGTGGTCCTCGGGTTTGCGCTCGCGATGGGTGCGTGCACCGTCCAGCAAGAGCAGCCCAACCTCGTGGGGCAGGACATCCGCCTGACGTTCGTGCACACGTCGGACATTCACTCGCGGTTGTTCCCATACAACATGATCCCGAACTCGTTCGACGAGCAGGACGGGCTTCAGGTCGCACCCTTTGGGGGCGTCGCGCGCATCGCCACGATCGCCAAGCGCATCCGCGCGAGCACCAATCGCTCGCTGTGGCTCGACTCGGGTGACTGCTTCCAGGGTGCGCCGGTGTTCAACCTGTTCAAGGGGGAAGCCGAGATTCGCGCCCTGTCGCTCGCCGGCATGGACGCCGCGGCGGTCGGGAACCACGAGTTCGATCTCGGCGCGAAGAACCTGTTCGACAAGATCGACAACTGGGCGTCGTACCCACTGCTCGCCGCGAACTACCTCTGGGATGACCCGCCTCCCGGCGCGGTGAACTCGGATGGTCGCTCGCTGCGCAATGTCGTTCCGCCGTTCGTCATGTTCGACGTGAAGGGCCTGAAGGTCAGCGTGATCGGCATGGGCAACACGTCCACGATCTCGTCGATCTATGAAGGCGGCAACTCGCTCGGCTTCCGCCCGCTCGATGACGAGCAGGCGCTGTCGTCGTGGGTTCGCATCTTGCGCCCGGTCTCGGACGTGATCGTGGTGGTGAGCCACCTCGGTCTCGACGAGGACGAGAACCTGACGGCCTCGCAGGTCAACGATCCCAACCAGGCGTTCTCCAGTGACGTGCTGTCCGGTGTGGATCTCATCCTCGGCGGCCACCTTCACATCGTCACGGATCCGCCCAAGCTGATCCCCAACGACGACAAGGGCCACAACACGATCCTCGTGCACTCCGGTGCGTTCGCGAAGTTCGTCGGGCGCCTCGATGTGGTCGTGCGTGTCGGGACCAACAACGCGGATCCCGAGAACCGCAGCCGCATCACGTCGTTCAACTTCGACAACATCCCCGTCGACAGCAAGATGTGCAGCGGCGTCCCGTGCGTCCCCGAGGATCCGGCCATCGCGAACATGATGTGGCCGTACTCCGTGAAGATTAACCAGGAGATCGATCTCAACGGCGTGTTCGCGTACGTAAACGCAGGCGGCGAGAAGGTGATGCGCGCAGATCAGTCGGGCGGCGATAGCCAGCTCGGCAACATGGTCGCGCGCTCGATGCAGCTCACGCAGGGCGTCGAGGCCGAGTTCGCCGTCACCAACTCGCTCGGTATTCGCGCGGACTTCGAGTCGGGGCCGCTCAACATCGAGCAGATGTTCAACGTGTTCCCGTTCGAGAACTCGATCACGGTCATGTACCTGTCGGGTCTCGAGGTGCAGGAGATGTTCGACTTCGTGGCGCGCCGCTCGGCGAGCCGTGGTTGCCGCACGCAAGCGCAGGTCTCGGGCGTCGCGTTCGACATGGTCTGCCAAGGCGATTGCCCGAACTCCATCGACGAGCAGGGCAACACCGTGCGCGCGTGCGCCAAGAACATCGCGGTCGGCGACAACTGCCGTGACACGCCGGACGGCCCCATCAACTTCACGCGGTGTCCGCGCCTCGTTCCGGAGAGCCTCTATCGCGTCGCCGTGAACGACTACATCGCGAACGGTGGCTCGGGCTTCCAGGTGCTGAAGCGCAACACCTCCAAGCAGGACACGGGCATCTCGCTGCGCGATGCGCTGCGCGTGTTCCTGCGCACCACGAACCCGTGCAAGCCGACGGACATGGACACCACGGTCAATCCGCCGGTCGCCATCGTCGAGAAGTACGGCGCCATCTCGTGCCTTGACGCGGACATCGAAGCGCACGATGGCCGCATTCGCCCGGTGTTCGAGTGATGGGGGCCGCCATGAACCGCATCATCTATATAGCGATCATCTCTGGCGCCGCCGTTGGCTGCGTCGAGCACCGCGACGGGATCACCGGCACGCAGTCGCTCGAGGTCGAGCTCCTCTCGCCCGCGTCCGGTGGCGATATCAATTCGCGCTTGCCGGATACCGCGCGCAGCGTGACGGTGAATCTGACGGCGAAGGACGCCGACGGCGAGGTCGACACGGGCTTCGATCAACCGATCCGCGTGTACGCGCAGTTCTTGGGCACGCTCACGCCGTCGCTCGAGGACATGCCGCTCGCGACGATCCCCATGTCGGGCGGAAGAGCGTCGAACGCGCAGATCACGCTGCCCGATTCGGTGCTCGGCCAGACCACGCTGTGGTTCGACAACGGCACCGGCCTCGGTCCGGGCTACAAGCACGGCGCGGTGACGGGCGTGTCGCCCACGCTCTGGTATCGCGATCCGTACATTCGCGACATTCAAACGCCGCGCGACGAGACCGCCATCGACGCGCTCAGCATCACGCCGCTCACCGACAAGCAAGTCACGGTCGCGGCATCGCGCCACGGCGCAGACGGCCGGCTCGTCGTGACCAGCGTGTACGCGCAGGGCTACACGGTGAGCGACGTGAGCTGTGGTCCCGGTGGTGCGCCGCCGTGCACCGCGGATGCGTACGATCACCTCTTGGTGTTCACCTTCTCGGCGCCGCGCGACGAGATCGGGCGCCCGCTACAGGTCGGCGACACGATCCGTCGCTTCAACGGCGGCGTGTCCGAGTTCAACGGTCTCACCGAGATCGGGTTCCCGCGCACGTTCGTGACGGATGCGCAGAACCCACAGCTCGAGAGCAGTCTGGCGCGCTTGCCGCCACCGGTGCTGTTCGACGTGTCGTGGTTCGGTCCGCTGTCCAATCCAGCGGGGCGGATCAACTTCGAGCGCAACGAGTCGGGCGCGATCGAGATCCGTGGCGGCAAGGTGTGCGACGTCTCCAACGATCCGAACTACGTCACGTACAAGCAATGGAAGCTCGATCCCGCGGGTGCTGCGGGCACGTGCGGCAACAACACCATCAGCCTCATCACCGCAGGTTCGGACTTCACCACGGATCCGGCGACGCTGAAGGACCGCATCCTTCCGCGCGTCGTTGGCATCGTGCGCCCCGTGAACATCGGTAGCTTCAACGTGTGGATCGTCTATCCGCGCGGCTCGAGCGACATCGATCTGTAGAGAGCAATTGAATGAAGACTAGACTCGCGTTCGCTTCCGTCCTCCTTGCGTCTGCGTCTGCGTCGGCTCAGCCGGGCGAGCCTCCGGTCACGCCGCCGCCGCCGGCGCCCGAGCCTGCTGCCGTCGACGAAGCTCGGATCCGCGAGATCGTCGATCGCGAGATCGCACGCGTGCTCACGGAGCGCGCGGCCAAAGAGGCCGCCGAGAAGGCAGCCAAGGAAGCCGCGGAGAAGGAAGCCACCGCCAAGGACGCGGACGATAGCGACCTGACCGGCGCGAGCGGCTTCATGGACACGCGCCTCGCGTTCACGATCACCAACGAGAACATTCTGGCCAAGCCGGGCGAGACCATCCCGAGTGTTCCGGGCTGGCGCTTCGGTACGCCAAACTCGCTCGGCGTGTTGTTCTTCGACAACTACGACACGCGCTTCTCGGGCTTCGAGACGCTGTCGCACGCGACGATGTATCGCAACTACAGCAAGGGTCACCTCCAAGCGGAAGGTGCCTTCGTGCTTCGCATCAACGAGCTGTCGGAGACCAACATCTCGTTGTCCGACGCGGGCACGTACATCACGGTGTCGAACTGGAAGGATCCGACTCACAAGGATCCGACGCGTGTCTCGCTGACGGCGTTCCCGGTGTCCGCGGATCGCTTCCGTCTCGGCTATTCGTACCGCCTGTCGTGGGGTGGAAACCCCGAGTACAAGCGCGCGCGCTCGTCCACGCCCGGCGTGAAGCTGCAGTACGACGGCAACGGCGTGTACGCGTTCGTGGGCGCCAAGAGCGGCGTCATCGTCGATCCCAACGACGGCGAGCAGAAGGCAGCCCTCGCGGGTCTCGCCGGTGGCGGCGTGGACCTCTCGCCGATGCTTCGCTTCGAGGTGAACGGCGGCATCTTCGACCGCGGTTACAACGAGCTCCAAGACGTGCAGCAGGAGAAGGTCATCCTGTTCGGCGGCTCGGCGCAGCTCACCGCGTACTCGGGCGAGCCGGTGCGCAGCTCCATCGACTACCGTCTCTACAAGTTCAACAACGAGCAGGTGAGCGGTCTGTTCGCGCCGGTGAAGTACCCGGGCGGACTGTCGTGGTCGGCGCAAGCCGAGTTCACGATGATGGGCCAGACGCTCAAGGATCCGGAGCTCACGGGCTCCACCAAGATCCAGAAGGGCTTCGCCGGCGACATCAACGTCCGCGTGAAGATCGATCGCGTCCGCCTGCGCGCCGACCTCAGCTTCCGCGACCTCGGCTTCATCCTCCACAGCCAGCCGAGCCTGCCGCCGTACTCGGACTTCCCGGACGTCTACACGATCAAGCCGAACTACTTCGCGGCCGTCGGCGTCGACAAGAACTGGGACGATTGGCTGACGCTCGGTCTCATCGCCGGCGTCGAGAAGCCGGCCGAGCTCACGTCGCCCAAGGGCATCCCCGGCGCGATGACGACCGGCTCGTCCACCGCGGTCATTCGCAACAACAACATCGACACGCTCATCACCATCCTCCCGGCTGGCGAGAAGGCGGTCCCGCAGTTCGCGCTCAAGGCAACGGCCAAGCTCGATTTCGGTCGCGTGTTCTCCACGCTGCTCGAGGTCTTCTATAGCTACGACGGCAACCAGACCACGTACGAGCGCGTCTGCTCCGACCCCGACATCTGCAACTTCGAGTACGAGTTCGGCCAGCTCAACCAGCTCGGCGTGAACGCGACACTCCAAGCCCGCTTCTAGCTCGCGGTGCGTCCCCGCGGGGATCTGCATGCCGATCTCCGATCGTTGGTGTTCAAACGATCGCAGCCACCAGGAGTTATCGAAGGGCGTCCGGATTGACCGAATGGATTTCGGCAACTGAACGAGCTTTTTGGAGCCGATTGGACTGGTGGGGTAGCGAACAAGGCTAGACTTGCTCGGTCAGGTCCATGTCCGCGGTTGCTGCGATCAAAGAGACGATTCGGGAGACGGTTGTCTCGATCCAAGAGTCGGTCAGCTCGGTTGCTGCAGCGGTGGTGGACTCGGCCATCGCCGTTCGCGATTCGCTCACGCAGCTGCTGCGTCGAATCGCAAATGGATTCGCAGCGATCGGTCCGGTCGCGCTCGGCTTGGCCGGTTGTCAGGCGGCTGCGGACGACGCGAAGAAGATCTCGAACGAAGCACCCGCGGTGACGCTCGAGGTCGTCGAAGCCCCCAAGGTCGACGACACGCCAAAACCCCTCGGCGACTTCAGCATCACCTTCTACTACGTGGTGGGTGAAGAGGAGCTCGCCGCGAAGGCTCGGGCGAAAGCGGCCAAGGCAGCGAACGACAACCTCGCCGCGGCGTCGGGCTCGGACACCAGCGACTCCTCGCAGGAAGAGCAGACCTTGGCCGCCATCAACGTCGAGCCGAAGGTCACCATCTACTCGGGCACCTGCGATCCGATCGCCGAGGTCTCGAAAGAGTTCGCGGCGGCGCTCTCCCTTCAAGGCACGGGCCTCCTCAAGGACGGCCGCGTGGTCAACGTGTGGGGACACTGCAGCTGCGATCACTCGCCATGCTTCAAGGTGACCGAGTCCAAGTGGGGCACGGCGGGCACGGGGCGTCCGCTGCAGCCGTTCCGCACGGTCGCGGTCGATCCCAAGGTGATCAAGCTCGGCAGCCTGTTGTACGTGCCGATCCTCGAAGGCCGGACCATGCCAGGTCGCAGCCCGTGGGGCGGCTTCGTGCATGACGGGTGCGTGGTCGCGGACGACACGGGCGGCGGCATCGATGGCAACCAGCTCGATCTGTTCGTGGGCCGCAAGGGGTACTACCTGGGCGTCTCGGGGAAAGCCGGCAGCCACGCCTGGGCGAAGCACGTTCCGGTGTTCGACGGCACGAAGATCTGCGAGCGCAAGGGCCGCAAGATCTCCCGCAAGTCCGGCGCGATTTAGGCGCGATCTAGTTGGTCGTGGCCCCAAGAACCAATGGGGCCCGGCACTACGGAGTCGGCGGCGTCGGTTCGGGCGCGGGTGGCGTTGGCTCGACCGGTGGGGTCGGCTCGGTGGGTG
>JAEYYV010000403.1 GCA_023428295.1 Pseudomonadota bacterium
ACGTAGAGCGGAACGAGCTCGGCGGGAATCGCGTCTTTCGTCGTCTCGACGCGCGTGCGGTGTCGCGGATCGATCGCTCGCGCATCGACGACCTGAGCCGGGTCGACAAACCATCCGCCGGCATCGCGCCGCGCGCTCGCGGAGCGATGCTGTGCGCCGCGCTCGGTCCACGTGACCGAGCGTGGGACGAGCGCGGAGTCGGCGTCGATCTCGATGGTCGTCGTCATCGCGATCGGTGCGTCACCGCGCAGGAAGCGAAGCGTCTCGACGCGCCGCAGGACGACGCCCGTCGACGACCAGTCCTCGGTCTCGGTCGCCGAGCCGACGCGCGCGCCGCCGAGCCAGATCGTGTAGTGGCGCACGTCGTCGCGCGGCACGACGTCGGGGCTATCGATGCCGGTGGACGTCGTCGACGATCCGCACGCTGCGAGCGAGCTCGCGAAGAGCGCGACGACGAGCAACTGAGAGCCGCGCACGAACCGAAATCGTAGCGATGTTCTCGTGTAGGTCGCAAACCACGAAGCGCATCGATAAGTGCGCGCGTACACTGCGCGCATGGCCACGTGGGTCCTCGTCGGCTGCGGATACACCGGCGAGCACCTCGCGCGCGTGCTCGTCGCTCGTGGCGACGAGGTGATCGCGGTGCGACGCGACGCCAGCGCGCTCGCGCAGCTCGTCGATATCGGCGTGCGAGCCGTAGGTGCGGATCTCGCGAGGCGCGAGACGCTCGAGGCGCTCGTTCCCGACGCTGCGATCGTGGTGGTGCTCGTACCGCCGGGCCCGGATCCGGCGGTGGAGATCGCAGCGCTCGCGCAGGCGGCCGCGCGCGCAGAGCGCATCGTCTATGTCTCCTCGACTGGCGTATACGGCGCGGGGAACGGCCAGTGGGTCGACGAGAGCGCGCCACTCGCGCCGCTGTCCGCGAGTGGTCACGCACGCGTCATCGCCGAGCGCGCACTCGAGCGCACGAGCGTTTCGCACGTCGCGCTGCGCGTCGCGGGCATCTACGGGCCCGGGCGCGGTATCGCCGATCGCATCCGACTCGGCACGTATCGCATCGTGGGTGACGGCAGCGCGCACGTCTCGCGGATTCATGTCGACGATCTGGTCCGCGCGATCATCTGCGCGGGCGAGAGCGACGTGACGGGCGCGATCAACATCGCCGACGACGATCCGAGCCCGATCGGCGAGGTCGCGGATACCGTCGCCGCGAAGCTCGGCGTGGCGTCGCCGACGAGGACGCCCGTGGACCAGGTCAGCGCGGAGGTCGCTGCGATGCTCACGGCGGATCGCAGGATCGACAACACGCGCATGA
This sequence comes from Pseudomonadota bacterium, assembly GCA_023428295.1. Taxonomy (GTDB): domain Bacteria; phylum Myxococcota_A; class Polyangia; order Haliangiales; family Haliangiaceae; genus JABFXX01. Next base: position 1,316 of record JAEYYV010000403.1, read on the forward strand.
AGGCGATGGGCGTCGTGTTGCGCTATCCGAGCTGGCGCAGCTCGCTCTAATTTAGAGACGCTATGCGCAGCAGTCTTTGCGACGACGGCGCAGCAGGATCACGACGGTGGCGCAGCCGAGGATGATCGCGCCGGGCGCTGCAGCGCCGCTCGTGTCGCAGCAGCCGGTGTCGGCCTTCGGCGGAATCGGCGTCGGGGGATCCGGCACGAAGGCGCACGTCGCGGTGGGCCCGGTGGCGCCGAACTGCTCCTTGAGCGCGGGCCACATCGGATCGCACTCGACAGCCGACGTGGATTCGGCGGGGCAGGCGAGGGGGCCGGCGAGCTCGACGAAGCGAAACACCTTCTGGAACGCGAGCGGGTCCTGCGCGCGACCGACGGCCATGTAGTCGGGCTGCCAGTTCGCGCCGCAACCGATCAGCGTTCCGTCGGGCCGTTGACCGAGACATCCAAAGCGCAGCGGCTTCGCGTCGGGCACGTTCGGGACGGGCTGGCCGAGCGCTTCGAACGCGGCGCCACCCGTCGCGCGCTGGAACGTGCCACCGACCGACGTCGCCGCGAGGACCGCACCGTCGGGGCGGATGACGACATCGCGGATCGGATCCGTCGTCGACAGGACCTCCGTGAACGAGTCGCCGCCGTTGGTGGTCTCGTAGAGGCGATCGCCGTTCGGTGGCGTCGCGCCCGTCGAGGTGAGGAAGAAGTGATCGGGCGCGGTGGGATCGAGCGCCACGACATGCACGAGCGGCGTCGAGCCGAACGCGAGGCTCGTGAGCGGCTTGTCCGTCCACTGTCCGCCGCCGTCGTCGCTGCGGCGCAAGAACGCCATCGCCTCGGGCGCGACTTGGTAGCCTGTCACGTAGACGCGCTGCGGATCGGACTTCGCGACATCGACATCCTTCCACCAGATCGTCGACGAGAGGAGGCCCATCGGCGAGAACGTGACGCCGTTGTCCGTCGAGCGATACACGTTGTTCGGCTTCGCGCTCTCCGCCGTCGCGACCCAGACGTGACCGTTGCCAGCGATGTCGATGCCATCGATCCAGAGGTTCGCGATGCGTCCTGGATCGGCCCCATCGGCTTCCTCGGTCGCCGTGACCCACGTGCAGCCGCCATCGCGGCTCACGCGAAGGCCGGTGAACGTCGTCGCGAAGATCGTCCCGTCGGGGGCGATCGCGTACTTCGGGTCGAACTCGCCGCCATAGCCGATCGCCTTCTCGCACACCCAGCGGAACGAGCAGCCGTCGTCGTGGCTGACGAGCAAACCGAACGTCGAGCGTACGTACATCGCTTGATCGTCACCGGGGCGGAACGTGACGCCGTTCGTCGCCGGTGCGCGACCATTGGCCGACGCGAGTCCCGCGGTGAGGAGCGTCGAGGCGACGACCAAGCGCAACATGGCCGGACTATAGACCCGCGAGATACGTGAAGGCGCCGAAATGGGCGAGCGCGAACATCACGGCTGCGCCCATCACGCCGGCCGCGACGTCGTCGAGCACCACGCCCCAACCACCGGGCAGGTTCTCGTCGAGCCAGCGCACGGGCGGCGGCTTCACGATGTCGAAGAAGCGAAACACGACGAACCCCACGGCCAGCGGGATCCAGCTCGTCCGATCCACCAGCGCGACGGTGACGAGATAGCCAGCGACTTCGTCGATGACGATCCGCCCGCTGTCGTGGGTTCCCCAGGCGCGATCCGCGGTAGCGGCAGCCCATACGCCGATCAGCGTGACGCCCAGCGTGATGACCAAAAATAGCCAGAGTGGTGTGCGCGCGAGCGCCCACGCGAGCGGAACCGCTACGACCGTTCCACAGGTCCCGGGCGCAACCGGCGAATATCCAGCACCAAGTGCGGTAGCGATCGCTTTAGCCAGACTGTTCAAAGCGAGAAACAATACTCCATGTACCTGAATACCTGGCACAAAGGGTAATCGTCGGATCCCCGACAACTTGGCGCACCAGATCCGGCGTGATAGTTGAACTTCGTACCTCGCGTACGCGTCTCTCCGAGGACCACACGTGGAACGGCTGTATCTCCTAGCCCCAGCGTTGCTCCTGCTAGCCATCACGCTGGCGGGGCTGCTCGTGTTCGGCATGCTCACCCTTCTCGGTCGCCAGCCCGAGGTACGAGGCGCAAAGCACAACGAGCTGTTCGGCGCGTTCTTTGGCCGCTGGCTCGTGTGGATGCTGACGCCGGTCGAGCGCTTGCTCGTGGGGCGTGTGTCCGCCAACGCGATCACCGCGCTCTCGCTCGTGCTGTGCATCATCGCCGGCATCGGCGCGGCCACTGGTCACCTCGTCGTCGCGATGTGGACGTTCTGCACCGCCGGTATCCTCGACGCGCTCGACGGTCGCATCGCGCGGCTCTCGGGCGAGCAGAGCAAGGCCGGCGCGCTGTTCGACTCGGTGTCCGATCGCTGGGGCGAGCTCGCCGCCTTCACGGGCTTTGTCTGGTTCCTTCGCGAGTCGCCCTGGCTCATCGCTGCCATGGGCGCGATCGGCGGCTCGATGATGGTCAGCTATACGCGTGCGCGCGCGGAAGGCCTCGGCGTGGATCTGCGCGGCGGCATGATGCAGCGCGCGGAGCGCATCGTGCTCGTGTGCCTCGGCACGCTGATCGCGGCGTGGTTCGCGGCGGTCGGTGACTTCGCGACGGCGGTGCCGATCCTCGGCGTGACGCTGTCGATCTGTGCGGTCTCGTCGACGGCAACGGCCATCTCGCGCTGGGTGCAGGCGTACCGCGTGCTCGCGGCGCGTGCGACCAAGCGCCCGGTCGTGGAGACGCCAGCTCCGGCGGCGACGACCGGCCCGATGTTCCCCGTGCCCGCGAAGCTTCGCGAGAGCGCCGAGCTCGGCCTCTAGTCGAGCGTCACTCGCCGTCACTCGCCGTCACTCGCCGTCACTCGCCGTCAGTCGCGCTTCCGTCGTCGTCGGTGATCGTCAGTCGATGGTCACGGTCACGGGCGCGTGGTCGCTCGCGTCCTGACCTTTGCGCGCGTTGCGATCGATCGTGCAGGCGCTCACGCGCTTCGCGACGGACTCGCTGACGAGGATGTGATCGATGCGCAGCCCTTGGTTCTTGAAGAAGCTGACGCCGCGATAGTCCCACCAGCTCCACACACCGCCGTCAGGGACGAGCTTTCGGAAAATATCGACGAGGCCCCACTCCCGTACGTTCGCGAGAGCATCGCGCTCGGGTTGCGAACAGTGGATCTTGCCGCGCCACTGATCGGGCGCCCACACATCGCCGTCGTCGGCGGTCACGTTCATATCGCCGCATACGACGACGTCCGCGCTCGGCGAGGACGTACGCGACAGGAACTCCTCGAGCCGCTTGAACCAGGCGAGCTTGTACGGATACCGATCGCTGTCGAGATCCTGGCCGTTGGGGACGTACAGACACACGACACGGATCCCGTACGTCGTCGCGGCGATCACCCGCGCTTCCTCGTCGGCCACACCATCGCCAAAGCCGCGCGTCACATCCTCGAGCGGCTTCTTCGACGCGATGGCGACGCCGTTGTAGCTCTTCTGGCCGTAGGTCACGACCTCGTAGCCGGCCTTGCGGAGGGCGTCGAACGGGAACCCCGCGTCCTCGACTTTGGTCTCCTGCAGGCAAATGACGTCGGGCTTCTCGGCGTCGAGCCACGCGAAGAAGCGCTTCTCGCGCGCGCGGATCGAGTTCACGTTCCAGGTCACGAGCTTCACGAGCGCGAACCTACATCGGAGCCAAGGACTGGCACAAAGAGTGCGTCGAAGAACCCGCAACCCAGCTGGTTTCACGGTTGTCGTGGAATGCAGACGTCAGGGACGCAGTTAGATCAACACCCGCTGTCGAACGTGGAGATGACCATGAAAGCTCAAAATGACCTCTCTCTTTGGAGCATCATCGAGCGCCTGCAACGCCGCCTGGAGCGTCAAGGCCTGAGCGCTGCCGCCGCCGATCGCGCTGTCGCGATTGCGTTGCGCACGCTCGCTACCGCTCGCTGAGGCACTCCTGCTGAGGCACTCCCGCATCGCCGCCTGATCGACGCATCAACGCTCGATGGGCCGGCCGAATAGCGTGCCGAGCTCGACGACCCTGCCAAAGCTCGCAAACGTCGAGCGTGACTTCCACTCCTCGTACGTAGCGCCGCTGCTCCTGGCGACCAGATCATTTCCCGTCGGGGAGATCGGCGACGGGCACACGGGGATGTCGTCGTCTTCCCAGACCTCGAAGCGCAGCACGCGATCCGCGATGTCCGAGCCACGCAGCGGCGCGCCGGTCGTGCTGACCAAGCGCGCGTCCACCTGATAGCGAATGTCGGGATGATCGACCGCGAGGAGGCCATGCGCGCTTCCCGCGCAGCCGAGGAGCTCGTTCGTTACGTCGTCGAACAGGTAGACCTCGATCTCCATCGTCGGCGCCTCGCTGATGTCGGTCACCTCGATCGACGTGATCTTCACGAGGTCGTCGATGTGCACCGCGCGCGTCGTACGCGCCGTGTGACCGTTCGCGTCGCTCACCGCGAGCTCGAGCGTGTGCAGGCCCGCCGGGATGTTCGACGTGTCCCACGCCCACGCGAACGTGCATCCAACGCCGCGGCAATCGTCGGTGGACTGCGGCGCCTGTGCGACGCCGTCGATCGCCAGCGTCGCCGTCGCCTGGCCGCGCTCGCGCACCACCATCTGGACCATCGTCATCCCCACGCCGACGAGATCGCCGTTCTGCTCGGGCGTGATGGTCGCGATCTCGGGCTTGTCGTCGAAGAACATCTCGATGGCGTCGCTGTCACGCGCCGATCCCAACCGATCTGGCAACGCCGATATCTGCACGACATGGCTGCCTTCACCCACCGCCGTGGCTGGCCACGCGATCCGGAACGAGCAAGGATCGCAGACCTGTCCCTCGGGGCGGGGCGTGATCGCGATGTTCGGATCGACCGCGCCATCGACGGCCAGCTGGAGCTCGACGACCGTCGCGCCGCCCGTGACCTCGACCTGGAAGATGATCGAGTCGTGGTGATCCACCGTGTAGCCGTTCGTCGGCGACACGATCGTGATGTCGGGCTCGGGTGGCTCGTCCTGCGGAAAGATGCAGGCGCTTACTCCCAGGATCGACGCAACGGCGATTCGGCGCATGACATGATTGTGGTCACGACGCGACGCTGTGGCGCCATCACGACACGACAACACGTGGCACGTGCCGGCGCTTGCCGTGTGTTGCTGCTCGCTCGCTACTCGCTGGCTACTCGCTCGGTAGATCCGCGAGCGCGACCTTGGGGTCGAGATACTTCGCGAGCTTGCCCTGGATGTAGTCCTTTGCGCGTGCGCGCAGCAGGAACCCAGGATCCTCACCTTTGAAGATCGCGCGGCTGTTACCGACGTTCAGCTCGCCCTCGATCTTCACCATGAGGTACTTGCCCGAGAACTTCGCTTTCTTCTCGTCTTGCCAGGTGACCCGAATGCCGTGCTTGTTCTCGAGGTACTTGCCGAGCACCTCGAGCCGAGACTTCGCATCCTGATCGGAGAGCGCGTACTGAAAGTCGATCTCCATCGCTCGCCTCCTGCTTTACCACGGATCGAGTCAGTTGGGCGCGGCTGGTGGCTTCGTGATGTCTTCACCTGCCGCCGCCCGCGCGAGGTCACGCCGCTGCACGTCCGTGAGCTGTAACTCGCAGGTTTCGAACGCTGCGTGGTCCTTTGCATCCACGAGGCAGGTGCGAACCGCGGGGGGCCATTTCGTTTCAGTACACACAAATACAATCGAATCACGCATGGCAGGGAGCTGATCCTCCACACCACGCCGGAGCGCCGGGTCGGGTTGCTTCTTCTCGAGATCGTCCTTCGCGAGAACCAGGAACTTCGCGCCGACTGCGTTGCACGGCGGCGCGCCATCGCCACCGCGACTGCACCCTGCAAGACCGAGGATGCAAAACGCGAGAGCGAACCGAGCGCGAATCACGGCACGGATTATAGTCGCGCAAGTGCCGAGCGCGACAGTACCTGCGCGATCGCTTCCGCTTGTCGCGATCGCGCTCGCGGCGTTCGTCCTCGTCATCAACGTTCGCATCTTCGTCGGCGGCAAGACCTGGGACGACATTCGCTATCACACGGAGATCGCGCCGCCGCGGCTCGCCGCCGCCGAGTCGATTCGATCGCTGCGCGTGCCGGCGTGGTTTGAAGGGACGTCGTTCGGCGTGCCGCTGCTCGCCGAGCCTTCGCACGGCGCGATGGTGCCGGCGGTGTGGCTGTCGTCGTCCCCGCGCTCGCTGGATTGGATCCAGCTCGTGCACCTGGCGTGGTGCGCGTTGGGGATCGCCGTCTGGGCGCGCGGCCGTCGCGCGGGCGATGCGCTCTCGAGGCAGGCAGGCGGAGCGGGATCAGGCGCTCGACCGGGATCAGGCGCGTCCTCGCGCGCAGGATCGAGCGCGTCATCAGGACGAGGAGCGGCATCGGGCGCGGCGGCGGGATCGAGTGATCCAGCGGCGCTCGTCGCTGGCTTGCTGGTCGTGACGGCGGGCATCCTCGCGAGCGCGACCGTTCGCGGCGCCCTGCCAGGCCTCGCGCATCTGCCGTGGATCGGCGCGTGCGCCGCGCACCTCGCGATCGCCGAGACGCGCTACGAGCGCGCGCGAGTATCGGTGGCGCTCGCCGCACTCCTCGCGCTCGTCGCGCTATCAGGCGTGTTCGTCGCGCTGATGCACGGCGTTCTGATCGCGCTCGTGTTCGGCCTTGCCCGCGCGCCGCACGCCGGAACCGGATCGGGCTCGACGTCGTCGACACCTGGCTCGGGCTCGTCGGGCGACGCGCGGGGCACTCGCTGGTGGCTCGTGGGCGCGATCGGGGCGGCGTGTGCGATCGGTGCGGTGCAGTGGCTGCCGGCGTTCCTCCATCTGCCGCGGAGCGCGGGCGAGACGGTTCATCACCTCCCGTTCGCGCGGCTCGTCGAGCTCATCGTGCCGGGCAGCTTTGGCTCCGTCGATCCAGCGCGAGGCGTTCACGCGTTGGCGGGCGATCACCCGTGGGCGCCGAGCTTGTTCGTCGGTGCACCGCTCGTCGCGCTCGCGGCCGTGTGCGTTCCGCGTGCGCGCGTGCTCGCGCTGATCGGCGCGCTCGTGGCATTCGCGTTCGTCGCCGGGCGCGGCGGATGGCCCGCGTGGATCGGCGCGCCCGAGCTGCATGTGGCCACGCTCGCGGTCGTGCTCGGTGTGCACGCGGCTGCGGGCCTCGACGTGCTGATCGGGGCGGGCGCGCAGGGCACCCATGCGGCACGAGCGCGGTATCGTCGCGCGCTGCGTGCGCTCGGTGTGGCGATCGGATGCACGCTCGTAGCGCTGTTGGCGCTCGGGCTCCTGCGCGCGAAGCACGCGGACGCGCAGGTCGCGATCGATCGCGCGCTGCTCGATGGCGGGCTCGGCCTCGTGTGCACCGCGGGTGCGCTACTCCTCGCGTGGCGTGCGGGGCGTGCACGCGATGACAACGGCGAACGCGGCAATGTCGGCGATGGCGACGGCGATGGCGATGGCGATGGCGTGCGGTGGCACGTGCCGGTGATCCTCGCGCTCCTCGTGCTGCCGAATGCGGGCGCACAGGGCTCGCTCGCACCGCTCGCCCGTCGCGACGCCGTGATGCGCGAGCCCGCGTTCGCGAGCGTGCTCGACGGAGCACGCGCGAGCAGCGAGGCACCGGTGCGCGTGTTTCGCCCGGCGTTCATGCACGATGCGTACGCGGATCTCGACGAGGAGATGGCCACGCTCGGCGGATCGTCGGCCGCGCGGTGGGGCCTCGTCGGCGCGCGCAGCGAGAGTGCAGCGCGCAGCGCGCTGCACGACAAGACGTGGCTCGCGGCGGCGCAGGAGGGCGGGGCGCTGCTCGATCGGTTCGGGATCGGCGTCGCCATCTTGCCGGCGACGATGGTCGACTCGCCGCGATCGCAGTTCGTGGAGCTCTCGCGGCGCGGCGGGTGGGCGCTCGTCGCGCTGCCCGTCGCGCCGGTCGCATCGGTGGTGCGCAGCTGGCTGTGGCAGCGCGATCCCGACGAGGCGCTCGGCTTCATGTTCACGCGCGGTGGCGGCACGAGCCTGCACCGCGGAACGATCGTGCTCGGCGGTGGGGGACCAGCGGGAGCATCGCCGCTCGAGCCGTCGCCGTGCGCGGTGCAGCGGTGGGAGCCAGGCGAGATCGAGCTCGCGTGCACCGACGCGGGCTATGCGGTCGTCACGTCGTCGGCGGCGAGCGGCTGGATGGTCAGCGTGAACGGCGAGGAGCGCACGTGGCACGCGGCCGACGTGCTCAGACGCGCGGTGAAGGTCGGGGCCAACGCGCGTGTCGTGTGGAGCTATCAGACGCCGGGCTTCGCGCCGGGCCTCATGCTCGCCGCGGTCGGCGTGCTGCTGCTCGCGATCCTGCTCGTCGCGGGCGGCAACCGTCCGCTGCCCGACGACGTGAACTAGAGCCTCGAGTCGCGAGCGGATGACGACGCCGGGCTAGATCGCCGCGACGCTCGGCCGATCGTCGGGACCGCACACGCGATCGAGGAGCTCGCGTGATGACCTCTGCTGCCCCTTCGCGATCGCCCACACCGTGTCGACGATCTTCTTGTTCCATGGCGTGTCGATGCCGTGCTTCGCGCCCCGCGCGACGATCTCGCCGTTCAAGAAATCGATCGCGGGCGTCCGACCGCGCTCGATCGCCGCGAGCATCGACGAGCGCATGCGTCGATAGCGCAGACCGACCGCGAGCAACAGCGCGTGCTTGGCGGTGAGCGAAACGGACGCCGTGGCCGCGCGATCGGCATCGGAGAGCGAGACCCACTCGAGATCGAGCGTCCCGGCGACCTTCTCGAGCTGCACGCCCTCGGCTTTCGCGACCGCGACGGCCTCGGTCATGATCTCGAGCGCCAGGCGGCGGTAGCGGCGCTGGCGAACGAGCACCCCGAGCCGCTCGCCCGCGATCGTGCCGCTGACCGCGCAGTTGAGCGCCAGCTTGGACCACCGCGCGCCCAGGAGGTTCTTGGTCAGCGTGACGGGCCCCACAGCCTCCAGCAATTCACCGACGCGGCGCATGTTGGCGTCGATCTCGCCCGCGCGAAGTCGCCCGAGCGCGAAGCCTCCCGCGGCCGTTCGCTCGTAGCGACCGGGCTCGGGCATCGACGCGCCCCACGCGACGATGCCACCGATCACGCGCTCTGCTCCGACGATCGTTGCGATGCGATCCTCGCACAGACCGTTCTGCAGCACGACGACCTCCGCATCATCCACGAGGTGCGGCAGCGCGGTGCGCGCAGCGTCCTCGACGTTGGGCGGCTGCGTCGCGAGGATGCACAGATCGTACTTTCCCTCGGGCGCGGGCGAGACCCAGCCGCGGACGATGCGTTCCTCGCCATCGTCGACGACGCGAAAGCCCGCTTTGTCCACCGCCGCGCGAATCAGCGCGTTTGTCGAGACGGCCGTCACCGCGGATCCGATCTCCATCAGCGTCGACGCGACGATGCCTCCAATACCCCCGGCACCCATGACGAGGATGCGTGGCTGCGCGTTCATGATTTCCTTCAATAACTCGATTTCGTCGCGGGCGCGCGCGCGGGCGAGTTAGGGGATACAATTTATTGGTCCATGCAAATCACCTTTTGGGGCGTTCGGGGCAGCTACCCCGTCCCCGGCGCTGCGACCGTTCGTTACGGTGGGCAGACGTCGTGCGTCGAAGCCCGCTCCGCGGCAGGTGAGTGCGTGATCGTGGATGCCGGCACCGGCATGCGCGCGCTCGGCAACAAGCTGATGCGGGAGGCCAAGGGCCCGCAGAAGTACAACGTGCTGCTCTCGCACGTTCACTGGGATCACATTCAAGGGTTGCCGTTCTTTTCGCCCGCGTACGTGCCGGGCACGCGCATCGCCGTGCACGCGCTCCTCACCGCCGCCGACGAGCTGCAGCAGGTGATCGGCGGCATCACGCGCCACGAGTTCTTCCCGATGCCGCTCGAGTCGGTGCCCGCGTCGTTCGACTTCCACGAGGTCGAGCCCGGCGTCTCGTTCGAGCTCGGCTCGTTCAAGGTCACGCCGATCGCGCTCAACCACCCGTTCGGCTCCGTCGGCTATCGCCTCGATTGCGACGGCTCGTCGTGGGCCTACGTTTCGGACACCGCGCCGTTCGACGCCGTGCTCCACAAGCAACACTTTCTGCCGGGGCTCGAGGAGCTCACCGACGACGACAAGCAATCGCTCACGTCGATGCGCGAGGAGCTGATCGCGCGCCTCTCGGGCGTGGACACGGTGGTCTACGACACGCACTTCCTTCCGGAGGAGTACGCGCGGTTTCCGCACTACGGACACTCCACGCCGGATCAAGCGCTCGACGTGTGCGCGGAGGCAAAGGTCCGGCGGCTCGTGCTCTATCACCACGCGCCCTCGCACAACGACGAGCAGATGGATCAGATCGCGTCGACGTACCTCGCGAAGGGTGCCGCGGTCGGGATCGAGGTGCTGACGTCGTTCGAGGGAATGACGTTGCCGATCGGTCCCGACGAGGTTCCCGTGCGCGTGGAGCCCGAGCGAACGAATCCCGGCATCGGTCCGGGGAGTCGCACTTCGTGAAGATTCGCTTCTGGGGTGTTCGCGGATCGTTCGCGATGTCGGGGCGCGACTTCCTGCGCTACGGCGGCAACACCACGTCCGTCGAGCTCCAGACGAACGCGGGACAGCGCTTGCTGATCGATCTCGGCACCGGCGCCACCGAGCTCGCGAAGTCGCTCATGGGCAGCGAGTTCGGCAAAGGGCAGGGCAAGCTGCCGATCCTGCTCTCGCACACGCACCTCGATCACATCCAAGGCTTGCCGTTCTTCACGCCGTTCTTCATCAAGGGAAATCAGATCCGCATCCTCGGCGCGAACCCCACGGCGTCGACGCTCGAGGCCACGCTGCAGAATCAGCTCGCGCCGCACTACTCGCCGCTCAACGGTCTAGAGAACCTCGCGGCGGGCGTGTCGATCGAGGTGCTGAACCCGGGGTCGACGATCCAGCTGCCGGGCTTCGAGGTCACCACGGCAGCCGTTCCTCACGGGAGCATGTGGACCACCGCGTATCGCATCACCGCCGACGGAAAGACGGTCGCCTATCTATCGGATGTCGAGTATCCGGACCTCGACAAACCGCTGCCCGACGCGATCGCGCTCGCGAAGGACGCGGATCTTCTCATTCATGACGCCATGCACGCAGACCACGACTACGATCTGCGGCGCGGCTGGGGACATTCTCCTGCGCGTGCGGGAGTCGTCGTTGCAGAGCGCGCGGGGGCCAAGAAACTGGCATTGTTCCATCACAGCCCCGACGCGACGGACGACATGATCGATGAAGTGGTGCAGCGCACCAGCGCTCGCACTGCAGTCCCCGTGTTCGCGGCTGCTGAAGGAAGTTACCTAGACGTATGAGCCATCCCGCGCATCCCGATTCCGAATCTCTGCGCGAGCTCGGCGAGAGCTCGACCAACGTTGCCAACGCCTGGGCCGGTGCCGAGGAGTACTTGTCGCAAGGACTCGTCGTATGGACCCGCCGCCTCGTCGCCGACGATCAGAAGCTCGCGGTGAGATCGGCGGTCTCCGTGTGCAAGCTCGTCATCGATCAGTACCCGACCGACGGTGCCGACGCGCATGCGCCGAAGCAGTACCTCGACGACATGCTCGCCAAGATCAATCGCTGGCTCGAGAACCCGTCGAACACCAACAAGGAAGCGGTGCGCAGCGCGCTCGATACGACGCGCTCGTTGCACGCGTGGCAGGGGCACGCGCAGAGCGCTCACTTCTGGACGCTCGAGGCGGTCGATCACGCGTCGCTCTCGGTGTGGGCCGGCGAGCGCAGCTCGTACATCGTGCCGCTCGACTACGGTACGTGCAGCGCGCGCTCGGCTGCGTGCGTGCTGCACGCCTTGCTCGTCACTGGGCTCACCGAAGCGCAGGCCGTGGACAAGGTCGTGTCGACCGTCTACGGCGTCGTGCACGGTAAGGTCGATTAGAACGCGTCGAAGCGCACGTCCTGCGGTCGCGGCGCGCCGCCGATCGCGAGCACGAGCGACATCATCTCGTAGCGACCGCGGAACAAGTAGTCGTTGCGACCTTGCTCCACGCCGCCCACGAGCGTTCGCTGATCCCCGCGCACGTACTCGGCGCCGAGCGAGATGTAGAACGTCGTCGTCTCGAACACGCCACCGCCCAGGTAGGTCGTGGTCTTCTTGGTCTCGTGCCACTGGTACGGATCGTCGACGCTGCGATCCGTCGCGCCGCGCAACATCTTCACGACGAAGCGCGCGAACACGCCGTTGCGATCTTCGACGTGGATCCCCGTTCCCGTCGACGCTTCCGTCTGATTCGCGAACGTGACCGGCTGATACGTGTACTCGGCGGACAGCTCGATCGTCGAGTCGTCGAGGAAGACCTCGCCGTGCGCGACGTTCGCGATGCACAGAAGCGATGCCGCGATCCAAGCTCGCATTGTGTCCACGATAGAGCAGCGCGATCGCACACACGATCGCGTGACAGGTAGCGCCGGGGTGCGTCCCCCATGACCATGGGGACTACGCGGGGAACAGCGCGCGCTCGATGAACGCGGTGAGCGCTGTCTTCGCGCGCTCGACATCGACCGGCGACGGCCCGATGTACTCGGCGAGTCCGTGCGCGCACTGCATCGCGCTTCCGTACAAGACAAACGCGGTGGCCTCGGGATCCGGAACCGCATCGCGCGGCGTGGCCGCGGTGATGAGCTCCGTGAGCCGCCGCAGCGCGACTTGCTCGAACGCATAGCGGAGCTCGGCGACCTGCGGATCGCGAAGCGACATCTCCGTGAAGCTACGCGTGAGCTTGGGCTGCGCGAGCACCTGATCGAACAACACGGACACCGTGCTCTGGATCGTCTCGTGGCGCGCGAGGCCGACGAACTTCGCGGGCGTGAGTCCTTCGATCGTCTGCGCGTACGCACCGACGAACGAGCGCCGCGCGATCTCGAGGTAGACCTCGTGCTTGTCGTCGAAGTAACGATAGAACGTGCCGACGGAGACGCCGGCTCGCTGCGCGATCTCTGGCGTACCCACCGCGTCGTAGCCGCGTGCCTCGAACAGCTCGGTGGCCGCCTCGATCAATGCGAGATAGCTGCGGCGGGAGCGCTCCTGACGGAAGTCGGGCTCCTTCGTAGCGCGCAGGACGGCCTCGGGGTCACGCGGCTGCGACTTCGGCCGTGGTCGAGATGCCATAGCTCCACAATAGCGCTTGACCCGGTCTCGCGCTGAGAACAAAATGAAACAGGTTTCAGTTTTGGGAGGAGCGCAATGACTGCTGCCGTCGCCGAGAAGCTCGCCGGACCCTCGATCGAGACGCTCGAGACCATGCTCGACGTGACCTATACGTGGGGCTACACGGAGACCCGCGAGAAGCTTCGCGACCTCTACGACAAGGCGTGTCGTGCCCAATGGATCTCCGATGACGTGCTGCCGTGGCAGCAAGACGTCGATCTGGACAAGCCGATGGGGCCCGAGCAGCTGATGCCGCTGCACGGCTCGGACATCTACAACAAGATGACCGAGGCGGAGCGCAAGGAGCTCAACCGCGAGGTCCTGTCGTGGACGCTCTCGCAGTTCCTTCACGGCGAGCAGGGCGCGCTCCTCGCGACCGCGCAGCTCGTGGACTCCGTGCAGGATCTCGACAGCAAGCTGTACGCGGCGTCGCAGGTCGTCGACGAAGCGCGGCACGTCGACGTCTACAACCGGTACCTGCACCAGAAGGTCGGCTGGTCGTATCCGTGCAATCCGCACCTGAAGACGCTGCTCGACATGGTGCTCAAGGATTCGCGCTGGGACATGAAGTTCCTCGGCATGCAGATCATGGTCGAGGGCCTCGCGCTCGCCGCGTTCGGCATGATCCGCAACAACACGCAGGAGCCGCTGCTCAAGGAGCTCACGGCCTACGTGATGGGCGACGAAGCGCGGCACGTCGCGTTCGGCGTGCTGTCGCTGCGCGACTACTATCGCGATCAGCCCGAGTCGGTGAAGCGCGAGCGCGAGGACTTCGTGTTCGAGGCCGCGCGCCTCATGCGCGATCGCTTCTTGTTCCAGGAGGTGTGGGAGAAGCAGGGCCTGCCGACGAAGCAGTGCATGGAGATCGCGCTGCACAACACGGGGCAGGTGATGTTCCGGCAGATGCTGTTCGCGAAGATCGTCCCCGCGATCAAGAAGATGGACCTCCTCTCGGATCGCCAGCGCACTCGCTTCCAAGAGCTCGGCATCCTGCAGTTCGAGAACTGGGAGGATCCGCTCGCCGCTCTCTCGCAATCTCCGTCGGGCGCGACGTCCGCTCGCCTGTCGTAGCGTCGCGCGCTATCGTGCGGGCATGCGTGCCACGCTCCTCGCGGTCGTTCTCGTCGTCGCGGCTTGCTCCAAGAAGAAGAGCGAGCCGCCGGCGAAGCCACCGGCTGCGACGCTGACCACCGGCACCGTCTCGCCCGATGGCGTGCGCACCGTGCCGGTGCAAGCGGGCATGGAGGGCTACGTGCCCGACACGATTCCCGGCAAGCCCGGCGAGAAGCTCGTGCTCGTGTTCACGCGCACCGTCGAGGGCGAGTGCTTGCGCGAGCTGAAGACGCCCGAGGGCAAGGTGATCGAGCTGCCGATGAACAAGCCCGTCGAGGTCGCGATCACCGTGCCCACGGAGGGCGCGCTGACCTTCGCGTGCGGCATGGACATGTTCCAGGGCAAGATCGTCGCGGGCGGATGACGCTCACTTCGTGCGGAAGCTGACCGCGAAGCACGCAGACGCTGCCACCGACGAGCCTTGCGGCTTGTACGGCGTGTAGCGCCACTTCTTCAGCGTCTGCACCATCTCGAGAGCAGCGCGCGCTTCGAGCTTGGTGATGAGATCGGCGGACGTGACGGCGCCCGTATGATCGATGCAGAGCTTCGCGGCGACCACCGACGGGATCTCGCCGTGCTTTGTCTTCGAGAGCTCGGGCATCTCGCCGGAGAGCTTCGACACGCTGCTCGGCGGGATCGTGACCGGACCCGAGATGCGCGGCGGTGCGGTCGGTGCGGTGGGGGCGGGCTTGGTGATCGCGGGGGCCGTCGGTGCCGGCGGTGTCGTCGGTGTCGTCGGTGGCGTCGGGGTCGGCGCAGGTTTCGCGAGACTCGGCGCAACGGTCGTCGTCGAGCCGGGCGCGGGCGCGGTCGTCGAGGCCGACGTCGGTGTCGTCGATGTCGTCGGTGTCGTCGGTGCGGGCGTCGTCGCTGGAGCGGGCGCGTGCGTCGGTGGTGGCGCGGGCGGATCGGTCACGCCGGGATCGCTGAGCTTGGGCAGCTCGGTCTCGTGCGACGCTGGCGCGCGAGGAGGCGCGGCGCGACGCTCGGCGCGCTCGCGCGCTTTGGACGCGTCCATCGACGGACTGAACTCGTGCTCGGCGTTTGCCTGCGCGACGAGCTCTTGTCGCCAGACCTCTTCGCCGTTGTTCTTGAGAACAATCGTATGAGGTCCAACCTTGATCGGCATCTTGATGGGCGTCTTGACCGGGAGGACCTTGCCGTCGAGCCACGCCTCGAGACCCGAGGGCGTCGAGCTCAAGATCAGCGTCGCTTCGGGAGCCGTCGCCGACACCGCCGAACCGAGCGGTTCGAGGACCACGCGCAGCGTCTGGGTCTCCGCCGCTGATAGCTCGAGCGCGGTGAGCCACGACTTGTAGCCCGCGCGATTGATCTGCACTTGATGCACGCCGGCCTCGAGCTCGACCTGGAACGGCGAGCCGTGGTGCGCGAGCTCTCCGCCGATCACGATCTCCGCGTCGGACGGCTCGAGGTTGAACTTCACGGTGCCCACGGTCTTGGGCGCGACGCGCGGCTGGCTCTCCTCGGTGACCGGCTTCACCTGATCGCCGCGCGTGACATAGAGCGTGGTCGCCGTCGCGATCGCTCCCGCTGCGACGATGGACGCGATGATCACGAGGCTCCTGCGTGGGCCTTTGCCCTTCGCGGTCTCGCGCAGCATCGACTCGCCGATCGCGGGACCGTGGGACGCCGCCTTCGTACGGGCCTTGTTTCCGCCGGCCAACGTGGGCACGTCGTCGTCGGCGGGCCGCGCGGTGAGCGCGCGGGCGGGGGCGTGGCCCGGCTTCGTGCGCACCTGTTGACCGAGCGGAACACCGACGGGGAGCTCGGTCGGCGCGGTCTGTGGCGGCGTGCTCGGCTCGCGGAAGCGAACGACGGGGAGCTTTCCACCCTCGCCCGGGTGGAAACGCGAGACGCTGTCGTCGGTCGCGGCGATGTCGGGGACCGGCGTGTTGTCGAGATCGATCTCGACATCCGCCATCGGGTTTGCCGCGGACACGACCGCTTGTTCCGCCGATCTCGCCACCGACTGCGAGAGCGGATGCGGGCGCGAGGGAGGAGGCGTCGCGCGCGAAGCCGGTGTGGGCGGCGGCGTGAGCCGCGCAGCCGGCATCGAGCCCGACGACGATGCGCGCGGCATCGAGCCCGACGACGACGATGCGCGCGACGCCGGGGTCGGCGGTGGTGTCGGACGCGATGGCGAGGACGGACGAAGCACGGGAGACGGCGGTGCAACCGCTTCGATGAGTGGTGCCGTGGTGCGCGTCACCTTCGCGTCGCTCGACCCGTCGATCGACGCATCGGTCGACGCATCGGTCGACGCATCGGTCGACGCGCTGACCTCGGGCGACGGATCGAGCGTTCGATCCAGCGTCGGATCGAGCGTTCGATCCAGCGAAGGATCGAGCGAGCCGGTGCGCGGCTGCAGCGCGGGCATCGCAGGCTGCGTGTCGGCGGCGGGCATCGAGTCGAGCGTCGCGGCGGCATCGTTGGCTGCGTAGAGCGCGTCGACGAGCGAGGTCTGGCTCTGCGCGGGCGAGCTTGCTCGCGGCAGCGGTGTTGCCCCCGCGGTGGAACGCTGTGGCGCGTGGCCGTGCGACGGCGCGGGCGTTGGAATGTCGTCGTCGATCCCCGCGCTGTCTTCACCGTCGCTCTCGTCGTCGTCGAAGAGGCGGTTCGACAGCGCGGTGTTGGATCCCGCGGGCGTCTCGAGCGGCGGCGCGATGTGCTTCTCGGAGACATCGGGCACGTCGTCGAGGACGATGGGGCCTTGCCCGGACTTGTCGTCGCCCCACGCGATCTCGACAGCGTCGTCGACCTCGGAGCCGCCGCGCTTTGCCGCGCGCGCGGGTGTTCGCGCCGGCGCCGGGCTGCGCGGGTCCATCGAGATCGATGGCTGATCGCCGGTGTGCCCCGCGAAGCCGCCCATCGGAATCTCGAGGCTGAACGCCCAATCGAGCCATGTCGCGATGTCGCGCATGTTCGTGGCCAGGTTGTAGTGCTTGCGCAGCGCGAGAAGATCGTCGCGCAGCTCGGCGGCGCTGCCGTAGCGCTGATCTGGATCGCGAGCGAGCGCGCGCAAGACGATCGCGTCGAGCTCCGGGTGACATCCTTGATTGAACGTCGACGGCGGCATGATGTCGCCGCGCTGCACCTTGAGCAGCGTCTGGTACTCGTTCTTGCTCGCGAACAAGGGGCGTGCGGTGAGCAGCTCGTGTGCGATCACGCCGACCGCGAACACATCGGATCGCGCGTCGAGCTCTTTGCCCGAGATGGCCTCGGGCGCCATGTACGCGAGCTTTCCTTTGACGCGTCCCGTTTGCGTGCGCAGCTGCGACGACTGCGCTTTCGCGATGCCGAAGTCGATGACCTTCACGTGGCCCGCGCTCGTGACGAGCACGTTCGACGGCGACACGTCGCGATGCACGAGCTGCATCGGCACGCCGTTCTCGTCGATCTTGTTATGCGCGTAGTCGAGGGCGTCGCACAGCTGGAGGAGCAGCCCGACGGTGATGTTGATCGGCGGAGGCCCCGTGACCTTGCGCGCGTGACGGAGGATGCGACGGATGTCGCGCCCGTCGATGTACTCCATCGAGATGAAGTACTCGGTGCCCACGCGACCGAGCTCGAAGATCTGGACGATGTTGACGTGGTTGAGCGCGCTCGCCAGCTTGGCTTCGCGCACGAACGCCTTGATGAAGCTCGCGTCCTCCGCGAGGTGGGGCAGCAATCGCTTCAGCGCGACGATGCGCTCGAAGCCCTCGATGCCGCGCTCGAGTGCGCGATGCACCGTTGCCATGCCGCCAACACCGAGCCGCTCGTACACGAGGTACGGGCCGAACGGGGCATCTTCGTCGGCAGAGGCAGCCACGGCTCGGGGGCGACGATCGCACGTTTAAGCTGCGAAAAGCAGCCGAGATCAGGCCTCGCCCGGAGCTTTCACGTCCATGGTCAGGGCGTGGATCGGCCCCTTGAGCTCCTCGGCCAGCGCCGACATCACGATCCGGTGCCGCTGGATAAGCGATTTTCCTGCAAATGCGGCGGAGATGATCTTCGCCTCCCAGTGGTCCTCGGTCCCCGTGAGGTCCTTCATCTCGACCTGCGCGTCGGGCAGGGCAGCGCGGATCTTCTCGATGATGAGCTCGGGCTTCACGACGCCAGCTCCGCTTGGACGGCCGCAAACGCGGAGATCGCACGGTCCACGTCCTCCGTCGAGTGCGCCGCGGACAGCTGAACGCGAATGCGCGCCTGCCCCTTGGGTACCACCGGGAACGCGAACCCGATGACGTAGATTCCGTGCGCGAGCAGGCGCTGCGCCATGTCGACGGCGAGGCGCGCATCGCCCAGCATCACGGGGACGATCGGATGCGTGCCCGGGCGGATGGAGAGTCCGGCCTGTTGCATCCCTGCGCGGAATCGCTCGGTGTTCGCCTCGAGCTTGTCGCGCAGCGCGGTCGACTCGCTGATCAGCGAGATCGCTTCGATCGAGCCCGCGACGATCGGGGGCGCGAGCGTGTTCGAGAACAGGTACGGACGCGAACGGTTGCGCAAGAGATCCACGATCTCCTTCTTGCCGCTCGTGAAGCCACCCGACGCGCCGCCGAGCGCTTTGCCGAGCGTGCTCGTGAACACGTCGACGCGATCCATGCACCCGCGCATCTCGGCGCTACCGCGTCCCGTTCGGCCGACAAATCCGGTCGCGTGGCTGTCATCGACCATCACCATCGCGCCGTACTTCTCTGCGAGATCGCAGATCGCGTGGACCTGCGCGATATCGCCATCCATCGAGAACACGCCGTCGGTCGCGATCATGCGCAGGCGCTTGCCCTGCGTCGCCTTCAGCTTCGCTTCGAGATCGTTCAGATCGTCATGCTCGTAGCGGTGGCGCTCTGCTTTGCACAAGCGAATGCCGTCGATGATCGACGCGTGGTTCAGCGCGTCCGAGATGATCGCGTCTTCCTCGCCGAGCAACGTCTCGAACAAGCCGCCGTTGGCGTCGAAGCACGAGCCATAGAGGATCGTGTCCTCGGTTCCGAGGAACTTCGTGATGCTCTCTTCGAGCTCCTTGTGGCGATCTTGCGTGCCGCAGATGAAGCGCACGCTCGACATGCCATAGCCGCGATCTTCGAGCGCTTGTTGCGCGGCCGCGATCACCCGCGGGTGACTCGACAGCCCGAGGTAGTTGTTCGCGCAGAAGTTGACGACCTCCTTGCCGCCGCTCTGGATGTGCGCGGCTTGCGGCGACGTGATCGTGCGCTCGTGCTTCCACAGCCCAGCGCTCTCGATCTCGGCGAGAGTCGCGGCGAAGACGGACTTGGCCTGCGTGTACATGGCGCTCGTGTACCACGGCGCCTCGACGAGGTCAGGGCGGTGGAACGCTCGACGCCGCGTCGCAGCTCGATAGCGCGAGGCGGATCATCTGGAGCTCGCCCGGATCGGCGGCGCGCGTGAGCGCCCGCGCGAGTGGCTCGACGACCAGCTCGGACGCGGACAGCGAGGCAGCGACGATCGCGTGCGTGCGCGCATCGCGGTTGTCCGAGTCGAGGCCCTGCTCGATCAGCATCACCGTCTCGTGATCGAGCGGAACACCGAGCACCAGGCGAATGATCGCGCGCGTATCGGGACCACGTGCGGCCGCGAGCAGCTCGTCGCGCGTCACCGCGCCGACGCGTACGCCGAGCGATGCACGACGCTTGTCCGCCTCCAAGCGAAACCGCGACGACACGCGCACGTAGCGGGTGGCGATCTGGAAGTCGTCGACGATCGTGATGAGGTCGCCCACGTACGGGCCGTCCCACAAGTACTCGTTGACCTCGTCCGTCACCGCCACCGCCTCGCGGTACACGAAGCCCTCGGGCATCCGGCCGATCGATTCACGCACGCGCGCGAGGCCCCATTCATCGCCGGGCGCTTCCGGTAGGACGAACGTTCGATGGTGCCACGCCTTCCAGATCTGGTCCGACCTATTCACCGACGGTGAGATACAAGGGTCCGACCACTCGGTCAAGCGAGATCGTGCGAGACGCAGATCACGCAGCGGACGCGTGGGCGACGATCGGGAGCCGGGCGCGGAACGTGGTCCCGGCCCCGAGCTCGCTATCGAACACGAGGGTCCCGCCGTGTCGCTCGATCGCCGAGCGAGCGATGGCGAGGCCTTGGCCGGTGCCGGATCCGACGGACTTCGTCGTGAAGAACGGATCGAAGATCTTGTCGCGGATCGTGTCCGGGATGCCGCCACCCGAGTCGGTCACGGAGATCTCCACCACGTCGCCGAGCCGGCGGGTCGCGACGGTCAACGTGCCGCGCGCGTGCGTGCCTGCCACGACATCGCGAATCGCGTGCGATGCGTTGATGACGAGGTTCAATACGACCTGATTGATCTCGCTCGCGCGACACATCACCAAGGGAACGCCGCCGAAGTCCGTCTTCAGATCGGCGACCTCGCGGTACTCGTTGACCGCGAGCGCGAGCGTGTTCGTGATCTCCGTCTCGAGATCCACCTCGGTCAGATCCTGCTGCGCGGGATGCACGAGCTGGCGCATCGACCGCACGATCGCACCGATACGCTCGAGTCCCTCCGACATGCGCGCGACCGATGGAGGCAGCTCCTCGACCGCGTACGCGACATCGCGCGCTCCTTCCGCGTACATCGCGGCCGTCGCAGCCGCGCGCGCGTCCGTATTGGCGAGCACCGCGCGCGTCACGTCTCGATGGCGCTCGAGGACGACGAGCACGTCGTTCACGGCATCGCGGGTGAACGCGGTCGTGTCGCGTACGAACTGCACGGGCGTCGCGATCTCGTGCGCGATGCCAGCCGCGAGGCGACCGACGGACTCGAGCTTCTGCGCGAGCCGCAAGTCCGCTTCGATGC
Source organism: Pseudomonadota bacterium (assembly GCA_023428295.1). GTDB lineage: Bacteria > Myxococcota_A > Polyangia > Haliangiales > Haliangiaceae > JABFXX01. The sequence goes on from JAEYYV010000403.1 coordinate 22,514, forward strand.
GCTCGCGCTCCTTCATCTCGGCCGCGAGTCGCGCGTTGGCGGACGCGAGCTCGACGAGCGCGCTCGCCTTGAAGTTCTCGAACGTGAGCGCGAGCGCGACGATGCACAACATCAGCGCGAGCCCGTCGAAGAAGTGCAGCGAGCGCGTGATCGGCACGCCGTCGAAGCTGCCGATCGCGTAGAACACGCCGCTCGTCGCGACGCCAAACAGCGCGGCATAGACGCCGTGGCGTGGCCCCGCGACGAGGATCACGATCAGCGGGATCACGCACAGCCACCGCAGCGGCGGTGCGCCGATGCCGCCGAGCGCGATCGCTCCTTGCAGCGCCGACATGTACATCACCGCGCCGATCGCGAGCCCGAGCACCACGAGGGACGTGCCCTTCCGCAAGCGCCAGAGCAGGAACGCGGCGATGGGTAATCCGATCGCAGTCATCGCGGCGTTGCTCCACAGCCCCATGATCGCGGCGCCGATCGGAATCAGCGTCGTGAAACACGCCAGGATGAGCGCGAAGCCTGCCACGACACGCGCGCGGCGGCGGCGATCGGCGTCGGCGGTCGCACCTCGCAACGACTCCGGGAGGAATCGATCGAGCCGATATGCGAGCCGCATCGCGTCGTGAATCGACCCGGACGGCTCGATGTGTAGGTGGTCTAGTGTGTCGAGAGGACGGCACCCAGCTCGAGCATGCGGCGGACCCGTGGCAGCAGGTCGTCGGTCATGGCGTCGAGGTCGTACTTCGGCTTCCACCCCCAATCCCTGCGCGCCGCCGAGTCATCGAGCGACTTCGGCCAGGAATCGAGGATCGCTTGGCGCCGCGGGTCCGGGGAGTAGGTGAACTTCGCGTCGGGGATGAGCCGCTGCACGCTCGCCGCGATCTCGTCCGCGCGCGGGGAGAACGCGGCGATGTTGTAGATCGAGCGCGTGAGCCGCTCTCGGTCCGCCATCGCGAGATCGATCAGCGCGCGGACGCCGTCCGGCATGTACATGAGCGGGATCCGCGTGTCGGCGCGCGCGAACGCCTCGTACCCACCCTTGCGAACCGCATCGACGTACATGAACAGCGCGTAGTCGCTCGAGCCGCCGCCCGGCATCGCCGCGCTGATGAGGCCCGGGAAGCGAACGCCGCGACAATCGACGTTCCACTTCTTGGAGTAGTACGCGCAGAGCAGCTCGCCGCTGACCTTGGTCGCGCCATACATCGTGGTCGGGTGGAGCGGGACATCGTCGGGCGTCGGATCGGGAAGTGGCCCCGACGGTGGCGGGCCGAACACCGCGATGCTCGACGTGAAGATCAGGCGCTGGACACCCGCCTTGCGACACGCCTCGAGAACGTTCCACGTGCCGGTCTGGTTCACGTCGTACGCGAGCTTCGGATCCTTCTCGCCGCGCGCCGACAGGATCGCCGCGAGGTGAAACACGAGCTCGGGCTTCACGTCCTCGAGCAGCTTCTCCGTCGCGTCCGCATCGGTGACATCGAGGCGCTTCCACGAGTCACCACCTGCGTGGGCGTGGCTCGGAGGACGTGGCGCGAGATCGGTGGAGATGACGCTGTGACCGGCCGCGGACAAGGTGCCGATCAGATCGTGTCCGATCTGTCCGCCCGCGCCGGTGAGGAGGATCTTCATGCGCCGCGCACTATACATCGCCGCCGTTTCACGACGGCGCGTCGGACGCGTTGGTCAGCGGCTCGCGTCGCCGGCGAACAGCGAGCACGGGCTGTCCCACGTTTGCATCGAGCCTTCGTCGACGCCGCGGATCGGCATCACGCCGCGGTCGTTCACGCCGCCGCCCCAGTTGTACGTGGAGTCCGAGAACGCGAGGAACACGCACATCTCGCCGTCGCCGTTGCCCCAACGGACGGTGTCCGCGCGCGTGTTCATGAACTCGCAGGACAGGCGCAGCTTGGTGTAGCCAGACATCGAGAACTGCGGATCGAGCATCCCGCCGAGCACGTCGCCGACGTTGTTCTCCGTCGTGTAGATCGTCGCGGCCTCGCCCGTCGGCGTGATCGCCTCGAGCGTCAGCTTCGTCGCCAGGTCGTGGTAGTGCGCGAGCGCGTAGTAGATCTTGAAGTCCGGATCGCGACCGAACAGCTCGCGATGCTTCTCGCCGAGCTCGCACGTGACGCTGAACCGCGAATGCGATCCCGGTGCGAGTACGAGCGATTGGTTCTGGAACGAGATGCCCGCCATGAGCGTGCGCACGTCGGCTTCGGCGATCGGCTTGACCGCGATCTCGGGGCGGACGGTGAGCGCCTCGTCCGTCGGGTTGAGCAGGTGGATCTGCGCCACGATCTTGGCGCGCGGCGGAATCTTGATGACAACCCCTTCGGGGAACGTCTGCACCTCGTGCGGCGCTTGCGTGGACTGCGCGAACAAGACGCCGCCGAAGATCGCGGCGACCGGCTCGTTGAAGTTTCGATCGTCGCACTTGTACGTGCCGTCTTCGCCCGCGAACGTGGTCTCGGGAACCCAGAACCAGTTCGAGTGATGAAAGCCGGGGCCGGTCGTCAGCTCGACGCTGTTGATGTAGATGTACGTCTCGTTGTGCAGCGAGATCTGCACGCAGTCGTCTTCGACTTCTTCGCCGCCTTGCAGCGTGTACGGACCGAACTCGAACGTGCGCTTCTCGGTGCCCCAATCGGTGGGACCGGAATCGACGTCGACGCCGGTGCCATCGTTTCCACACGCAGCGAGAACCAGCAGCACTCCCCAGAGGCTTCGCATGGAGGCGTTGTATCAGGTGGTCCAACCTCCATCCAATGAACTTCGTTACGGCCGTGCGAACGGCGCTTCAGCTCGGCGAGCCAGGTGATGCGAGAGAATCTCGGCTGCTTGAGCGGCCGTGGCTTGTCGACTAGCCAGCGTCGCGACGGGAGCGTGCGCGATCTCGGGGCCGAACCCTGCAGAACCACGACGCGGCGCGTGACAGCCTGGTGTCGCCGAGAGGCCCAACCCTTGCTGGTCGCCGCGAACACCATGCGCCGTACCTGGCTCTGCTCGCTGCTCCTTCTGTCCGCCACTGCTGCCTGCCTCGACGAAGGAAAAGGCGATGAGGAGGAGCTGGAGGTTCTCGATGACAGCAAGGCGGACAGTCACCTGAAGCCGACCAACCACGGCGTGATCATCTTCGGGATTCCGGAGAACGCGATCATCGCCGACGGCGCGCGCTTTCATGCGTGGACGTTCGAGCTGACCGGCGACGCGAAGGTCGACATGACCACGAGCTACTCGCTGCTCGGTCAGCGCCGCACGGACACGGTGCTCTACCTCTACAAGCAGAAGCCGGACGGCACGTGGGGCAGCTACATCGCGCGCAACGATGACTACGGATCGACCACGTACTCGCAGCTGAAGAAGAACCTCGGCGCGGGCGACTACCGCGTGCTCGTGAAGGGACACTCGGCGACGACGACCGGCAAGTTCAAGATCACCGTGAACTGCGACGGCGATGGTTGCGCGCAGCCCGAGCCGGCGCCCGACACCAGCACGTGCGTGTTCGGCACGACCTATCACGACATCTTCGAGAACAACCCGCACATCACGGTGCTCCAGAAGACCAAGATCTATCCGAACACGCTCGCGACGCTCTCGTTCGCCGATCGCCAGCGCTTGCTGGTCGCGGTGCAGCAGTCGGCGCACGACGACGTCACGACTCCGGAGGAGGCGATCCTGCGCGTCGATCAAGACGAGGTGAACGTCACCTTCCTGGACGACGAGTCCGGAGCGCGGCAGTTCGTGGCGTTCGAGTACGGCGCGGGCGACAACTCGTACGGCGCTGTGTTCGATCGCTGGGGCGCGGGCCCGACGTACGGGATGGTCACCAACATCCACGACGGCGATCTCGAGAACTGCTCCACGGCGCCGGGCGTGTGCGTGTTCGATCAGGACTGGACCTCGGTCCGCACCAACACGACCGAGTTCACGATCACCAACACGCGCACGATCTCGTCGGCGAACGTTCCGAGCGGCGTCGTCGCGCAGCAAGCGTTAATCACGCTCGAGCAGTCGTACGACGATCTGACGTCGCTCGCGGACGGCCTCGACCGCACCGACGACCACCTGATCACGATCTACACGCTGACGCACGACCCGTCGGGCACGCAGCTCGAGTCCTTCGTCTATCACGCGGGTGACACCGCGGTCGGCCGCATCTTCAAGAAGGGCACCACGACGCGCGCGGCCGTGATCAACGACCTGTTCATCGAGGGCTGCGCGCTGTTCGAGTAGCTAGAAGATCGTCGGGCAGGCGGCGCCCATCGTGGCGTCCTGATTGTCCGTCTCGTCGCACTCGGCGACGCTGCCCACACCGGGCGCGCCATCGACACCTGCCCAGAAGTCGGTGCCCGCGGTCGTCGGCACGTCGAGCGTGACGAGCGCCGAGCCGCCGGGCAGAAGCGGCGTGGTGACCGTTCCCATACCGAGCAGGGCGCCCATCGCGTTCGTCGCGCGGAACTCCACGACGGCACCGGGCAAGACGCCGAGCGCGCCGATGTTGGTGACGCGCGCGCGGAGCGAGAGCATCGAGGTCGAGCACTTGTCGAGGCCAACCGCGAGCTCGACGGTGAGGTTCGGCGCGTTGAACACGCCTTCGCCCTGCGCGTTCTTGCGGTAGTCGTTGAGGCCCGGCTGCATCCAGTTGTTGTCCTCGACGAGCGGAACGTTGCCGGCCGCGGTGGCGTTGGTCACGTGGTACGCGTGCTGCGTCCACACCTTGCGCGTCGGCACCCAGCGATCCAGCGAGTCGCCGTACATGTAGACGCCTTTGCGTAGTGCACCGGCCGGGCAGCTGTTGTTGTTGAGGTTCGCCACGACGAGGATCTCCGAGTTGCCGTCGCCATCCGCATCCACGACGAGCGGGTACTCGTGGATCGTGCCGGTCGTGTTGGGCTGTTGGAGCTGCACGCTGCCGTCGACGCCGCTGTACACCCAGACGTAACACTCGTCCTGATAGACGACCTCGGCGGAGCCGTCGCCCTGGAAGTCGAACACCGACGAGCCAGTCGCGTTCGACGACCCGTCCTGCGTGGCGCGCGACCAGCGCACGAAGATCTGGCCGAGGGTGGGTGCGGGCGTGATGCCGGTGATGTCCTCGGCGGGACGATAGATGTCGTAGACGGAGTAGCTCTGACCGCCCGCGACACCGATCTCGGGGCGACCATCTCCGTCGAAGTCCGCGATCGTCGGCGGGCCGCCGCGATTGCTGGTCGCGTTGACCGGGATGTTGCGCGGCTGGACGAGCTGACCCGCGGTGCACGTCGGACGTGCGCACCACAGCGCGCCGGTCTGTCCGTTCAGCACGATGACCTGGTTGGACGCGACGAGCACGACCTCCGGCTTGCCGTCCCCGTCGAGGTCGGCGACAGCGGGATAGCCGTCGTTGCCCGCGTACGTCCACTTCGGGACCACGGTGGTGGCGGCCGGGTTGGCGTTGTTCCAGTTCACCGTCCACGCGTGCTTGCCGCTGATGATCTCCGGCTTGCCGTCGCCGTCGAGATCCGCGACGACCGCGATGCCGCCTTGATAGCCGGCGTTACTTCCATAGAAGCCACCGGAGCCATTCGTGCCGCCCGCGTCCCAGATCACGGTGCCGTCGTGATCGATGAGCGTCGCACCGAAGACGATCTCTGCTTCTGGATCGTTATCGAAGTTCGCGAGCGTCGCACCGCCGTTCTCGACCTGGATCGTGTACTCGGCCGTCTGTCCCGGACGGTGCGAGCGCCAGAGCAGCTTGCCCGTGTGATCGATCGCGACGATCACGCTCTGCGTGGACGACGCCGTCGCGGGGCGCGCGGCATAGATGATGTCGGGCAAGAGGTCGCCGTTCACGTCGCCGATCGCGATCGTCGAGCGACCGTGCGAGGCGTACGACGGGTTCGTCGCGTTCGTCCGATCGTCGGGGATCGGGCCGACCTTCACGGTCATCTCGGTCGTCGCGTTGCCCGATGCACCGTCGAGGATCACGATGCGTCCACCGTCGAAGTCGAAGCCCGCGTCGTGGCGCGCGGTGTTCACGACGATCTCCGGTCCGCCCACACCGTCGAGGTTCGCGACGACGGGGATCGAGATGACCTCGAAGTCGTCGTAGAAGCGCTCGAGCGTCGGCTGCAGCGTGGTGAACGTCGGTTGCATCTGACACGTCAGCGGATCCGGCTGCGGCAGACACTGGTTCAAGGTGGGCTCGCAGAAGAAGCCGGGCTCGCAGTCATACGGATCCGCGCACGCGGCGCCGGGGTTCACGCACGCATCTTCGAGACAGACCTGACCCGCGCCGCAGCACGTGCCGAGATCCTGACCGCAGTAGATGCCGGTCGCGCAGGTGGGCACGCACTGATCGAGCACGCACTCGTTGCCGGCGGGGCAGCACTCGGACTGCAAGCCGCACAGCGTTCCTCCGATGCACAGATCGGGCGCGTCGGGAACGTCGGCATCGTCCACGCCGCTGTCCACGTCACCTCCGTCGGGTCCGCCCGGATTTCGATCTCCACAAGCAACGAGCAGTACGAGCGCGAACGCGAAGCGCATAGACCTCCGTGAGTCGACCAGCGTACGCGACTGCCGAGCAGGCGCGAGGTAGCACCGGGGTGTGCACCGCGCGTGCCGTGCGGCGAGAGCTTCTCGGACGTGACACGATCACCGACGAGCAGCGCGCGCGTCGGTGCGTGCATCGCGTGCGATCGCGAGACGCTCGGCGGCTCGTGTCGATTGTCCCGAGGGGCCAAGCGGCCTCGGCGCGGATGTGCGATAGGCACCGGTTATCGGTGATAGTGTTCGGCGCATGTCCGCACGCGCTTTGCGCCGAACCTTCGGGACTCCCTTCGTGCTCACGCTCGCCGCGATCCCCGCGTGCGTGACGACGAGCGCGCCGCCACCCTCGCAGCCGACCAGAGGGCACGAACCCGGCCACGTCAATCCGCCCAAGCCGCGAGCCGAGCCTCCGTGGCAAGAGGCAGTGAACGCCGAGACTCCGCCGCCGAGCGTCGTCGAGAACCCGCCGCGTCCGTCCACCGAGCAGCAGACGCCGACCACGTCGTCCCCACCGCGCGGCTACCGCGAGTGGAGGGTGTCCAAGTCGAGCGGCGCGTGCACAGCGATGGTCAAGGTGAATTGCCCCGACGGTGCGATGTGCAATCCACCGCCGCCGGCCAAGTACGACTGCCCCTCGTTCATGGCGGATAACGATCGCATCGACGTCATCCAGCGCACCGAGAAGGCCGAGTGCTACGTCGATCACGGCGACCCCAAGTGCCCGCCGAACACGACGTGCAATCCGCCGCGCCCGCAAAAGGTCGCCTGCCCGCAGTGACCACCGCGCGTGTCCAACACGAGTGGCGCGCGCGCATCGCGGCCGAGTACACGTCCGCCGCGATCACGCAGCACCTGGTGCTGTGGCTGATCCAGGCCGGTGCGCCGCCCGATCTCATCGACGCGGGCTTGGTGATCGTCAACGACGAGCTCGTGCACTCGCGCATGAGCCACGAGGTCTACGTCGCTGCCGGCGGCTCGCTTCCACCCGCGATCGAGCGCGAGCAGCTCGGCCTCGTCCGCACATCGGACACTCTCGAGCTCGACATCCTTCGCATCGCCGTCCGCGTGTTCTGCCTCGGCGAGACCGTCGCGGTCCCGCTGTTCAAGCACCTCCGCGAGAAGTGCACGCAGCCGCTCGCGCGCGATGCACTCGATCGCATCTTGCGCGACGAGGTTCGCCACCGCGACTTCGGCTGGGATCTCCTCGACTGGCTCCTCTCCACTCCGCTCGCCGACGCGATCCCAGCGCGCGTTCACGCGGCGCTGCCGCAGATGTTCGCGGAGCTCGAGCGCACCTACGGCACGGCCAACGAAGCCGTCGCCGACGACGATGGCACCATGACCGACGAGGAGCGCGCGTGGGGCCTCGCGCCGCCGCGCGACTACGCGGACATCCTCGCGCGCACCATCGAGCGCGACTACCGCCCGCGCTTCGCGGCGCGTGACATCGAGCTGCCCGCGAGACCCTGATGCGCATCACCGTCTGCGGCACGCATCGCGTCGGCAAGTCCACGCTCGTCGAGGCGCTCGGCGCCCGCTTGCCCGGCTATCGCGTCGTCGACGAGGCCTACAAGCTCCTCGAAGAGGAAGGCTTCGAGTTCTCCGATCCGCCGACCCTCGGGGACTACGAGGAGCTGTGCCGGGCAGCGATCGACACGGCCCACGAGCTGCCCGACGACGCGATCGTCGATCGCTGCCCGCTCGACTACGTGGCGTATCTCTTGGCGCTCGACCCGGACTACGATCTCGATCGGATACGCGATTCGATCGACAACTCCATGGCGTGCTTCGATCTCGTCGTGGTCGTGCGGATCGATCCGGCGATCGCGATCTCGGCGTCCGAGGACCTCGCGTTGCGCAGCGCGGTCGACGAGCAGATCGAGCGCCTCGTCCTCGACAACGTGCTCGATCTCGAGCTCCACGCGGTCGAGGTCTCCGGCAGCGTCGACGCGCGCGTGGAGCACGTGCTCGCGGCGATGCCTCGCTAGCCGCGCGGCGGTCGCAGCGCGAACACACCGATCGGTCGGGGCGGCGGCGCGATGCCCACGCTCCACTTGTCCATGGTGATCGTCCAGCCCGCAGCCTCGAGCGATTCGAAGAGGCCCATGCTCTGCGCGCGGAACGGATCGGAGAGCAGCACGGTGCCGGTGTCGGCGAGGTTCGTCGTGAAGATGGTCACGAGGAACGGGTGGAACGGATCGTTATAGAGGATGTCCGAGCCGATCACGAAGTCGTAGCGCTCGGTGTCCGTCCACGCCGTCCAGTCCGCGACGCGATGCTCGATCGCGACGTTGTTGCGCGCGGCGTTCTGCGCGCACACGTGAAGCGCGAGCTTCTGGCGATCCGTCTGAACGACGCGTGCGCCACGCGAGGCGGCGACGATGCCGGGCAAGCCGGTGCCCGCGCCGAGCTCGAGGATGCGAGCGCCCACGAGATCGCGCGATGCGAGCTCGTGCGCGAGGGCGAGCGCGGCGGGCCAGAGCACGACGCCGTACGGACGCGACGCGACGGTGGGGCCACCGAGGAACGCGCGCTCTTGCTCGTAGCTGATGACCGCGTCGGTGTGGAGGATGGACCACGCGCGATCGCCGACGTGCAGATCGATCGCTTCGAGGCGAAGATCGCCAGCGGTCGTTTCGAGGACGGTGGACATCGCTGCGTCGCCTTCCGAGAGGGTAGGATGGCCACGTGGTGCGTCGCTTCGCAATCGTGGCGGGCGTTTGTGTGCTCGCGTCGGCGTGTCGCGAGGACAGCTGTCTACGCGGCGTTTGCAACCAGCCGTGCGCGGACATCGCGTTCGAGTGCACGCCGACGGAGGGCTTGTACGTCGGGTCCGTCGCGAACGCGCCCGCGGCGCTGCGGCTGTCGCGCTCGAGCGGCGCGGACAACGACACGCTGATCTCGAACGGTATCGTCACCGCGACGATCGACGCGCTCGACGCGCGCTACGACCTCGCGCCCACGGGCGGCAACATCATCGATTTCGGTCCGGCGGGCGGCGCGGACGACATCAACATCATCTATCAGCTCTCGGGCATCCTGCCGGACGACGCGTTCGCGTACCGCGCGATGGAGATCGTCGATACGCCGGACCGCGTGGCGATCACGCTGCGCGGCACGCTCGACGGACGACCCGAGGTGCCCGTGGTGACGCACATCGAGCTGCGTCCGTGCGATCCCGGGTTGCGCGTGCGCAGCGAGATGTTCAACGGCTCGCCCGATCCGCAGACGTTCGTGCTCGCGGACGCGTCGCACTGGGGCAAGCGCAGGCAGGTGCCGTTCGTGCCGAAGAGCGGGCAGGGGTACGCGCAGCCGGAGCTCGATCTGCTCGAGCTGACCGCCCTGTGGAAGCCATACGACGCCGTGGCCGATGCAGCGCCCAGCATCGACGGGCCGGCGTACGCCTCGCTCGCGTGCGATCGCGAGCAGATCGAGGGCGTCAACGATCTCGAGATCTCCGCGCTCGGAACGCCGATGACGATCGTCGAGCCGGGCGACACGCTCACGTTCGAGCGCATGCTGTTCGCGAGTGGAGAGGGGCAGGGACCCGCGCCCGCACTCTCGGACGCGTACGCCGCGCGCAAGAAGCAGTTCGGATCGATCGCGCGGCGCGTGAGCGGTCGCGTGGTAGCGGATGGCGCGGGCTTCGGCGGCGACGTGCGGCGCGCGTCGATCGTGATCCGCGCCGGCGACGTGCCGGCGAGCGCGGTGGTGCCGAGCGCCGATGGAACGTTCGAGGCGATCGTCAACAGCGACGGCCCCTTGACGTACGAGGTGTGGTCGTTCGGAGTGCTGGTCAACGCGTTCGACTCCGCGAGCGACGACGTCGGCGATATCGACATCCCGGCGCCCGCGACGATCCGCCTGCGCGTCACCGTGGATGGCGCGCCCGCTCATGCGCTCGTCGCATTTCACCCGGCGGACGAAGCGACGCGCACTCGTGTCGCCGGCTCGTTCCACGGACGTCTGGATGCCTGCGCGCCGTGGCTCGGCTCGCCGAACGGCGCATCGCCCGCCTGCAATCGCGTGCTCGTCGCTCCGAGCGGCAGCGAGATCGAGGTGCCCGCCGGTAACTACGACGTGTTCGCGACCGCCGGCCCCGAGCGCACGCTCGGCCGCGCGACCGTGATGCTCGCTGCCGACGCGCCGCAGATCCTCGAGGCGGACTTCGCGCTCGTCACGCTCCCCGTCGCGCCGGCGGGGTGGCTGTCCGCGGATCTGCACGTGCACGGCCGCGCGAGCTTCGACTCGATGCTGCCCGACGACGATCGCGTGCGCTCGTTCGTCGCCGCGGGCGTGCAGGTGATCGCGGCGACCGATCACGATGTCATCGGCGATTACGCGCAAACCGTCAGCGAGCTCGGTCTCGCCGATCGCATCGCGGTGATGGGCGGCCTCGAAGCGACGCAGCTCATCCCGTGGATGGACATCCCCGACGCGTCGCTGCCGCGCGTGATCGGTCACTTCAACTTCTGGCCGCTCCGGCGGCTGCCCGGCTCGCCGCGCGGGGGGGCGCCGAGCGACGAGTACCTCCAACCGGGCGAGCTCTACGATCTGATGGAGCCGCTGATCGGCCCGCACGGCGTCGCGCAGCTGAACCACCCGTGGGACGAGCCGTTCTCCGGTCGCGACCTCGGATACCTGCGCGCCATCGACTACGATCCGCGCCTGCCCATCGACGATCGCACGAGCAACAACTGGATGCTGCTCGATCGCCCCGGCGGCCCCGATCGCCATCGCAACGCGGACTGGCACACGATCGAGATCATCAACGGCGCCGATCAAGTCGAGCTGCAGAAGGCGCGCATCCTGTGGCACTCGCTGCTCGCGCAGGGCTTCGTCTCGCCGGGTACGGGCAACTCGGACTCGCACAGCCTCTCCGACGCGCAGCTCGGGTGGGCGCGCAACTGGGTCGACGCGGGCACCTCGGTCGCTGGCTTCGACGCGGACGCGTTCAACACGGCGGTGAAGGCGGGAAAGCTCGTCGCGGGTAACGGCATCTTCATCTCCGTCGAGATCGGCACCGCGACGCAGAAGCGCGGGCTCGGTCTCGAGCCGTACGCGGTGAAGCCCGGCGATCAGCTGTTCATCACGGTACGCGCAGCGCCGTGGATCCCCGTCGAGGAAGTGCGCGTCGTGACGTCGCAAGGCACGCGCGTCGTCGCGACCGGCCTCGCAGCGCCAACCGATCCATTCGGAGCGTCGGGCGTCGTTCGCTATGAAGGGAGCATCGCCATCGCGGACCTCGTCACGCGCGACGACTTCGTGATCGTCGAAGCGGGCCTACCGTATCCGGACGCTGCGGACTTCGACGACGACGGTGTCCCCGACACGTCCGACAACAACGGTGATGGCGTCGTCGATCGGCGAGACATCGATCCCGACGACGACGCGGGACCGTTCAACGCGACGCCCGATCCCACCGATCGCGACGACCCCCGCTACTGGGTGACGCGCGTGGTCCCGTTCGCGTGGCCCATCGCGTTCGCGAACCCGCTGATCCTCGACGTCGATGGCAACGGTTGGACGCCGCCGGGGTTGCCATGAAGTGGATCGTTCACCTGACATCCGCGCTGGTCATCACCAGCACGCTCGCCGACGTGACGCTCGCCGAGCGAACCCACGAGATCGAGAGCGACGGCCTCGTCGAGCCAGTTGTCACGCCGCTGCGCGATGCAGCGATCGACGCACAGCGCTCCGCGCTCGTGCGGAGCGAGCTCTCGGTGCACATCCCGGTCGCGGCGCACATCGACACGCCCGGGTTTCACGGCGAGATCGATGGCGCCCTCCACCTCGGCGGCCGCGTTGTCGTCGGCGATCGGCTCGAGCTCTCGGCGAGCCTCCGTGCGTTCCGCTACCAGTTCGTGCAGAACGCCGTGAACATCGGGACCGGCGCGCAGGTGGGCCCGCTCGTCGTGGGCGCAGCGTATGGCAAGCGCTGGGACGCGAGCGCCGTGGCGATCGCGGGCACGCTCGAGCTGCCGTACACGCGAGACAACCTCGACACCGCGCGTCTGTCGGGTGCGCTCACGCTGCTCGCCACCAATCGCCTCGGTCCACGCACCACGCTGCATTCACGGTTGGGCTTCGTCGGCATGCGTGCGTGGTCACTCGGCGGCTCGACGGGACGCATGGCGTTTCGCGCGGGCCTCGATCTCGTGCGGCGCGCTGGCGAGCGATGGGCGTTCGATCTCGGAGCCGAGATCCAAGCGGGCTGGTACGACGGCTTCGACGGCACCACGATCCGGTTCGGCACGCAGCGTCGCTTCGGGGATTCAGGGCGCTATCGCGGTGCGCTCGGCATCGGGCTTCCCGTCGGTGGCGACGAGCGAACGAACGCGATCATCGACATCGGCGTGATCCGCGATCTCGACTGACCGCGTGATACCGTGGTCGGCAGGGGGGATTCGCATGAAGTTCGGGTTCACGTTGATCGTCGTCGCTGCTATCGCTGGTCTCGTCGGATCGCTCGCGCCCATCGACGGGTTTTCGCTGTTGCCGGCGCTGATCCAGCTCGTGCCGCTTCGCGGAGTCGCGATCGGCGCCGGGTTCGCGGTGCCGCTGTTCATCGCGCTGTTCGCGCTCGCGAAGCAACGCATGTCGAAGCCGCTCGGGATCGCCTGTCTCGCGGGCTTCCTCGCCGCCGGCGCCGCGCTGGAGATCTGGAAGCTGTTCCAGGCTCTCGGCGACAACATGTCGATCACGATGATCCTCATCGCCGGTGGCATCGTGCTCGGACTCGTCGGCAGCCTGCTCGCCATCATCAAGGGCAACAACGATTGACGTGCTAGGCTCGTGTCCGTGTCGGACGCGGACCTCGGACAGGAGATCGAGCGCGTTCGGGCGCTGATCGCGGATCCGCCCGATGGCGACGCCGTGCGCGAAGCGTATGGCGAGCTCGTCGATCGCTATCGCCAAGACGCCGTCGCGATGGCGCAGCTGAAGTCGCTCGGCGACGAGATTCGCAAGCTCGAGGCCGAGGGCACGCTGCCGAGTGCGATGGTCGCGCGCAGCGATCGACGCAAGCGGTAACCGGCTCGCGCGCGGTCGTGCTATCCAACGGCCGCAGTCATGAGCCTGGTCGTCCTCGACGAAGTGACGTTGTTCTTCGCGGATCGAATGATCTTCGATGCGGCCTCCCTGCGCCTCGCGCACGGCGATCGCGTCGGCCTCATCGGTCCCAACGGTTCGGGCAAGACCACGCTCCTGAAGATCATCGCGGGCGAGCAAGAGATCGACGACGGCAAGGTCACGCGCGCCAACAACGTTCGCATCGGGTGGTTGCCGCAGGACATCTCGGTCGCGGGCGGTCGCTCGCTGATCGACATGATCCTGTCGAGCGTTCCCGGGCGCAAGGAGCTCGACGAGCAGCTCGCGAAGGCGGAGGCGGCGCTCGAGGCGGCGGCGATGACGAACACGGATGAAGAAGTGATGCTCGATCTCGCGCACGAGATCGGCGAGCTGCACGAGAAGATCGATCACTTCGAGCGCTTCTTCGGCGAGCACGAAGCGCTCGCGATCCTCGCCGGCCTCGGCTTTCGCCCCGGTGACGAGAAGCGCGACATCGGCGAGCTGTCCGGTGGCTGGAAGATGCGCGGTGTCCTCGCGGGCCTCTTGTTCCAGCGCCCGGACGTCCTGCTCCTCGACGAGCCCACGAACCACCTGGACATGCCGTCCGTCGCGTGGTTCTCCGACTTCCTGAAGAAGTGGCGCGGCTGCTTCATCCTCATCAGCCACGATCGCGAGTTCTTGAACGAGCAGGTCTCGCGCGTCGTCTCGCTCGAGCTCGAGGGCGTCCGCAGCTATCCGGGCAACTACGAGAAGTACGTCGAGCAGCGCGCGGAGGAAGAGACGATCCTCGCCGGCAAGGCAAAGAACCTCGCGCGTGAGAAAGAGCGGCTCACGCGCTTCATCGAGCGCTTCCGCGCGCAGGCCAACAAGGCGGCGGCCGTGCAGTCGCGCGTGAAGATGCTCGAGAAGATGGAGGACGTCGAGACGTACGAGAAGCGCCGCACGCTGCGGTTCTCGTTCCCACCGACGGATCGCACCGTCGCCGAGGTCATCAAGATCGAGAAGCTGAAGAAGGCGTACGGCTCGCACGTCGTCTTCCCCGGCATCGATCTCACGGTTCGCCGCGGCGAGAAGATCGGCATCATCGGCGTCAACGGCGCCGGCAAGACCACGCTCCTGCGCATGATCGCGGGCGAGCTCGCGCACGACAGCGGGACGATCAAGCTCGGCAACGACGTGAAGGTCGGCTACTACGCGCAGCACCACGCGGACACGCTCGACATGAGCGCCACGGTGTACGAGGTCGTGCAGCGCGCATCGCCGGATACACCGCCCGCGCGCGTGCGGTCGATCCTCGGCGCGTTCATGTTCGGCGGCGACGATGTCGACAAGCCGACCAAGGTGCTCTCCGGTGGTGAGCGCGCCCGCGTGGCGCTCGCACAGCTCATCGTCAAGCCGGGCAACCTGATGCTCATGGACGAGCCGACGAACCACCTGGACCTCGCGTCGTCCGAGAGCCTCACCGAGTCGCTGAAGACGTACGACGGCACGCTCGTGTTCGTGAGCCACAACCGATCACTCATCCGCTCGCTCGCGACTCGTATCTGGAACGTCGAGGATCAGAAGGTCGAGACGTACCCGGGCTCGCTCGACGAGTACCTCTACTCGATGGCCCAGCGCCGGCTCGGCGTGGCGACCGAGGCGGAGCCCAACGTCAAGCGCGACCCCACCGGTCGGGCCAAGAGCACCACCGCCGCGCCCGTCTCCAAAGAGGACGACAAGGCGCGCAAGCGTCGCGAGGCCGAGGCTCGGCAGAAGAAGAACCAGAAGCTCGGACCGCTCGAGAAGCAGGTCGCGCAGCTCGAGGAGCGTGTGGGCGTGCTGGAGGCGGAGCAGAAGACTCGCAGCATCGAGCTCAGCGACCCCACCGTGTATGACGACGCAGCTCGTCGCAACAAGCTCCTCGACGACTACCAGAAGGCCGCCGAGAAGCTCGAGGAGCTGACGGGGCGCTGGGAATCCGCGATGGCGGAGCTGGAGGCGGCCCGGGCCGAGCTCTCGAGCGAATGATGGACAGTGACGTGAGACCCGTCAGCTAGCCGAACTGTCGGTGGATTTGGTTGTAGAATCGCCCTCGTGAACCTCAGTGGCCAGACGGTCGACAACAAGTATCAACTTGTACAGATCGCGGGTGAGGGCGGGATGGCAACGGTCTACAAGGCCGTCATTCGTGGTGCCGCGGGATTCCAGCGCACCGTCGCCGTGAAACACGTGCGGCCCGAGTTCCGCGCGTTCAAGAACTACATCGACATGTTCATCGAGGAAGCGCGCGTCGGCTCCGACCTCGCGCATCCGAACATCGTCCAGGTGCACGACTTCGTCGCGGAGGGCGGCTCGTACTACCTGATCATGGAGTGGGTCGAGGGCATCGATCTCGGCGCGTTCATCGACAGCTATCGCGCGGCGGGTCAGTTCGTGCCGTGGCCGCTCGTCGTCGCGATCGGCATCGGCACGCTGCGCGGGCTCGCCGCCGCGCACACACGCGTGGCTCCCGACGGAACGCTCGCGCCCGTCATCCATCGTGATATCTCGCCACACAACGTGCTGCTCGGCGTGAACGGCGGCGTGAAGCTGTCGGACTTCGGCCTCGCGCGCGCGCGCGACCGCATCGCGAGCCTGACGGCGCCCGGCACCGTGAAGGGCAAGCTCAGCTACCTCGCGCCCGAGGTCGCGTTCGGCAAGGCCAACACCGTGCAGTCGGATCTGTTCGGTGTCGGCAACATCTTGTGGGAGACGCTGACCGGTGAGCGTCTCTTCGACGGCAAGACCGACGTCGAGATCTTCAAGAAGATCCGCGCCTGCCAGATTCCGTCGATCACCACGTTCCGCACGGTGGACCCGGTGCCCGCCGCGCTCCTCGCCGTTCTCGACACCGCGCTCGCTGCGGATCCCGATGGTCGCTTCGCGAACGCTGACGAGTTCGCTCACGCGCTCGGTCAGGTGATGAAGCAGGCCGTCGGCATCAACCCGGCGACCGCGCTCGGCACCGCCGTCGCCGAGGCGCGCAAGCGCCTGTCGTCGGGCAGCCTGGACGATCAGTCCACGACGGAGCACCAGAAGCCCGCGGTCAGCGAGCCCGTGTTGCTCGTGCAGAAGCGCCCGGTGGACTCCGGCGGTGTCACCGCACCTGCGCTGAGGAACGCGCCTCCGCCCGCGCCGCCCGTGTTGCCGGCAGATCCGAAGAAGAAAGTCTGAGCGTGACCCTTCGGGGACTCGCGTTCTCCGACGACATTTGCGTGAGCGACACGCTATGCGCGACCTGCGATCCGACGACGCCGCCGGCGGAGCTCTTCGCGTGTGCGTTACTCGATAGCGGGACACATCCCGGGGTGGATATCGCGATCCCGACGCAGGGCAATCAGGACCTGTGCAACGACCCCACGATCGTCGACATCCGGTTGCCGTTTGCGTGCCGCAACCCGCCGATCGATGCAGTTCGCTACGTCATCGCGGACGATCACCGTGGAGCTCGTGACGACGCGCCGCACGGGCTTTGTCGTCGGCATGCAGGGCATCAGTGGTGCGTGTCCGACCAGCACCGAGCCGCTGCTGCGCCCGTACAAACCCGATGTTGGCGCGTGTCCGGTACCGGATATCTAGGGATATCTAGCTCGCCGACTCGACGGCTTTGACCTGATACACGGTGCGATCGTCGAGACGGATCGCGGTCAGCGATCGTCCCCACACGCAACCGGTGTCGATGCCGAGGTGATGCGGACCGAGATCGAGGCCGAGCGCAGCCCAATGTCCGAACACGACCGTGTGCGTCGCCCACGCGGCGTTCGGCATCGCGAACCACGGCGCGCGCCCCTCGGGCAGATCCGCGCGCGCGCCATCGAAGTCGCCATCGATGCGCCCGTCGCTCGTGTGGAGCGCTCGCGCGCGCACGAGGTACGCGAGGATCGCGCGCCACCGATCGCTGCCGCCGAGCCGCGCGTCCCATCGCGGCGGTGTGGACTTGCCCATCGTCTGCGCGAGGAACGCGCGCCACGTGGGACCGCGAAGCTCGCGTTCGATCTCACCGGCGAGCTCCTTGGCAACCGGGACGGTCCAGTCTGGATGGAGGCCGGCGTGCACCAGCGCGAGCGATCCTTCGGTGTGGAGCAGCGGGCGCTGGCGCAGCCAATCGATCATGCGATCTCGATCACGCGCCGAGAGGACCTCGTCGAG
The DNA here is from genome assembly GCA_023428295.1 of Pseudomonadota bacterium. Lineage (GTDB taxonomy): Bacteria > Myxococcota_A > Polyangia > Haliangiales > Haliangiaceae > JABFXX01. The sequence goes on from JAEYYV010000403.1 coordinate 40,286, forward strand.
GGTGTCGCGCTTCTTCTCGCTCGCCGCACCCGCTGCGCGCGCGAGCAAGTGCAGGTCATGATTGCCGAGCACGCATGTGACGGTGTCGCCCAGTGACATGGCCCACTTGATCACGTCGAGCGAGCGCGGGCCGCGATTGACCAGATCACCGACGAGCCAGAGCTGATCGCGCGCCGGCGAGAAGGCGATCAGAGCGAGCAACCGCTCCAGGCTGGCCATGCATCCTTGGATGTCGCCGATGGCGTAACGAGCCACGTCCTTGAGTACCACGTCGACGGGTGTCATCATGGTCTCGATGATGAAACTCGCAGCTCTGGTGGTTGCGCTCGCGGCGAGCGCTGGTTGCTACGCGACGGGGTACGGATACGCGGGCGGGTCGACGAGCTATGGCTCGACGACGGGCTACGTCTCGTACGCGGCGCCTGCACCCGTCGAAGTGGACGTCGACCTCTATCACGAGCCGCGCGATGGTCACATCTGGGTCAACGGTCACTACCAGTACCAAGGCAACCAGTGGGTGTGGACGAACGGCTACTACGAGGTCGATCGCCCGGGCTATGTCTACGTGCAGCCGTACTGGCATGGCAATCGGTTCTATCGCGGCCACTGGACCGCGCATCGCCCCGGTTACACGTACACCGGCGGCTATTGGGATCGCCGCGGCCGCGGTCATGTCTGGGTCAACGGTGGGTGGGAGCGCAATCGCAACGATCACGTCTACGTGAACGGACGCTGGTCGAACACCAACGGCGTTCGCTCGTACTCGCGTGGCGGATGGCAGCCCCGCGCGCGCGTTCGTGATCACCGTCGTCGCTAGACGGTCACGCTGATCGTCACGAAGCCCGCGCGACACGAACCCGCGCGGACCTCGAGCCGCCCCGTGCCGCGCACGAGGTAGCGCGCCCACGCGACGTGGGTGGTGCCGCGCGTGCCTGGATACGCCGGCAGGTTGGCGCCGGTGTGCAGGCCATGGCCCCAGCCGTCGAGGTGACCGAGCACTTGATGCGCGCGTCCCGCGTCGACGAGCTCCGCACCGTCGAACAGCGAGGCCGTCGCGTAGATGGGCTCGTTGAAATCGAGCGCCTTTGCCGACGGGAGGCCGTACGTACCGAGATAGCCGTCGTTGAGAATCTCGATCTCGACGCGCGTGAGATCGCCGGCGAGCGGAGAGCGCTCGATGCGTCCCACGCGCAAGCGCGGTGCGAGCGCGGCGACACGCAAGAACATCTGCGCTTGCTTCGTGCACATGACGGGAAGCTCGTGCGTCGGCGGATTCCAGATGCCGACGCGCGGATCGATGCCGCCGACCTCGACCGCGCCGAGCTGCGGATGCTGGACCTTGCGCCACGGCGGAAACGATCGACCGTTGTTCTCCTCGCGGTCCCACCACGCGAGTCGCACGAGATCGTGACGTGTTACGCGCTCGTAGTACTGCGCGAACTTCGGCGGGCGCGGCATGTCGAGCCTGGCGAACAAGTCCCATAGCTCGACGACGTAGCCGATCGCTCCGCGTTGGTTGTACGCGTAGTCGGTGAGGTCACCGCGCAGTGGTTTGTCGGGCTCGTAGAGGAACTCGTCGTGTCCACTCACCGTGGGATAGCCGGTGTGCTCGGTCATCCACGCTTCGAGCTGACGGAAGATCGCGAGGTCTTCCTGGTTCATCTTCGAGTCCGGCGCGTGACCGAGCGGGCGGATCATCACGCCGCCGAACGTGTGAAAGTCGCACCAGGCGAAGATGTTCGGATGCGCCGTCGCGAACTCGACGATGCCGCGCGCCTCCGGCTCGCTCGTCGCGAACGCCCCGGCGCCGGTTTGCTCGTGATGCGGTGCCCACGACCACGGGAAGTTGCGATTGAGATCGATCGGGTTGTCGCCGAGGAAGAACGGCGACGGGATGCACTTGCCATCGAAGTGCTCGATGCGGCCCTCGGGGTACAGCTTGTAGAACGGGCCCGTGTCTTCGATCGTTCGCTCGACGAGCAAGCCGGGCAGCTCCTTCGCCTCGACCAGCTCGCCGCCCGGATCCTTCACCCGCATCGATCGGATCTGCCCGTCGCCGTCGATGTCCTCGAGGATCCAGCGAGGCTCGCCACGGTGTACGCGCTCGTCGCGCGGCACGCTGCGCACGGAGCGGCCGCTCGTGAGCACGGCCTCGGCCCCGTCGGGGGAGATGCGCGGGACGACGTAGAAGAAGATGTCGCGAAGGCGCTGTGCGATCGGCTCGGGCACGTCGCGCGCGTCGGGCGTGTCGGGTTCGACGTGCAAGCGCAGCACCTCTTCGGCGATCGCGAGCGCGACGCTCGAGCCGGCGAGCTCCGCGGCATGCATGTTGCCATCGACCCACGCGGCGGGGCGAAGGCGATCGAGGTCGCGGCCGATCGTGAGCAACCACACGTCGCGGCCCTCCGGAGTCTTCGCGAGCGACGTCATCCTGCAGAAGGTGGGATACGCGGCGACCCACGCTCGTAGCTGCGCGGTGATCTCCTCGTGATTCAGGTAGGCCTTGCGAAACCCCTTCGACAAATCAGCGAGGGAAGCACCCATAGGTGGCGGACGTTACCGAAGACTTCATACTGAGGACACCATGCTCACCTTCGATTCCTTGCCGCAGGCTCGTGTGGTCCGCGCGGGCGGACAACTCGTTGCACCTCCGCCACGCCCGCCCGAACCACCGGGTGCACTCCGTCAAGGATTGCGCAGCGTCCTCGAGGTCGCGGTCGGCATGTGGCCGCTCACCGCGACCATGGCGCTCGCGATGGCGCTGATCTATCTGACCGCGCTGTTCGGCTCGCCTTAAGTCTCGTTCTCGAGCGACATCGCGCGCAGCGTCTTGGGCAGGTCGAGGAGCTGCTCGGTCGGCGAGCCCACGAGCATCGCGGGGCTCATGTTCGTGAGGCCCCACGGCTCGACGGTGCCGGACGTGACAGCGAACGCGCCGCCATCGATGCGGCCGACGACGCCGAAGCCGGACTTCATCGGCACGCGCGCGGTCTCGAGGACGAGCTCGGGCAAGTGACTGACATCGACCTCGACGAGGCCTCGCTCGCACGTGACGACGATGCGGTACTGCAAGACGCGGCGCTCGACGAGCAAGATGTTGCCGAGGTCCGAGCGGAAGACCTCTTGCCACCCCGCGGTCGGCTCGCCGTGCTGCGCGAGCGCTTGAAACTCGAGGTGGTACAGCGTCGGGCTATCGATCTTGCGGGCGAGGATGCCCGACGCGGTGACGACGCAATCGAGGAAGCCGAGCGCGTGCAGGTCGGTCACGGCGGAGAGGTGATCGACGGTCCACCACGAACCAGGGACATGCGCGTTGCAGCCGAGGAACACGTTCTTCGCGGAGCTGCCTTTGAGCCACTCGCTGATCGCGCACGCGACCTCCGGTGCACTACCGGTGTCACCGAGGCGGCGATCGCCGTTCCACAGCACGCTGTCGCCGGGCAGGCGGTGCACGGCGTCGAAGTGAAAGTAGCGGCCGACGAACGGCGAGACGAGCGACAGCTTGTCGCCGACACGGATCGAGGCCACCGCGTCGAGATCCTCGGGGACCGCGATGGATGTCTCGCCGCGCGGATCGAGCGCGACGAACAGAAGGCCGCGCGGCGTCAGTCCCTGCTTGCGCAGCTCCTTGAGCCCGAGGATCACCGCAGCGGGATCGCGATAGTGGTACGTCTTCGTCGCGAACATTGTCCGGCGCGCGGACACTATCAGAGCAGGACGCCGCGCAGCAGAAGATTCGCGATACCGAAGTAGATCAAAATGCCGCTCACGTCGACGAGCGTGGCGACGAACGGCGCCGATGCGCTCGCGGGATCGGCGCCCACCTTGCGCAGTACGAACGGCAGCATCGCGCCTGCGAGAGTCCCGCACAGCACGCAACCCACGACGGAGAGGCCGGCGACCATGGACATCAGCAGGAAGTGCTCGCCATAGCGACCCCACGTGCCCCACAGGGCGACGCGCGCGAGGGCCATCACGCCGAGCACGCTGCCGAGCGCGAGGCCGGTCAGCAACTCGCGCCGCATGATCAGCCACCAGTCCGCGGCTCGGATCTCGCCGAGGGCCATCGCGCGAATGACGAGCGTCGACGCTTGCGAGCCGGAGTTGCCGCCCGTCGAGACGATCATCGGCAGGAACAGCGCGAGCAGCGGGACGGCATCGATCTGGCCCTGAAACGACTCGAGCGCCGTGGCCGTGAGCATCGAGCCCGCGAGCAGGAGCACGAGCCACCCGACGCGCTTCTTGATCATCTCGCGGCGCGAGCTCTGGAGGTACGGCATCTCGAGGGCGGCCATACCACCGAACTTCTGCGCGTCTTCCGTGGCCTCTTCCTGGACGACGTCGACGATGTCGTCGACGGTGACGATACCTTTCATGCGCCCGTCGCGATCGACGACGGGGACGACGGCGAGGTCGTGCTCGGCGAACACGCGCGACACCGCCTCCTGATCCATCTCGTCGGTGACGCGGATGACGTCGGTCTCCATGATCTCCGCGACGGTCATCTTGGGATCCGCCGCGAACAGATCGCGGAACGACACCACGCCGAGCAAGCGCTGTTCCCCGTCGAGGACGTACGCGTAGTAGATCGTCTCGATCTTGTCGCGCGCTTGGCGGCGCAAGTAGCTGACCGCTTCGTCGGCGGTCATGTGCAGGCGCAGTCGCGCATAGCGTGTCGACATGAGGCCGCCTGCCTCGTCCTCTGCATACGCGAGCAGCGCGGTGACCTCTTTGCGTGTCGGCGCGTCGAGTAGAGCGAGCAGTGTCTGCTTCTTCTCCGGATCATCCGGCTCGTCGACCTCCTGGATCACGTCGGCGACGTCGTCGGGCTCGAGCATGCGCATCCACTGGCGGCGCTGGCCGGGGCGGAAGTGGAGGAGCAGGGCGGCTTGATCGGCCGCGCTCAGCGAGACGAAGAACTCTTCGGCGTCCTCGCGATCGAGCACGCGCAGACCGTCGCTGCGCTCGTCGAGATCGAGCAGCGGCCACGCGTCACGAAGATCCTCGACGGAGAGCGCATCCTCTTCGTCGTCCTCTGCCACACGCACCGTCGGGAGTTCGCCGGTGACCGTGGGCATCGGCGGCAGCATCGACGAGCGGCGCGCGCGGCCCGTCTGCTGCTGCTCGATCGGGGTCATGTCGACGACCTCGGTGTCGTCGCCTCGGCTCTCTGCGATCGCGCGGATGTCCTCGATGACCTTCTCCGCCTCTTCGGGCGGCAGCATCGAGATCTCTCCCGTCGCTTGCTCGGGGCGGTCGGGGACCGCCTCCGGTACGCCGTCGTCGGGAGGGAGCATCGGTGACACCCTGCCGAATCCAACGCGATTCGTCTAGGTCGCGAGAGCGCGCAGTTACAAGAAGATCGGGGGAGGTTTGGACGTCAGGTCCATGCAGCGAGCCTACCGGAGGCGCATGCGACGAATGCCGTCGAACGCGTTGAACGCGTAGATGACATCGCGGATCGAGTCGCGGACGAACAGCTGCACGGAGTGCGGCGACGGCTCACCGACGACGGTCCATCCGCGATCACCCGGCACCTCGGGTGCGCTGAACAAGCGAGGCGCCACATCTCCGTCGGGAACACTCGAGCTGACCCACAGCGTGGTCCCGTCGCCGATGATGGCTTGGGCGCCGCCGAGGCCGAGACCCGCGAACACGTCGACCCACGTGACGCCATCCGTGGAGCGCAGGAGGCCCTGCTGATACGGGCGATACAGCGTGCCGTCGGCGGAGCGATGCAGCTGCCAACCGCTCGCGGCCTCCGCGTCGTCGACCTTGGTGAACGTCGCGCCGGCATCGCGCGTGATCCACGTGCCTTCGCCCGTCGGGATGTACGGCGACACGAGGAGCCACGTGCGCTCGTCGAGGAACGTGATGTACTGCGCGGTGCCCATGCCCGGTGCAGGTGGGTGCAGCGTCCACTGCCACACGTCGCCTGTGAGGCGGCCCTCGAGGATGCCGCTGTCGGGCCCCGCGTCTCTCCACGGCACCATCGACGACGCGAGGATGTGATGCGGCGCGCGCGGGTTCACCGCGATCTTCGCGATGTCCGCGCGATCACCGTCGATGATCTGCATCGCGACCTCGTCGGGGACGATGTTGTCCCAATGCACACCGGCGGTGGTGCTCCACCAGATGCTGTTCCCGCCGAAGCGAGGGGCGATGTAGAGCGTGTCGGGTACGAACTGATCGATCTCGAAGCCGATCGGCGTGGCGTCCTCGAGGATGGGGCCGTTGATCCCGGTGTTCATGTGCTCCCAGCTCGCGCCGCAATCGCGCGAGCGCCACACGCCTTGCGCGTGCGTGGTCGCGTAGAGCACCGACGCGTCGTGCGGATCCATCACCAAGCCACGCACGGCCGGATCCGGCGGGATGGCCTGGACCGGTGGGGTGACGTCGATCCACGTGTCCTTCGCGCCGAGCTCGCACGGGCTCGCGATCTGCCCGAGCAGATCGACCTCCACGTCGCTGCACGCACACGTGACGAGTAGGACAACGACGCTCCGCACGATCGCCTCGCAGATTATCACCTCGGCCTCGTGTACCGTGGGGGCGTGGTGATCGCGCGCGCATGGGTGCTCGTGATGTTGTTGGCAGGCATCGCGAGCGCGGAGCCGGCGCGCGTACCGATGGTCCTCGTCGACGCCCCGAAGGGGTTCGACACCGCGCGCTTGTCCACGTCCCTCGAGACCTACGTGACGAACGCGGTGATCGTCGTCGCGCCGCGCGCTGCGGCCGCGGACGACGTGGTGTGCGCCGACGCGCTCGCGATGGCGCGACTGGCGAGCACGCCGATCGCGCTGTGGGCGCGGTGGACATCGCCGCTCTCGATCGCGCTGTCGATGGCCAGCGTCGACAAGGGCTGCGCAGCGATCGAGACCTCCACCGTCGACGTGCCACCCGAGCAACCGGACTTTGTCTATCGCGTCGCCGCGCTCAAGATCGCGAGCCTCGTGCGCGTGCTGCCCGAGGCGTCGGCGCCCGCGGTCGAGCTCGTGCCCCCGACAGCGACGACGCCGGAGGCGTGGAGCGAGAAGCCCACGATCGTCCGCGTACCGTACTGGGCCGCGATCGATCTGGGCGTGACGGGAGTCGCGAGCACCGCGTCGTCGGCGCGCACCTACGCGCTCGCGGGGAGCTTCTGGCTGCAGGAGCCTGGAGGGTGGCCACGCTTCTCGATCGGCGCGACGCTCGTGGCGAGCGCGGCCCACGAGGCCGAGGCCGCGGGTGGATCGGGCAGCGCACGCCTCTTCGCTGCGCTCGTCGGTGCGCGCGCACGCATCGCGCAGTCGGGACGCGTCGCGATCATCGCCGAGCTGGATGCGGGCATCGCGACGGTGTGGTCGTCCGCGGAGCGATCGAACGGCACGCCGGCCATGAGCGAGCGCGTGTGGACACCGATCGCCACGTTCGCGCCACACGTACGCTTGGGGCTGACTCGCCGGTTCCACCTCGCACTCGGCCCCACGCTCGACGTCTCGCGAGCCATCTCGCTCACGCTCGGCGATACGCTGCTGTATCGGGCGAGCTCCGTACGATTTCGCTGGGATATCCGCGCAGAACGTTGGTTTTAGTCATCTACGTGCGGGCCGCTACTCATCCAGCACTGGACACCGACACGCTCGCGCGCGCACGTACCGGCGATCGCCACGCCATCTCCACGGTTCTCGAGCTTCACTATGAGCAAGTCCACCGCATGCTGGTTCATCTCGTCGGTCGGTCACCCGACCTCGACGACTTGCGGCAACAGGTGCTGCTCGCGATCGTGCAAGGCTTGCCGAGCTTTCGCGCGGACTCATCGTTCTCGACGTGGATCGGAGGCATCTGCGTGAACGTCGCGAAGTCGCACTATCGCTCCAAGCGCGTGCGAGCGGAGCGCACGGTCGATGATGGTCAGCCCGCGATCGACGACACGCGCGGCCCCGACGCCGCGGGGCAGATCGAGAATCGCGCGGAGCTGGCCGCTGTGGAGCGCGCGCTCGCTACGCTCTCGCTCGAGCAGCGCACCGCGTTCATCTTGGCCAACGTGTACGGCCACTCCGTCGAGGAGGTCGCGACGATGATGAAGGCGGCCAAGTCGACGACGCGGCTGCGCTTGTACTACGGGCGCAAGAAGCTCAACGCGGCGCTCGGGCGCGCCGAGACGGTGGCCCGTCGCGAGACCGAAGGAGGGGGCGCGTGAGCGACCTGCGCGATCAGCTCGACGAGATCGCCGATGCGCATCCGCCGCCGACGGGGGCGGTGCGCGATCGCGAGATCCAGCAAGCGATCACGCGCGGGCTCGCGACGCCCGCTCGTGCGCGGCGCGTGTGGCCGTGGATCGCGATCGGGACGAGCCTCGCGGCTGCGGCGGCGATCGCGATCGTCGTCGTGCGAATCGGAGGCCGCGACGGCGACGGGCGCGATGGCGACGGGCGCGATGGCCACGGGCGCGATGGAAGCGGGCCGATCGCGATCGCGGGCGATGCGGGCCTCGGGGCGAACGATGCCGCGCCAGATCCCAGCCACGATGCCGCGCCGGATCCCGTGGACGACGTGATCGTCCACGCGACGCCCGACACGAAGTACAAGCGGGACGGCGCGAGCGTCCGGCTCGACGAGGGTGAGCTCGCGGTGAGCGCACAGGCGATCGAAGTGACGACGCCCGAGGCGCGGATCCTCGTCGATAGCGCGCGGCTCGTCGGTGGCGCGCGCTTCGTCGTGGGGCGCTACGCGAACGAGACGCGGATCGTCGTCGAGGTCGGCGAGGTGTTCGTCACGCCCGCCGATGGCGAGCCGGTGACGGTTCACGCGGGAGAGACCTGGCCGCCCGAGAAACTCGATGTCGTCGTCGACGCGGGGGGCGCGCTGCCGAAGCGCGACGCAGGTGTGCGCGTGCCGGTCTTGCAGTTCGACGCGACGATCATCCGCAAGACGATCCGCGCGGGCAAGGTGGGCGACGCGCGCGAGATGATCGAAGCGGGGCGCAGCACGCACGCGAGCAGCAAGCGCGCGATGGCCGAGCTCGGCATCCTCGCGGCCGAAGCGGATCTCGCGGAGCGCAAGACCAAGAGCGCGATCGGAAAGTATCTCGATGTCGTACGCGACTACGCGACCACGGCGCAGGCAGAGCAAGCGCTGTTCGCGGCGGCGCAGCTCGCGATCGATCGCCCGGACGCCGGCTACAAGGCCGAGGCGCTGTTGCGCGACTACCTCGACACGTATCCCGAGGGCCAATTCGCCAAGGATGCCGCTCGCTTGCTAGATACGCTGAAAAAGTAGCGACCGCGTTTAGTCATCGGGGCCGCTGCCTCCACTCACACGACATGGGGACACGAACCGCGTGTGCGCTCGTCGTGATGGTCGCTTGCAGCGGATCGCCAGGTGCGGGCGACGACGAACCGGGCACCGGCCCCGACGCCGAGGTTCCCACGCCCGGAATGCCGGGCCCGCCCGGATGCGGCCTCGATGCAGCGGCGTTCTGCGATCCGTTCGATGCGGTAGCGATCGGCGGTCGCGCGCGCGAGCTGGATGGCGCGCGCTGGAGCGGCTCGCGATCGGCGTCCAATGCGCCGAGCGCCGATGGCAACGCGATGCCGATCGGCCGCGCGACGTTGCCGCCGTGCCGCGTCGGGTTACCGGCGGTCGTCATGCCGGCGCAGGACACGCTCGTCTGCGACACCATCTCCGCGATCCAGTCCAACCACTTGATGATCACGGCGGCGGCGCAGAACTACGGACAGAGCTCGATGCGCATCCGCCGCCCGTTCGACTTCGCGGCGCGCACGGGGACGATCGTGTTCGATGCGTCGCTCGTGCCCGGCGGTCTCCAAGGCTGGACGTCCGTCGCGATCACGAAGGAGCCCACGGCGGCGCCGAGCTACACGAAGGTCCAGAACGAAGAGAACGGCGCGCTGCCGCGCAACGCGCTCGAGATCCACTTCAACCAGAACTGCCAGACGACGGGGCAGGTGAGCGTCTCGCAGTTCGTGATCTTCGACGACTACACGCAGACGATCCGCGAGATCGACTACGACGAGCGCACGTGCGTGTCGATGCGACCGGACGCGCTCAACCACGTCGAGGTGAAGGTCTCGAGCTCGCGCGTCGAGGTGTGGGCCTCGCCCGTGTCCGACGATGGCGTCACCTTCGGGGCGATGGAGATGCTCGCGGCAGCGGACATCGATCTGCCGTTCTCCAAGGGCTACGTGCACCTCACGGCGCACAATCACGCATCGCTCAAGTACAGCGACAACGCCGTCGATGCGTGGATCACGCGATGGGACAACGTCGGCTTCGACGGTCCTGTGGTGGAGGGATGGCGGGAGGCGGAGGTGGCGGACTCGCTGACGGCGGGCACCGACAACCGGCACAACATCGGGTGGCGGCTCGGCTCGTTCGCGACGGACGGATGGAGCGCGCCGCTGTCGTTCTCGACGATCGACATGACCGGCGCGGTGAGCGCGCAGATCGCGATGACGACGTTCATGCACCTCGATTGGGGAACGCCGTCGCAGTTCCAGCTCGACTACCGCATCAACGGCGGTGCGCGGCGTACGCGCAAGTTCGATGCGGCGCAGATGGCGATGCTCGACGCGCTGCCGGTGTCGGGGACGATGTCGATGCTGCTCGAGATCGATCCAGCGGAGCTGCGCTCCGGCGTCAACACCATCGAGCTCGCGACGACCGACGTCCCGACCTCGTATCCACCCGTTGTCTACAACCTCGATTTGATCGTCCAGAACTAGGAGGCCACTCGTGCGGAAAGCTCTACTCGTTTGTGCGTTGCTCGGGTGTGGAGGGGAGCCGGCGCAGAACGGCGAGGTCTGCGAACCGACCGCGCAGGTCGAGCAAGCGTGCTCGAACGGCGTCGACGAAGACTGCGATGGGTTCACCGATTGCCTCGATAACGAGTGCGACGGCCAGCAGTGCGGAGCCGGCGATGGCTACACGTGTCTCGCGGGCGCGTGCCTGCAGCCCGGCGCGTTGCCGCCGCTGCCGCGCATCGACAACCTCCGTGTCACGATGCACGCGGACACCGCGATCATCGACTTCGAAGGCGTCGCGGGGGCCAAGGACTATCGCGTGTACACGCTGCCGGCCGATGACGATGTCCTCGTCGGCGAGCAAGGCGAGGTCGCGATTCGCAATGCGATCTATCGCTGCGCCGGCGAGCGCGCGCGGTTCGATCGCGAGCACGACGCGATCAACCGGTTCGATAGCTCCATCGCCGGCATGGTGTATGGCCACATGCGCACCGAGGCAGAGTCCACGCTCGGCTACGTCTACTTGACGCCTGCCGCGGATCGCCTCGCCGTGTATCGCGTCGCGAATCCAAACCTGCGCGGCGGCTACGTGTGGGAGTACGGAGCGCCACCCGCGAAGGAGTACAACGGCGCGGACTACGTCGTCGGCACCGAGGCACGCGACGCGCTGATCGCTCAGGGGTGGCGCGACGACGGCATCGCGTTCTACATCCCCGCCGCGGGGACGCGCCCGGTCTATCGCAAGATGATCGAGACCGCCGTGCTGTTCTACACCGACGGTCCCGAGGCGCAGGTGCGCGCGGGTGGCGAGGAGCGCTTCCGGATCCACGCGAACGAACAGCCGGGCAGCGTGCCTTTGCGTCGCGTGTTCTATGGCTGGGCCGACGACCACGACACGCTCGCCGCTGGTGAGGCGAACTTCCAGAACGTGCTGCACCAAGGCAATCGCCCCGTCACGAGCGTCACGTGGCCCGGGCTCACCGGCGACACCACGCTCGTGATCGAAGCGCTCGATGGTGGCTGCCCATTCGCGGGTGCGCACATCGGCGGCAGCCCGGCACCGGAGTCCACGCGCTTCACGTACGTGCTGCCGACGATCACCGTCGATCAAGCGCGTCTCTCGTCGGGCGAGGTCTACATCAACGGCCAAGCCGACGTCACGTCGCGCCCGCGTCCTATCGCGCGTGCCTACGTGAACGTCACGCCCGAGCCGCACCCCGACATGGACTGGTATCAGAGCTTCGATATCGGTGCGACGTGGGAGCCGATGCAGGAGATCATCCACGACGGCAACGGCAACGTCATCCTGCGCAACAGTGTCATGTCCGCGGAGTTCGGCTCCACCGTCGACGACGCGTTCTCGTACGGTCCGATGCTCGGACAGTTCTACGTGGGCTCGTCGACGTCGGTGCGCCTCGTCGCGCGCGGTGTCGATGCGTCGCTCGCGAGCGACTCGTACTTGCACGTGACGATGGCGACGTCGCTGCCGTCGACGAATCGCCGCTATCCGCAGATCTGGATCACCACCACGCCGGAGGTCACGCCGGATCAGGTGCCCCACTCGTACGACGTCCCACTCGAGACGCGCCTGGGCCCGTTCCCGTTCGAGAACAAGCCGCCTGGCGAGAACGACACCATCGTCGTGCAGCCGTTCACGGCGAACCACGAGATGCAGATCCAGGTCTGCAACAACCGCGGCTGGGGCGTGAGCCAGCAGTGCGACCGCGCGAACGTGTACGGCTATCACGCCGGTCACGATCAGCGCCTGCCGTGGGCGAACAACATCAGCTGGACGCCGATGCCCGTGATCGGCGAGCTCGCGGGCCTCGATCGCCCGGTGAAGATCGACGTGTACGCCTCGACGACGCGCGTCTACGTGTACGTCGAGGACAAGCCCGCCGGCTGCGCGATCATCCCGGCAGGCCAGCTGCAAGCTGGTCCGCGCAACGTCGTGTTCGGGACCTCGGGCTACCACATCGATATCGACGAGAGCGTGATCCCGGAGAACTCGCCGCACGCGTACTGGCGCAAGTTCCACCCGAATCACGTCGAGCGTCTGTTCGACGACCTCGGCATCTCGCGCGGCGTCTCGCGCCCCGCGTGGGACGAAGCGCGCATGCCCTGCGGCACGCACTGGTACGGAGGCAGCACGGAATGAAGGCGTTCGCCTTCGCCTTCGCCTTCGCGTCCGCCGCGGTCGCCGCGGTCGCCGCGTCCGCGTGCACCACGGAGCCGATCGACGCGGACGATCCGGAGCCGGTGTTCACCGACGAGGAACGCGCGCTGCTCGCGGAGCTTCGCTACGACGACGCGCCGCACACGGACCCGAGCAACGCGTACGTGTCGAACGCGGCGGCGCGCTCGTTTGGCCACAAGCTGTTCTTCGCGACGGACCTGTCGGGACCGCTCGTCGATCGCGACAACGACGGCACCACCGGCACGCTCGGTCACGCGGGCGACACGGGCAAGATCGCGTGCGCGAGCTGTCACGTGCCCGATGCGAACTTCGTCGACACGCGCAGCCCACACCGCCAGATCTCGCTCGCTGCGAAGTGGACCCCGCGTCGCTCGCCGACGCTGCTCGACGTGGCGGCCGCACCGCCGTTCAACTGGGGCGGCCGCCGCGCCACGCGGTGGCACCCAGCCCTCGGCGGGGT